>JAFUAD010000085.1 GCA_017460835.1 Oscillospiraceae bacterium
CCTTGCAAAGGGGCTGAAGCGGAGCAGCAATGGGAGTCCAGAGGGATAGTATCCCTCTGGCAGGGGTGTGGGGGACGGCGTCCCCCACTGCCCATCGCTGAAAGCATCGACAAGCTCTGACTGACCGCAGAAGTACGTTTCCTAAAAAGAAGGGGTGACAGGCAAAGCAGCCGGACAATTCCTTGTCCGGCTGCTTGCATCTTACTCGGTAGAGGGCTCCAGCAGTGCATAGTCGCCGTCCACGCGGCGGTACACGATATTGATTGTGCCGTTCTCGCCGTTCTGGAACACGAAGAAGGAATGTCCCAGCATATTCATTTGCAGGATCGCCTCCTCGGTTGTCATGGGCTGGAGCCGGAATGCCTTTTTCCGGATCAGATTGTACTCGGTCTGATCCTCGACGGTATCGGTAAAGGAATCCGGAGAAAGCGCGCTCGCCTTGATGCGCTTGCCGAGCTTGGTTTTGTTGCGGCGGATCTTCCGGATGATCTTGTCGATTGCGGAATCCAGCGCGTCATTTTTGTCGGTCGCGCTCTGCTCGGCGCGATAGATCATACTTCCTGCGCGGACAGTCAGCTCGCAGACGATCTGACCGCTCTGCTCATTCAGGGTGATTTTGGCTTCTGCTTCGTCCTCAAAGAATTTGTCGAGCTTCTGGTTGAGCTTTTTCTCTGCATATTCAGAAAAACTCGGACCGATCTGGATCTTTTTTGCCACGATATTCAGTTTCATAGATGAATCCTCCTTTTGTCCGGCCGGCATACGGAATGCCGCTCGGTTTATATATTTCTTATTATAGCATAACTTCATAAAATATGTCAAGAGCATTTTGCATTTATTGTGTAAAATATTTGTGACGGCAAAATGAGAATCCGGAAAAAAGAAATTGCGGAAATCATAGTGACAAAATCAAAAAAACGTGATATAATATAGTGCAGAAACGCTCCGAGGAATAATGAACAGAAAACAGAAAGGATGACCGGAGAATGGCAAAGAACAAAAAGAAAAGCATGCAGAATGCCGCGCCCGCGATTTTGCTTGCGCTGATGGCGCTGCTGCTCATCGGCATGCTCGCGGCGATCATCGTCATGATGAAGCGGCAGAAAAACCCGGACAGCGGAAACGGAACGCCTGCACAGATCGCGGAGCAGCTTCCGGACAGCTCCGCTGCGGAGGTGACAACAACGGAAAACTCGACAACCACAGAGGAGACCACGACCACAACGGAACCGCTCCCGCCCGGCTCTGTCACGGGCATCAGCCTGAGCTTTTATTCGGCGACGATGAATGTCGGCGACGGTGCGATCATGCCGATCGTGACCATGCTGCCGGATGATGCCGAGGATCGCTCGGAAATGTGGGAAAGCGACAATCCTGCCGTTGCAGAGGTCGATGACATCGGAAGAATCACGGCAGTCGGCGCGGGCACATGCACCGTCCGTGTCACATCGGTCAGCAATCCGCGGGTCTTTGCGGAGGTGCAGATCACGGTGAAGGAGGGCGCTGCCGTGACCACGACCCTGCCGCTGAGCACGCCGCCGCAGACCGTGCCGGACACATCCGCGGCGCCGGAGACCACCTCCGGCTCAAGCACGGCACAGAGCCCGGCGTCCTCGGAACCGGCATCGTCTCAGGCTGCACCCGCAACAACCGCGACGCAGCCGGCCGCACCGCGCTCGGATATCGAGGTCATCAACGGCATCACCTATGTGCAGGGCGTGCTGATCGTGAACAAGACCTATTCGCTGCCGTCAAGCTATAATCCCGGCGGGCTGACGCCGGAGGCACAGGCTGCCTTTAATGAAATGGCAGCGGCGGCAAAAAAAGACGGCTACACGCTGACAATATGCTCCGGGTTCCGCTCTTATTCCTACCAGAAGCAGCTTTACAGCAATTATGTCACGCGGAAGGGGCAGTATGAAGCGGACCGCTGCTCTGCACGCGCCGGCCATTCCGAGCATCAGACCGGCCTTGCAATGGACATCAACTACGCCGGCAGCTCCTTTGACAATACGCCGGAGGCAAAGTGGCTCGGCGAAAACTGCTGGAAGTACGGCTTTATCATCCGGTATCCGAAGGGCAAGGAGGAGATCACCGGGTATAAGTATGAGTCGTGGCATGTGCGCTATCTCGGCAAGGAGTGGGCAAAGACCATCTATGACAGCGGACTGACGCTGGAGGAATACTTTGGGATCACCTCGAAATATGCAGAGTGAGCACCGGCTACGAACCGGAAAATAGAAGAATCGCGGGAGCAGCGCCGAAGGGTGCTGCTCCGTTTTGATTTTGCCCGGAAAACCGTGTATCTGCGAAAGCAGCGCAAATGCCGGGAAGGAACAAATTATCATGAATATATTGTCAAAAGCAGAGAATTAAAATAATATTGCGCACAATACCGCGCCTTTTATTAAAACAGAATTCAGGGAATGTGGTGAAAATGCACAAAAACAGGCTCGAAAATTTGGTAGGATAAAATTGCCCTTTTTTGAATAAATTGCTTGACTTTCGGCGCGCTTTGTGGTAAAGTGAAAGTACCAAAATATCTTGTAAAGGAGTGTACCCCTATGAAACTGTTTAAGCAGCTGACAGCCGGCATGCTTTCTGCCGTGATGTCGCTCTCCGCAGCAGCGTATAATTTCGGCGCGCTGCCCGCGGCGGCGGACACGACCGATGCGATTGCGACGGTTGAGGACATGGGCATGGGCTGGAACCTCGGCAATGCGCTCGATTCCGCAAACGTGAAGAGCTATGTCAGCACCGACCCGTATGTCGATACCGAGGTCGGCTGGAACAACAAGCAGCACACCACAAAGGCGATGATCGCCGCGATCAAGAATTCCGGCTTTAATACAGTCCGGATTCCGGTCACCTGGATGGAGAACATGGACTCCTCCGGCAACATCAACACCGCGTATCTTGCCCGCGTCAAGGAGGTTGTGGATTACTGCATCGACCTTGACATGTATGCGATCATCAACATCCACCACGACGGCGCTTCCGAGGGTGCATCCGCATCCTCCAACGCGACCAAGGGCACATACAGCGACGGCTGGCTCTGGCAGGGCACCTCGCAGAAGACCAAGTTCACGAATGTCTGGAAGCAGATCGCAAACTACTTCAAGAGCTATGACGGCAAGCTCGTTTTCGAGGGCTGGAACGAAATCTGCTGGAGCTATGACGTCGAGCTTGAAATGGGTCAGGCGTTCGTCGATACGGTCCGTGCGACCGGCGGCAACAATGCCTCCCGTCTGCTGGTAATCCCGGCAAACAACACCAACCTTGATGCTGCGCTCAACAGCTCTTTCAAGCTGCCGACTGACAGCGCGAATATGATCGCAGTCGATATCCACTATTATTCCCCGCCTAACTTCTCGATCCGTCCCGCAAATGCAAGCTGGGGTCAGGAAGTCAACACATGGGGCACCAGCACCGAGATCAACGAGATGAAGAACGACGTCAACGATATGTATAAGGCGTTCTCCGCAAAGGGCATTCCGGTTATCATCGGCGAGTGCGGCGTAGTCACCAACGAGAACAGAGAAGCGGCTTCGATCAGAAGCTGGATCCAGACGCTGTTCTCCACAGCGCTCGGCTTCGACGGCATCTGCCCGATCCTCTGGGATGCAGGCGACGGCGGCGACCTTGCATACTTCAGCCGTACCGGCCTGAAGTGGTTTGACAGCGAGATCGAAAACAACTTCAAGACCATGACCGGCATCGCAACCAACACCACGACCACCTATACCTTCGATATGTCGAAGTACAGCGGAACTTACGATGACGACGGCAACTTTGTCCCGAATACGACCGGCGAGTTCCCGTATCTGCTCGATATCAAGCCCTTCAAGGATGTTGCAAACATCATCGGCGTGATGATTCAGGGTACCGGCACCGCGACCGGTGCGGATCCGTGCTTCGGCGTTACGGTTGCATTCAACGGCTTCTTCGGCGACGAGGAACCGTATGAAACGCCCTCCGAGTACAAGTGGATGTATGAGCAGATCACCTACGGCACCTCGCTGGAAAGCTATCAGTTCATGTTCGCAGAGGAGGATATCGTCTACAATGACGGTGAGACCCCGGTTTCCGTCGGCGCATTCGGCGATGACTGGAACCTCTCCTACGATTACATTCAGTTCCAGAGCTGGTGGAACAACAATGCTTCGGACTACAAGCTCAACTATGTGACGTTGGTGTTCGACAGCCCGATCGTGCTCGACGACAACGGCGACCCGATCGTCACCTCCGCAACCTCCTCTACCACTACGACTACCACGACAACGACCACTACTACTACCACCACGACAACCGTAACCGAGACCACTGCCGCTCCGATTTCCGATGCGAAGTGGGGCGATGCAGACGACAACGGCACAGTTGACGTTCTGGACGCGGTTATGATCGCGCGTGTCGCATCTGAGGATACCGGCACAGGCATCACGGACAAGGGCAAGAAAAATGCCGATGTCACACATGACAGCACCATTAAGAGCGATGACCTCGCAAAGCTGCTGAGATTCCTTTCCGGTAAAATCACCGAGGATGACCTTGCTGCATAAGCAACAAACCCCCGCTTCCTGTGAAGCGGGGGTTCTTTATTGTACGAATCAGATCTGAACCGAATAATTCGGGGCTTCCTTTGTGATGTAGATATCGTGCGGATGGCTTTCCTTCAGACCGGCGCCGGTGATGCGCACGAATTTTGCGCGCTCATGAAGCGTCGGGATATCGACGCAGCCGCAGTAGCCCATGCCGGAGCGGATGCCGCCGCAGAGCTGGAACACGGTCTCGGCGACGAGCCCCTTGTAGGGCACTCTGCCCTCGACGCCCTCCGGAACGAGCTTCTTTGCGCCCTCCTGGAAGTAGCGGTCCTTCGAGCCGGCCTCCATTGCGCCGAGCGAGCCCATGCCGCGATAGACCTTGAACTGTCTGCCCTGATAGATTTCGGTTGCGCCCGGTGCCTCGTCGCATCCCGCAAACAGGCTGCCCAGCATGACAACGCTTGCGCCGGCAGCGAGTGCCTTGACGATATCGCCGGAATACTTGATGCCGCCGTCCGCAATGACCGGGATATTGTACTTCTCCGCGACACAGGCCGCATCATAGATCGCCGTAATCTGCGGAACACCGATACCCGCGACAACACGGGTCGTGCAGATCGAGCCCGGGCCGATGCCGACCTTGATCGCATCCGCGCCCGCCTGAATCAGCGCCTCTGCGCCCTCGGCAGTCGCGATATTGCCCGCGATGACCGGTGTATCCGGGAATGCCGCCTTAATCTCCTTCAGCGTCCGGATGATGTTGGCGCTGTGGCCGTGTGCGCTGTCGAGCACCAGCACATCCGCCTTTGCGTCGATCAGATGACCCGCACGCTCCAGCACATCCTTTGTCACGCCGATCGCCGCGCCGCAGAGCAGTCTGCCGCCGGCATCACGCGCAGAATTCGGATATTTGACGGATTTTTCGATATCCTTGATCGTAATCAGGCCGCGGAGGATGCCCTTTTCGTCCACAATCGGGAGCTTTTCGATCTTATGCGAACGCAGAATCTCCTGCGCTTCGGTCAGCGTCGTGCCGACGGGTGCGGTCACGAGATTGTCCTTTGTCATGACCTCGCTGATGCGGGTGCTGAAATCGGTCAGGAAGCGCATGTCGCGGTTTGTGATGATGCCGACCAGATGCCCTTCCTTGTCAACAATCGGGACACCGGAGATCTTGTATTTGCCCATGAGCTCATCCGCGTCATAGACAAAGCGATCCTCCGTCAGCGCGAACGGATTGACAATGACGCCATTCTCCGAGCGCTTGACCTTATCGACCTCATCGCACTGCTGCTCAATGGTCATGTTCTTGTGGATGATGCCGATGCCGCCCTCGCGCGCGATCGCGATTGCCATTTTGGATTCGGTAACGGTGTCCATTGCCGAGGTCATGATCGGGGTGTTCAGTTGAATCTCCCCCGCCAGTCTGGTCGCAAGACGGATCTGATTCGGGGTGACATCCGATTCGCCGGGAATCAGCAGCACATCGTCGAAGGTCAGACCTTCCTTCTGAAATTTGTTCGCATTTTCGATCATTTCACATACCTCCGTCTTTAATTTTCTTCTTCCTTTGTCAAAAGCTGACAAAGCGCCTGCAAGTCCTCTTTGTTATAAAATTCAAGGGTCAAAGTACCCTTTTTCTTACCTGTCTGCACCTGAACTCTGCGCCCTAAGTGATTGCCGAGGCTGATCTCCATTTCCTCATAGTAGATCTGATCCGGCGTTTTCTGCTTTACGGCGGCATCGCCCTTCTGCCCGGCATTCTGCTTCTGCGCGATGGCCTCGATATCCCGCACGGTGATCTTGTCCGCGGCGGCCTTTGCGGCGCATTGCAGCAAAAGCTGCTCGTCCTTGATTCCCGCGAGTGCCTTTGCATGTCCGACGGTGATCTTGCCCTTTTCGAGATATTCCTGCACCAGAATCGGCAGATTCAGCAGCCGGAGACTGTTCGCGACAGCCGGCCGGGAGCGCCCGACGGTCTTCGCGACCTCCTCCTGCGTCATATGGAACTGCTGCATCAGCGCCTGATACCCTATTGCCTCCTCGATCGGGCTGAGATTCTCGCGCTGGAGGTTCTCGATCATCGCGATCTGGCTCGCTTCGGTATCGCTCATCTCCCGGATAATCACCGGAACCTCGGAGAGGCCGATGCGCTTTGCCGCACGCCAGCGGCGCTCGCCCGCGACGATCTGATAGCGCCTGTCCCCGATCGGTCTGACGACAATCGGCTGAAGCATGCCGTGTGCCTGTATGGATTCCGCAAGCTCTGTCAGCGCCTCGTCATCGAAGTGCTTGCGGGGCTGCGAGCGGTTCTGTTCGATCTCCGTGATCCGCACGGTCTGGACGCCGCTTGCCGGGTCTGCGGCATTCTGCTCAAACAGATTGCTGAGCCCGTTGCCGAGGCCAAGTCCGCCTCTTGCCATATTCTCGCCTGCTTTCTGTCAGTATTTGTGCGCCGGATTACTTCCGGCTGAAGATGAAGCGTCTGGGCTTTCTGTCCGGCTCAAGCGGCTCGCCGAGCAGCTCATGGCCGAGCATCTCGTAAGCCTCCGAGCCCTTTGACGACCGCTCATAATAAAAGACCGGCTTGCCGTGGCTGGGTGCCTCCGAGAGGCGGACATTCCGCGGGATTTTGGTCTTGAAGACCTTGCCGGGGAAATATTTTTCGACCTCCTCGACGACCTGAACGGAGAGATTCAGCCGCGGGTCATACATTGTGAACAGGATTCCCTGGATTTCGAGCCCGGGGTTATATTTCGATTTGACGATCCGGATTGTCTCATAGAGCTGCGAAAGGCCCTCCAGCGAGAGGTACTCCGCCGTCATCGGGATCAGGACGGTATCCGCCGAGACCAGATTGTTCAGGGTAATCAGGCTGAGCGAGGGCGGGCAGTCGATGAGAATGAAGTCATAGGACAGCCGGCAGGTCATCAGCGCCATTTTCAGCCGCTGAACGCGGTTTTCGACCTCGATCAAGTCGATTTCCGCGCCCGCGAGCGCCGAGACAGCCGGCAGCAGGCTGACATTTTCAAATTCGGTTTCGACAATCGCGTCCTGAATGCGCGCCTTGCCGATCAGAACATCATAGCAGGAGCAGGAGAGCCCCTTCTTCGCGATGCCGAGGCCGGTCGTGGTATTGCCCTGCGAATCGGTGTCGATGCAGAGGACCTTTTTGCCGCGCATCCCGAGATATGCGCCGAGGCTGACGACGGTCGTCGATTTGCCGACACCGCCCTTTTGGTTCGCAACTGCGATGATTTTCCCCATTGAGAAATGCCTCCTTCACGTCCGCCGGAGGCAGCTTGCTCCGGCTTCGGGGTATATCTGTTATCCCTCATTATACCATATAAAAAAGGAAATGTAAAGAGGGAATCTGCCGGAATCGGGCGGAGAAATGCCCGCTCTGCAAAGAGAAATTCTGCTCCGTTTTCTGTTGAAATCCGTTTATTCTTCACAACTCAGGCGTGCTGTGTCCGCTTTCTGTGCGTATGAAAAAGCAAAGCTGCGGCAATTCTCATAACCGCAGCTTTGCTTTTGCTTTCGGATTATTCGTCAATTCCACCCGTATTCTGGCAACCGCACGATTCGCAAATCCAGTAGCCGTTTTCTTTGTATGATTTCAGATCAACTTTATTATCTGTTTCGCATTTCCAACATTTCACAGTCCCGTTTTTATCGGCTCTTTTATTTGTTGTATGAGTGTTTTTCGTCTGCATATTACTGTAAATCTCATTACTTAATCTATCAATGCGCCTAGATAAAGAATCAATCTGATACTGCTGATTGTCTATTATTTCACCGATTCCTTCCAGTATTTTTGCGAACGGATATCCTATAATAGCCCCTAGTACAACACCGCCTCCGGCAAATGTTGCTATCATTGTTATTTTCTCATCCGTTGAACCTGACATAAATGATCCCAATTTATAAAACTGGTATCCGATATAGCCGCCGACAACGGAGAAGATTAAGCAAATCAGAAATAAATATCCTGTTCCGCTGTTCTTATACTTATTGCCATCCATTTTTCTTTCCTCCATTGTTTTTAACTATTATATCCTGCTGACAAGCGATGCACTGATTCTAATTGGTGTTGCTTTTTCATGATTTATTCGTCATTATCTTCCTCGGTATTCCAATATCCGCATTGATCGCAGATCCAGTAGCCGTTTTCTTCGTAAAATTTCAAATCAACTTCGTTTTTTGAGCCGCATTTGTCACATACATGTTTTTCATGATTTTGCTGAGAAACGAGGGTATTCGGCTGTTCAATTGGCTTCTGTATTGTCTCCTGCGTTTCCTCATGTTCATCATTATCATCGTCTTCTTCCATCAATTCACGGATGCGTGTAGTATTTTCAACCAGCTCGCCGAATGCAATTAGAACAATGGTACTCAACCAACCGATTGTGATTCCGATGACTGCACCGATTCCTGCGCCGATCAGCCCATGATCAGCAGGGGCTCCAATTAAATAGCCGATTATTGTTGCCGCGATAACCATAATCAAAAAAATGAAAACACCAAAATCTTTGAGTTGTTTTCCGGGATGATCAAACATTTTTCTTCCCTCCTTTGGTTTTAACTATTATATCACGCTTTTGTGATGCGCGCAATACTAATGTGAAAACATTGGACAAACCCACAAATCAGATTGTATGAAATTAGACAATTTGTCCAATCGCAGAACAATGCAAGATTCCCTGTCTCCCCGCATAGAATAAAACACTATGAAAAACAGGAGGTCATGCCGTCATGAACCGTCAGGAATTTGAGGATACCGCGCGCCGGTACCGTGAGGAGCTGTTCCGCA
>JAFUAD010000052.1 GCA_017460835.1 Oscillospiraceae bacterium
AATATATATATTTATTTTTATATTTTTTAGAGAAAAAATCTACTCCTCATTCTTCTACAAATGGTGTACTGAAATCAGATTATCTTGCGGCAATATCCCCCAAACCGATACGGACATTGGGCGCATGAACCAAAAAAGCAGCACACACCTGTGCTGCGGCGGGGAACCCCCGCTGCCAATTCGCTTCGCACCATAATGAGCGGAGTTGAATTTCTTGTCTCAGCCGAATAGGTGGGCACGCTTGGGCGTGCACGCGGCAGTATCCGCATACGAATAGTGGGCGCATAAACCAAAAGAGCAGCACACACCTGTGCTGCGTCCTGATTGAGATTGGGCGGATATGCCAAGAAACCCGCGAAGCCAAATCGCCAGCGCGGGCTCCGCGCACTTGACAAATAAGGGAAAATGTGGTATGATTTAGATATATGTGCGGAACTGTACCCGCATCTGTCAAAATCTGCGATTATTACTGCGGCAGCATCCGCAGTGATGATAAATAATACGCCGACAGTACCCTGCATCTTTACAGCGTCCTTTCGGCAGAAGGAGTTTTTCTTATGGGCAATATGACGATTGAAAAGGTTATCGGCAGAGAAATCCTCGACTCCAGAGGCAACCCGACCGTTGAGGCTGAGGTTTACCTCGCAGACGGCACCGTTGCAAGAGGTACCGCTCCGAGCGGCGCTTCTACCGGTGAGTTTGAGGCGCTTGAGCTGCGTGACGGCGACAAGAGCCGCTACCTCGGCAAGGGCGTTCAGAAGGCTGTCGCAAACATCAACGGCACCATCAACTCGGTTCTGACCGGCAAGGACGCTTCCGATATTTATGCGATCGACAAGGCGATGATCGAGGCGGACGGCACGAAGGACAAGTCCAACCTCGGCGCAAATGCGATCCTCGCAGTTTCGATCGCTTCCGCAAGAGCTGCTGCGACCTCCCTCGGTATTCCGCTTTATCGCTTCCTCGGCGGCATCCAGGGCACCAAGCTCCCTGTCCCGATGATGAACATTCTCAACGGCGGCGCACACGCAGACAGCGCGGTTGATACACAGGAATTCATGATCATGCCGGTCGGCGCACCGTCCTTCAAGGAGGCACTGCGCTGGTGTGCAGAGGTCTTCCACAAGCTCCGCGCCCTGATCAAGGAAATGGGCGACGTCACCTCTGTCGGCGACGAGGGCGGCTTTGCTCCGAACCAGCTCAAGAGCGATGAGGACGCAATCGAGAAGATCCTCGAGGCAATCAAGGCAGCAGGCTTTGAGCCGGGCAAGGACTTCATGATCGCAATGGACGCTGCTTCCTCCGAGTGGAAGAGCGAAAAGGGCAAGGGCTTCTACAAGCAGCCGAAGTCCGGCAAGGAGTTCACCTCCGATGAGCTGATCGCACACTGGGAAGCACTCGTTGACAAGTATCCGATCATCTCGATCGAGGACGGTCTGGATGAGGAGGACTGGGAAGGCTGGCAGAGAATGACTGCGAAGCTCGGCAGCAAGGTTCAGCTCGTCGGCGACGACCTGTTCGTCACCAACACCGAGCGCCTCTCCAAGGGCATCAGCCTCGGCGCTGCAAACTCCATCCTGATCAAGCTGAACCAGATCGGTTCTGTCTCCGAGACCCTTGAGGCAATCAAGATGGCTCACAAGGCAGGCTACACTGCAATTTCTTCTCACCGCTCCGGCGAGACCGCTGATACCACGATCGCAGACCTCGCAGTTGCACTGAACACCGCACAGATCAAGACCGGTGCTCCGAGCCGCTCCGAGCGTGTTGCAAAGTACAATCAGCTTCTCCGCATCGAGGAGGAGCTCGGCGATTCCGCTTGCTATCCGGGCATCGCTGCATTCAACGTCAAGAAATAAGATCACAGCGCATAACAAGAGCGCCGCACTGGGTTTTCCGTGCGGCGCTTTCTGTTTATGAAAAAGGTATCGCTTCGCGATGATTTTGAATGGAGCGCAGCGATACCTATTTTTTCTCAAAAGGGGCAGTCTTTTCCGGCGCGGATCAGGCCGGTGATGCCGCCGCTTCGGATGATCCCGCCGTAATCCTCGGTGCTGTTCATCTCGCAGTCGGTCAGGATCCCGCCGGTAAACACGCCGCTCCAGTGCGTATCGGAGCCGGAGGTCTGCTTCATGCCGAAGCTCTCGGCATACCAGAGCGCCCGGTCATTATACACATCCTCATGATTCCCGCCGTTATAGACCTCCACCGCATCGACCAGATCGGGAAGCAGCTTGATCATTTTGACATACCATTCCTGCCGGAAGGGGTGAGCATGGACGATGCAGCCGCCCGCCTCGCGGATGAGCTTGAGATACTCATACGGCGTGACCCGGACGGTCTCCGGGTGTGCCGCGAGCCACTGCGGCGAGAGCCCGTAGGTCAGGAAATCGTTTCCGTCCCAGCTATACTCCCAGCCAAAGCAGACGCGCAGGCCGATCCGGTCGCCGATCTCCTTTGCATGATAATAGCCGAGCGAAAACTGCCTTGCCCATTCCTCCCACGGCAGATCGCGGTCAACGCAGGTGTTGCCGTGATAAAAATGATCGGTGACAAACATGCCGTCATAGCCGGCCTCCTTGCAGGTTTTTGCCATTTCCGCAGCGGAGGCGGAGGCGCATGCGCTGCCCTCCTTTGTGTGCAGATGCGTTTCCCAACGCATGAAATCATCCTTCTTTCCGTGTTAATTGATTGAATCCGACACCTTCGGCGCGATCAGAATTGCGATAAAGATCAGGATGGCCTGAAGCGCGTTGATCGTGAAATGCATCCCGAGATTCAGTACCAGAACCTGAAGATTGATCGCGTGCGGATCGAAGCCGAATTCAAGCTGCTTGCCGAGCCACGCCCAGACGGGGTCGCCGTTGAGGCAGGCCTTGCCGATGTAGTGGCCGGCGAGGATGGCAGTGAGGATCAGAAACAGATAGACCAGCTTGCGTTTCATAATTGCGGATTCCTTTCCTTTTTTTGTTCTGTTGATTTATTTCTCTGTCTGTGTATTATGCGCCGGTCGAGCCGAAGCCGCCGGTGCCGCGCTTGGTATCCGGCAGCGTCTCAGCGGTGAGAATCTGCGGCATATAGACCGGAACTGCGATGAGCTGTGCGATGCGCAGCCCGTTCGTGACGGTGAATGCGGTGTCGCTCTGGTTGATCAGCGGGACGCAGAGCTCGCCGCGGTAATCGGTATCGACGATGCCGACGCCGTTCGCCATGCCGATGCCGTGCTTGGTCGAGAGACCGGAGCGGGCACAGATCATCAGCATTGCCGAGGGCTCATCGAGCGCTGCGGCAAGTCCGGTCGGAATCAGCCGGATCTCGTGCGGCGGGATGACGACATCCTCCGTCAGGCAGGCGGATAAGTCCATGCCGGCGCTGTATTCTGTTGCGCGGAGCGGGATTTTCGCGCCCTCCCGCAGGATTTGAAATGTCAGGTTCATGGCAAACAACCGCCTTCCGTAAAAGTACACATTTCAGTATACCATATCCTGCCGATTTTTGCAAGTGTTTTTCTCAAATTTCCACGACGGCAGCATGGGCTTTTTATGCGGTATCTGCGATGCATTGATAATGGGGCAGCGCCCCCACTACCAATCCGCCGGAGGCACCATATAAAAGTCCATACTGCTGCCGTGTCAGATTTCGGAAAGAATTGCGGCGGTCATGGCGGAGCAGGAGACCGGCTCGATGCCGGTGTCCCCGGTCAGGTCGGCTGTGCGGATGCCGCGCTCCAGTACGCGGTTCACCGCCTGCTCGATACAGTCCGCCTCGGCGGAAAGCCCGAAGGAATACCGCAGCATCATCGCAGCGGAGAGCACCGTCGCGATCGGGTTTGCGAGGTCTTTCCCGGCGATATCCGGCGCAGAGCCGTGAATCGGCTCATACATGCCGCGGGTCGTGCTGCCGAGCGACGCCGATGCGAGCATGCCGATCGACCCCGTGAGCTGCGAGGCCTCGTCCGAGAGAATATCGCCGAACATGTTGGAGGTCACGATGACATCAAACTGCCCCGGATTCCGCACAAGCTGCATCGCGGCATTATCCACGAACAGGTCGCCGTATTCCACCTCCGGGTAGGATTCCGCGAGGCGGTGCATGGTTTTGCGCCAGAGCCGCGAGGTTTCGAGGACATTTGCCTTATCGACGCTGACAAGGCGCTTCTGCCGCTGCATCGCCGCCCTGAACGCCGCATGCCCGATGCGCTCGATCTCCGTGACGCTGTATGCCTCGGTGTCATAGGCCTCCTCGCCGTATTTGCCGGTTCGGTAGCCGCGGTCGCCGAAGTAGATGCCGCCGGTCAGCTCGCGGACGATCAGGAGATCGAATCCCGCGGCGACGGTCTCTGCCCGCAGCGGCGACGCACCGCGCAGCGCCGGGAACAGCTTTGCCGGACGCAGATTCGTATAGAGCCCAAGCGCCGAGCGGATGCCGAGCAGTGCCTTCTCAGGGCGCTTTTCGCCGGGCAGATCGTCCCATTTCGGCCCGCCGACTGCACCGAGCAGCACGCTGTCGCTTTCAAGGCAGCCCCTGACGGTCTGAGCCGGAAGCGGCTCGCCCTGCGCGTCGATCGCGCAGCCGCCGATCATATACGGCGTAAACTGAAAATGATGTCCGAAGCGCGCCCCGATGCGCTCCAGCACCGCAACGGCGCTCTCCGTGATCTCCGGCCCGATGCCGTCGCCCTTGAGCAGTGCAATGCGATAGTTCATGGTTTTTCTCCTTTCCGGATTTTAACGGATCATCAGACGTGATCGCAATGATAGAAATACAATACTTCCCTTAAGGCCTTTCCTCCGATACGATCATTCAGATATTCTTCAGAACAAACAAAACCGGTTTTCTCATAGAACCTTCTTGCTCCGGTATGATCTTCTAATACCCACAACAAAATCCTGTTGAATCCAAGTTTGTTTAATTCCTCAATACATCTTTTCAAAAGATGCGTACCAAAGCCTTTTCCGATATATTCCGGTAAAAAGTGTATTGAAACGATCTCGCCGTATCCGTGATACTGTTCCCATCTTGATTTGCAGATACTTGCAGTCCCGATCATAAGTCCGTTTTCCTGTAAAACAAGCGTGTTCATTCCGTCCTTTGCGATTCCGTCTGCCCAGCGCCCTTTCGGAATACTGTCGAGATAATCCTGCGGAATGATGTTTTGATATGCGTATTTCCAGCTTTTTTCATAGATATTGCTGATTTCAGACAAGCTGTCATTTTGGTTGATAAATCTGATCTCCATTGAAATGCTCCAGTATCCTTTGATTTCACTCAGCCGCACGATTCCGAAAAGGGACTGTTTTTATGAGAATGAAACGGTCAGGTGCGCCCGGGAGCGGATGCCGCCCGCTTCAGCATGGTCAGATCGGCGGCGTTCAAGGCTCCGCTGCGGTCAAAATCGGCATACTGTGCCGCATCCCGGCTGAGCTGCCCGTCCGTACAGAGATACGCTTGCAGCAGTGCTGCATCGAGCCGGTCGCATGCGCCGTCAAAATTCAGGTCGCCCATCACAGGCTGCACGGTCACGGTGATCCGCCCGACCTCTTTTCCGTTGATGAAGCCGGTAATGACCGCGCTGCCGATGGCGTGCGCGAGAATCTCGCCGCTCTCGGAAACCTCCGCGATCTCCGGCGCGCTGCTCTGATAGAGAATCCCGCCGCGGTCTGCATGAATCTGCTCGCGGTGATTGGGCTGCATCGCAAATTCCGTCCGGTCAAATTTCACATCCGGGTCGGATTCCTCTGCGGTCACCTTCCGCACCGCGCAGTCATCGACCGAGCCATAGCAGCCGGCATCGCCCGAAACGGTCACGGTCATGGCAGCGGTCTCGCCGGCACCGAGCTCAAGCTCGACATACGGCGTCTGCCAGACGCCCCAGCCGCTTCCGCCGCCGGAGACCTGCTCCTGTCTGCCGCCTGCGGTGCTGACCGAGAGGGTAAAGCGGCTTGTTTCATCCGCCTGCAAATTCACGGAAAACCGATAGATTCCCGCCTCCTGCACGGTCACAGACGCAGAAGCGCTGCTGCCGGAAAATGCGTCCTCGGAATACCAGTGCAGCGCATAATCGCCCGAATGCGGGTCCTCAGCGCGGACATCGAAATGCCCGCCTGCGGTCGCATGAACCGTCCAGCCCGTCGGGGAAGACGACCAGCCGCCGTCCGCCTCAAAGCCGGGGTTATTAAGCAGATTGCCGCCGAGCTGCTCGCTCGCCGCGCCGTCTCCGTGAACCTGCGCAAAGAGATACAGCGAATCCAGCGGCACGCCGTCATTGCTGAACAGCGATTCATTATCGACGCAGCTTCCGCCGTAATACTGCGCCGCAGAGGAATCGAACTCTCCGGCAGCCTTTGACGCCCAGCCGGAGCCATAGGTCTCCCATTTGTCCAGATTGGAATAGTATTCCGACCCGACCGGCAGCCAAGCCGGTTCCCAGTAAAACACGCCGATGCCCTTGCCGTCCGGGACAGACGCGACCGTCGAGAAAAGATCGTGCAGGAAGGCATACTGCCCCGCCGTGCTGACATCATAGGAGACATAGCTGCCGAGATCGTCCTGCGAGGAGATCGTATTGCCGTAGGCATCGCTGTCCGTAAAGGTACGCAGCCACGAGGTTTCCGCGACCATGACCTGCTTGCCGTAGGTCTGCGAGATCGAGGTCAGCACAGATTTCAGGTTCGCGAGCGTCCCGTGCCAGTAGGGATAATACGAGGTCGCAAACACATCGTAATCCACATTGTTCTGCTTGAGCATGCTTGCGAGATAGGTCATATTCGAGGTCTTTTCCGGATTGGTAAAATGCAGCGCCACCAGCGTATCGCTGCTGTATGCGCGCACGGCACGCGACCCGGCATTGAACAGCGAGGCGAGTTCCCGCCAGCCGGCCTCGCTCCAGTCGGAATCGGCGAGCATGACGCCGCACATGCCGGTCGTGGTCTCATTGCCGACCTGCACCATCGCAATCTCTGCGCCGGTTTCACCGATCTTCTTCAGCGAATCCAGCGTAAACTGATAGATCGCATCGGCCTTCTGGCTGACCGTGTAATTCGCCCACGCCTTCGGTGCCTTCTGCTTTCCGGGGTCTGCCCAGAAATCCGAATAGTGAAAATCCACGAGCAGCTTCAGTCCGGCTTTTTTGCATCGCTCCGCGATTTTCACCGCATAGTTGACATCGCAGACACCGCCGCCGTAGCTTGCGCCGGTGGAGGAATTGTACGGGTCATTCCAGACGCGGACGCGCACGCAGTTCACCCCGGCATCCGCGAGCGTCACGAACAGATCCTGCTCTTTGCCCGACCGATCGCGGAATTTTACGCCGCTGTTTTCGAGCGAGATGACCGAGGACACATCGACGCCCTTGAACGGGTCGCCGGACGAAAACGGCAGCCCCGTAATGCCGGAAAACACGATCTGATCCGCGGCCTCATCCGCGGCCTGCGTCTGCACCGGTGTGATCTGCGGCAGCGTGCAGAGCAGCATGCCCGCAGCGCTCAGCACCGCAGCGGTTTTTTTCAGTATATGCATCATATCCCCCTTTTCCGCATGATTCTGTTTTCTGTTTGCGGATATAACTATCTCTATTATAGCACGAACCGCCGGAACATGCAATATGCATTCCGCGCCTTTGCACTGTGCAAATATCGCAAATTATAAAAAAGTATCCGCGGCAGACCTCTGAACGTCTGCCGCGGATTTGTTCTGTTTCGGGGATTACTTTCTGCGCTTTGCATGATCCTCATTCAGCTTCCTGTTCCACGCTGCCGGAATGGCGCACGCAGCCCGCGATGCCGCAAGCGGCTCTGCCATCGAGGCGAACACAAGGCTCGTGCCCTCCCTGTCCGCGCAGTAATTCGCGGCTCTGTCCGGTGCGATGCCGACCCACGAGGCGACCTGCACCGCGTCGATGTTCGCGCCGATGAACAGGAACTCCCAGTCCTCCTTTTTCTGCTTCTCGATCAGCCTCTTGATATCGTCGTAGGAATAGCGGCGGCTCGCATTCTCCATGCCGTCCGTGGTAATCACAAAGAGCGTCTTTGCGGGGACATCCTCTTTTCTCGCGTATTTGTGGATATTCCGGATGTGGTGAACGGCATCGCCGATCGCGTCGAGCAGCGCGGTGCAGCCCCGGACCGTGTAATCGCGGTCGGTCATCTGCGGGATTTCGCTGAGCAGCATGCGGTCATAGAGCACCTCGCTGACATTGTCAAAGAGCACCGTCGTGACATAAACCGTGTCGTCGGTTTTCTTCTTCTGCTCCGCGATCATGCCGTTGAAGCCGCCGATCGTGTCGGCCTCGAGCCCTGCCATCGACCCGCTGCGGTCGAGGATAAATACCAGCTCTGTGATCTGATTCTGCTTTTTCATGATGATTCCTCCTTTTTACTGCGGCGGTTGTTCCGCCCTCTGTGACCTCATTATAGCAGAAAAAGGCGCCGGATGTGTCGCTTAGGAGGCGACATTTCCGGCACCGGAATCATCAGTATTTGAATTCGTAGAACACCGCGTTGCCGAGGAAATCATCCTTTCCCCACAGCGCCTTCATAAACTCCGGATAGCTTTCGTCCGCGATCTGCATGATGCGCCGGAAAAGCTCTACCGCAGTCCTGCCGACATCATGCGTGCTTTCCAGAAAATCGTATTCGATATTGATGCATTCGTCATCGGCCGGCATTGTGAATTTGACATAGCGGTATTTCCGGTTCATCTCATTCACAACCCGCAGCAGCCGCTTTTTTTCGTCATCATTCTGATAGCGCACGAAATTCGGCACCCGAACCGAGACATCGCTGTCGTCGTCCGAGGAGATGAACCAGATGACGAACACCGTATAGGTGACCTGCGCATCTGTCCCGACCCGCGAGCTTTTTTCCGTCTCAAATGTCCGGAACATGATCTCATGCTCCTCAAAAACCTCTGCAATTTCCTCCGAGGCACGAAACATCACGATTCCTCCTTTTCTTCGCCGGAAAGCACCTGCATCAGCTTCGGATAGCAGGCGTCGATGATGTGGGCGCAGCGCATCAGAATCTCGTATGCAGGCTCGCCCGGATCGGTCTCACTGATCGGCAGGTCATACTCCGCATCCACTGTATTGTGCGCGGTATCGACGACAAATTTCAGATAACGGAACCGGCAGTTGAATTCGTTGACCTTCTCCATTATTGCGTCGCATTTGTCCTCCGGAAACCGGATGAGATCGTAGACCCGCACCGCCGTGTCATTGTCCTCGCTGTTGGAGATAAACAACACCTCGAACGATGCGTTTTCCGCGTTGATGCCGACATGCACCGTGCTGGTGGTGTCGCGCTCCTCCACGCCGCAGTGCAGGTCATGCGCCTGCATCGCGCTCCGGATTGCCTCTGTTGCCGGAAATACCATATCTCCGCCCCCTTTTCAGTTTGCTCTGTCTCTATTATAAAGCATTTCCGCCCCCTTGTCAAGCGGGCAGTGCCCGCCCGGCAGTGCCGGGCTCCATTTTGGCTTCGCGGGTTTCTTTTTGCATCTTCCCAAGTTCAATCAGGACGCAGCACAGGAGTGTGCTGCCTTTTTAGTTCATGCTCCCACGATTCGCATACGGGCACTGCCGCCTGCACGCGAAAGCGTGCCAAAATATTCGGCTGAGATAAAACATCCGGCTTATCTTATTATGGTGCGAAGCGAATCGCCAGCGCGGGCTCCGCGCCGAAGCGAATTGGCAGCGGGCACTGCCCGCCGCAGCACAGGAGTGTGCTGCTTTTTCGGGTCACGCTCCCCATAATCCGCATATACAAAGCCCAATGGCCAACAGGCGGGATTCAAACCAATATAGAACAATTCGCTAAGGCGGCGCTTTGCTGTATCGGCAGCCCTGTTCCATACATTTTTCTATTGCTCCCATTGCGTTTTCCGCCATAATATGCTATAACCGGGCAGTGCCCCCGGTTTCACGCTGTGAAACCGCGCAGTTTGCATAGCAAACATGCGGGCTCCGTTTCAACTCCCCAGCAGTCCTGTTTGATACATTTTTCTCATGCTCCCATTGCGTTTTCCGGCATAATATGCTATAATACCGGTGAATCCTGACGATTGGAGTGTCTTGATGTTCAAACGAATCCGGGGAATGATTCTGCTTCTGCTCACGGCGCTGATCTGGGGCACGGCGTTTGTCGCCCAGAGCGAGAGCATGCGCTATGTGCAGCCGTTTACCTATAACTGCCTGCGCGCTTTGCTCGGCGGCGCTGTATTGATTCCCGTCATCTTCCTGTTCCGCGGCATGAAGCGCGGGACTGACGCAAAGCCCGCTGACCGGCGGATGACCGTGATCGGCGGACTGTGTTGCGGCGTGATGCTCTGCATTGCCAGCGCCTTTCAGCAGGCGGGCGTCGCGAAAACCACCGCCGGAAAGGCCGGCTTCATTACCGCGCTGTATGTGATTCTGGTGCCGCTCATCGGGCTCTTTACGCGGAAAAAGCCGCCGGCCGTGATCTGGCTCTGCGCGGCTGCGGCGATCGCGGGCTTCGGGCTGCTCTGCATCAGCGAGGACTTCTCCCTCGGGCTCGGCGACCTGCTTGTGCTCTGCTGCACGCTCTTTTTTGCGCTGCATATCATCACAGTCGATTTTTTCTGCGAACGGGCTGTTGACCCGACGGCGATGTCGTGCATCCAGTTTTTCACGGCGGCAGCGCTGCATGCGGTCGGGATGCAGCTCTTTGAGGAGCCGCATTTCGCGGATATCTGTGCGGCACGGAACCAGATTCTCTATGCGGGCATACTGTCAAGCGGCGTCGCCTATACCCTGCAAATCTTCGGGCAGCGGGAGACGCCCCCGACGCTTGCGACGCTGGTGCTCAGTCTGGAATCGGTCTTTGCGGCGCTTTCCGGCTGGCTGATTCTGCATGAACGGCTCTCGCTGCGCGAGCTGCTCGGCTGCGCACTGGTTCTCGCGGCGGTGATCGCGGCGCAGCTTCTGACTGCCGGGAAGCAGGAGCAGAATGCAGGCGGTCATGAGAATCCGCAGCCACCGGCCGGCTGAATCCGTTACGTTTCCGGTGCGGATGCCGTCTATATTTACAGAAGCATATGCGCCTGCGCGGTGAAAATGCGGAAAATTGCAGATTCGGCGCGAAAAACTTGTAATTTTCTTTTCTCCGTGCTATAATAGTATGCGGAAAATTTCCGGATATCCCGGAAGAACGGATGTGAAAATCATATTATGGATACCCAGTCAAATCAAACGGGGCAGCCGGCGGAACGCCCTGCCGGTGCGCACCGCGCAAAACGGAGGCCGGTTCGCACGGATCAGGTGCGCCGGGCAAATCAGACGCAGCCGAACAGGCAGGCTCCCCCGGTAAAATCCAAGCCCGCAGCAAGGAAAATGCCGCCGATGAAGAAGATGCAGCCGGAAAGACAGGCACCCCCGGTGAAGAACATGCCCGCAGAAAAGCAGGCTCCCCCGGCGCAGCAGCCCTCTGAAAAGCGCAAAGCCCGGGCAGCGCAGCCCGCAAGGCAAATGCGCCCTTCTGCGGAGCGGCAGATGCCGAAAAAGCGCCCTGCCGGCGGGACGCACACGGCACAGCGCACGGCACGGAGGTCTGCCGCCGCACGGCCGAAGCCCGTAACCCTGAAGCAGAAGGCAGCGGCCGTATTCCGCAACAGCTTTGTGCGGACGGCGCTGGTTTTTACGCTGTCGCTGTTTTATTTTGAAATCGTATTCAAGTGCTCGACCGTCAAGACCGGCTTCGGCAGCAATCTGCTGCTGATCCTGATGTTTTCGGTGTCGGCGGGGTGCATCCTTGCCGCCGTATCCTCCTGCTTCCCGAAAAAGGTCAACCGCATCATCCGGATCGTCCTGCTGTTCCTGCTGATGGTGCCATACGGCGTGGAGTTCTTTATTTACCGCGAATACAATATTTTTTATGATATCAACACGATTACGAACGGCGCAGGCGGCGCGATGACCGATTTCAAGGATGAGATCGGGCGGCTTGTGTTCTCGTTCAGCGGCATTTCGCATCTGCTGCTGCTGGCACTGCCCGGGGCGCTGTACTGGATCTTCGGCAAGCGCCTGAAGGCGGACAGGCAGATAAAGCTCAGACCGTTTCTGATTACCGCCGGCACCGCGCTCGCGAGCTTCCTGCTGGCAGTCGGCATCATCCGGATGAGCAGCCGGTACCTGAGCTTTTATGACAAGGAATACAGCTTCCCCTCTGCGGTCAGCAATTTCGGGCTGATGACCGGCCTGCGGCTGGATATTTCCAAGAATACGGGCGATCAGGAGCTGGAATTTGAAGTCGTGGATATGCAGGAGCCCGAGCTCAAGCCCGATGTGACCGCGCCGCCTGCCGTCACGCAGGCAACCGGCACGACCGGCATGCAGGGGGATACCGAGACCACCGTCACCACTACGACCACCTACGGCAAAAATGAGCTCGATCTCGACTTTGCCGCAATGGCGGAATCGGACAGCGGCACATGGGCAAATCTCGATCAGTATGTCGCATCGCTGCCCGCATCCTCGAAGAACGAGTATACCGGCATGTTCGCCGGAAAGAATCTGGTTCTGATCTCCGCGGAGGCATTCACAAAGGAGGCGATCCGCGAGGACCTGACCCCGACGCTGTACCGCCTCTATCACAACGGCATTCAGCTCACGGACTACTACCAGCCCGCGAGCGCCGGCACGACAGGCGGCGAATTCCAAAATGTATTCGGGCTGCTGCCGATGAAGGGCGGCGCGTCATTCCCCTCCTTCTCGCAGCATGACAATATCGCGCTGACAATGGCCTATCAGCTCAACAAGCAGAATTACTGGGGCAAGGCGTATCACAATAATACCTACACATTTTATTCCCGCCACAAGACCCATACCCGGCTCGGCTATTCCGAGGGCTATATGGGCTACGGCAACGGCATGGAAAAATATGTCAAAAAGGAATGGCCGCAGAGCGATCTGGATATGATCGCGGGCACGATGGAGGAGTATCTCGATCAGGAGCATTTCAATGTCTACTACATGAGCGTCAGCGGGCACAGCGGCTATTCGCGCGGCGGCAATGCGATGTCGAAGAAGAACTGGGATGCGGTCAAGGATCTGGAGTATTCCGAACCGGTCAAGGCCTATCTCGCCGCGAATATTGAGCTGGATAAGGCGCTGGAGGCTCTGGTCAGTGCGCTGGAGGAGCGGGGCATCGCCGATGATACGGTGATCTGCCTCTCGCCCGACCATTTCCCCTACGGGCTCGATGACAACGCCTCCTACGGGAATATGCAGTATCTCTCTGAGCTGTACGGGTACAATGTCGTGAATACGATTCAGAGAGACCACAATGCGGCGATTCTCTGGTGCGGCTGCTTGGAGGGCAAGGACCCGATCGTGGTCGATGCGCCGACCTCGTCGCTCGATCTGCTGCCGACGCTCTCCAATCTGTTCGGGCTGGAGTTCGATTCGCGGCTGATGCCGGGGCGCGACATCTTCTCCGACGCCGAGGCGATCTATTTCGACCGGGATTATGACTGGAAAACAGAGCTCGGAACCTATCTGAACTCCGAAAAGAAATTCTACCCGAAGGACGAAAATACGGAGATTCCCGAGGGCTATGTCGATCGCATGAAAAAGATCGTGCGGAACAAGATTTCCTACTGTCAGGGCGTCATCAATTCCAATTACATCGCGCATGTCCTGCCGATTGATTCGTAGCGGGGATACGAGCATAATATATACTGAAAAAGGAGCCTGTGACAAACAGGCTCCTGTCAGCATACAGAGGAAAAGGGAGGGGAACGGATGCTTGATTTCTCACAGCCGCGCAATCAGGCGGGGCTTCTGATCGCGGGCATCGGGCTGTTTTTTGTGCTGATGACCTACGGCGCATATATCGCGAGCAAGCGTTCGGGGCATTTTGTCTCCGGCGTACCGATTCTCGGCGGGCTGCTGATCTTCACCGGCTTTCTGATCTCAACAAACCGCCTGCTCTGTCTGCTCGCGCTGATCGATCCGGGCTTCATTGCGCTGCCGTATGTGCTGCTCCGCGGCCGCAGAAGCCGCAAGCGCTCTGAGGCCGTGCTGTTCCCTGTCATAAAGGAGCGCGGGTTTGTCATCCCGCAGGTAAAGGGCAATCCGCAGATCCGCGTGACGACCCCGGCGGACTCGCTGCTGCATCCGCTGCGGTACAGCGCACCGTATGATCTGTATGTACCGCGTCTGGCGTTCATGCTCTGCGCGGATTCAGAGGGCAATCAGTATTTCCTGCTCGACCGGTATCAGAAAAACGGCGCGGCGGAGATTCTGCCCTTTGACGGGAAAAAAATCACGGTCGGTGACATCCGGCAAAAGAACCAGACGGTCTCCGTGACCGTGGAAATATTGCCGGATGAGGAAACTCCCGTGTGAGGAAATCATGCTGAAAACCGAATACCCATATAACGGAACGTAACAGTGAGGTGAGGATGTGTCTGATGCAGAACTGATTGCGCTGCTTCGGACACAGCCGGAGCAGGGCTGCAAGGCGCTTCTGGAGCAGTATACCGGGCTGGTGCTGGCGATCTGCCGCAGAAGGCTCGGCGGAATTTGTACGGCAGAGGATATCGAGGAGCTGGCGGGAGACATTTTATTCGCATTCTGGCAAAAGAGAGACCGGCTTTCCGAGAAAAAGGGCTCTGTCCGCGCACTGCTTGTGACAATGGCAGACCGGCGCTGCATCGACTGGTACCGGCGGACTGCGGGCAGGCGCGCCGTACAGACCGTCCCGATCGACGAGATGACGGAGGAGCTGCCGGACGGCATTCAGACTCCGGAGGAACAGGTGATCGGCGGCGAGCGGAAGAAAGAGATCATCCGGGCGCTGCATCAGCTCGACCCGCAGGAAGCAGACCTGATCCTCCGCAAGTATTACCGCGGAGAGACTGCCTCTGAGATCGCGGCGTCGCTGGGGCTTCGGACCGGTACGGTCGAGATGCGGCTTTCGCGGATCCGCGCCAAACTCAGAGGACTGCTGGGAGGTGAGCATGATGACGGTTGACGAAGAGCTGCGCGCAGTAATGCAGACACTGACGGAGGAGGAAGCTGACGAGCTGGAGCAGATGATGTCCGCGCCCGCAGACCGCAGCGCCGAGGAGAGGATCGCAGCACGGGTTACGGCGCTTGCGGCAGCCCCGATCGAAAAGCGCACGGGCAGAATGCGCCGGCGGGCGGCATACTTCGCCGGAACGGCTGCTGCCTGTCTTGCGGCACTGGTCTCTGTTGTCATGTATCAGCGCACCCGCCTTGCTGTTCCGGAATCCGTTCCGCCCGGAACACCCGCGGTAACAGGAACAATGACCCAAACCGACATTCAGAACGATCCGGCATCCGGTTCCGGCTCTGTCACATCGGCGGAAGCATGGTACACGCAAACCGGCATGACCGGCAGTTCCGGGGCTGCTGTCACCACGCAGACAACAGCCGAACCCACAGCAGAGGTTTCTGTTACCGCCCCCGGCAGCGGCTCGGAGCCGCAGTATTCCGGCTATACGGAGACCGGAGCGAGCGAATCCGGCGGACAGCATACAGAGGACGGCGGCACCGGCATCCTCGTGCCGACGGCATCGACACTGACATCGACCACGACCATATCCATGACCACCACCACGACCATGACCACCGCGACGACCCGCACCACGCCGGTTCAGCCTCCGGCTCATACCACCGAGGATCCGCCGGTTTTCTATACGACAACCTTGCGGTCATCGACAACATGGTACTGGTCTACGACGACCGCCACCTCGGCAACCGGCCGCAAAACCGTCACAGAGCCCCCGGACACGACAACCGCATCCGAGACGACCGAGTACATGCTCCCGGACGAGAGGCGGCAGGGCTACCCCGAAAGCATCACAACAGCCTCCCCGCTGACATGAACGGGTGCAGTGCTGCATTTGACCGGCAGAATGAGAGCCTCCTGTTACGATGCAGGAGGCTCATTTTCATATTATAATCAGCCGTTCAGCATCAGGCTCGCTTCCGGCACGATGGAGATTTCGACGGCCTCCTTGTTTGTCGCATAGCCGACATACAGATACCCCTCCGCGACAAGGCTCTTGCAGTAATGGAACCCCAGCCGCTTTGCCTTACCCTCATAGATCAGTGCGGGGTCGCTGGAATTGCTCCGGAGCAGAAACGCCTGCGTGAACGATTTGCCGTCCGCCGAGAGCGTCACAGCCAGCGGGCTGCGCAGTGAATTGTTCACCGGACACCCTGCCATAAAGGCCGTGCCGTCCGTGAGATTGCCCGCGCTCTGCTTGGTGCGCGCATCGGGCATATCGGTGGACTGCACACTGCTCCATGTTGCGCCGTCATCAAAGCTGTAGGAGATCAGCTTTTTGTAGCTGCCGGACTGGTCGCGGAAGATCATGCAGAGCGTGCCGTCTGACTGCGTGAAGATGCTCGGCTCCAGCTCGACCGACTGTGCGCCGCTTGCGGTCGCAGTGAATGCGCCCTTTTTCCAGCCGGTGACGCCGCCCGGATCGTCGGTGTAGATCGGGCAGACTGTGAGACCGGGCTGCAAATGCGAGGCGCAGACGATCCTGCCGGTTGAGAGCACATGCGGATCCTGCTCGAAGATGCCCGCGAGCGGCGTGCCGTCCGCCATCGTGACCTGCTTCGGCTCAGTCCAGCTCTCGCCGTCCTGCGAGGTGACATAATAGGTCCAGCCGCCGCGCGGATCGCTCAGTTCATCCGGCCAGACATTGATATATGCCACAAGCCCGGTTTCAGCCGCCAGCCAGCCGCCGGAGGTGCAGTAGCCGCCCCCGGGGCTCTGCGCGAGCAGCTTTGCCTCGCTCCATGTTCTGCCCCTGTCGCTGCTGACGGCGTACATCACATGCGTATCGGCGGAATCCTCGTCGGTCTCCGAGCTCTGCCACTGGCAGTACAGCTTTCCCTTGTAGGATGCAAGGCAGACGCCGTTGCAGTAATGATCGCCGGTGCTCTGTGCCTTCCAGACCGTGACTGTCTCCAGACCGGCGGGCTCCTCCAGCCCCAGCGTGTCAGTGCTGCTCTGATCGAACAGATCGGCGACCTCGAAGCGGAAGCTGCGCTCCTCATACGGAACGACCGGAGGCTTGACATTGCGCTGCCGCTTCAGCAGTGTGAGATCGGCGGCATTCAGGGTACCGCTGCTGTCCATATCCGCCGAGAGCGAAATCTCGCTGATCTCAGTCAGCAGGTACTTTTGCAGCATGACTGCATCCGCAGCATTCACCGTACCGTCGCGGTTTGCGTCGCCCTGCGGATAGAGCGCATCGGCGATGCCCGCGTCCTCCGCAAAGGCTTTCGTGCGGCACGCGGTCTGAATCTCGCCGGAAATGCACATGCTCTGCATCAGAATCGCGCTGCTGCACAGGATTCCTATGATTCTTTTCAAGTAAATCCCCCCATATTTCCGTGCGTAAACAGGTGGTAATCATCACCCGTCGCTTTATTGTACCACAGATTCCGGAAAAATGCAAGCTGCGCACCCCGGCAAGGTGTGGCATATCGGGGATTTTATGATTACAGGAATAAAGTATCCGCTTTGCGGATGCTATTTTGGAATGGGGACCTCTATCGCCCATGTTTCGCAAAGCGAAACTGCGCAGTTTGCCTTCGGCAAACATGGGGTTCCCAAGCCCGCCGAGCTCTTTGCACGCTAGGGGAGTTTCGCGCTCTGCGGAGCG
>JAFUAD010000053.1 GCA_017460835.1 Oscillospiraceae bacterium
AGTCAGATCTTTCGTCAGATTGTATGAAAACGACGCCGCTGGGCTGTCGCCCAGCAAGGAGTTTTCGTGCAAGATGACGAAAAAGCTGCAAGCAGATGTGCCGCCAAGCCGTCAGGCGGGCTTTGTGCGGTGTTGCCTTTAATGTATACAGCACTTGGTTACGATTTTCATGTATCGTCTATAACTGAAATGCTTTGTGTATGTAAACTTCCGTGTAATACTCAACTTCTTCTGCGTTATATCCGTCAGTCACTCTCTCAGCAGATTTTTCAACACCCGAAATGTTGAAATTTGGCTTTTTCGCCGGAGATATGATAGAGGATTTATCACTCAGTAATTGATTTTTCTGTATTGTATTGTTGTTATTATATTCTCTTTATGATCGACACCTCCGGCAGCATGAGCGATGAGATGATCACCGCAGCGTATTCCGAGATCAAGGGCGCGATTGATCAGTTCAACGGGAAACTGCGCGGCTGGCTCGGCTTTTTCGATGCTGAGGTTGTTCCGCCGAAGCCTTTTTCAGACGTAGAGGAATTCCGGACAATCCGTCCAAAGGGCGGCGGCGGTACGCGCTTTGATATTATTTTTTCGTATGTACGCGAAAACATGCAGGAAACGCTCCCCGTGAACATCATCATCCTGACAGACGGCTATGCGCCGTTTCCGGAGGAAAAGGAAGCGATGGGCATTCCTGTACTCTGGCTGCTGAATAATGAGGAGATCAAGCCGCCGTGGGGCAGAATCGCCCGCATTCAGGTATCATGAAAATGCCTTGACAAATCTCTGCTGTATGCGGTATATTATGTATTGGGAAAACTCACAGAAAAAGGACGGTGCATTGCATTGATAATCAACACAGGAATGCGGACGGATATTCCGGCATTTTATTCCGAATGGTTCATGAACAGGATCCGGGCGGGCTATGTTCTGGTGCGGAACCCGTACCGCCCTGAGTGGATCACGCGCTATGAGCTGAATCCCGATGTTGTGGACTGCCTTGCCTTCTGCACGAAGAATCCGGCGCCGATGCTGAAGCACCTTGACGGGCTGAAGGCATTTCATCAGTATTGGTTTGTCACGATCACGCCCTACGGCAAGGATATTGAGCCGAATGTTCCGCCGAAGGAAACGGTGATGCAGGATTTCATCACGCTTTCAAAGGCCGTCGGTACAGACTGCGTCGGCTGGCGGTATGACCCGATTCTGATTGACGGCACCTATTCCCTTGATCGGCATATCCGCGACTTTGAGCAGATGTGCAAAACGCTTTCGGGATATACCCGTGTCTGCGTGATCAGCTTCCTCGATCTCTACGAGAAGGTTCTGCGAAATTTTCCCGAAGCGCGGTCAGTCACGCAGCAGGAGCGGATCGCCGTCGGCAGGCACTTTGCAGAGATCGGCGGGCGGTACGGCATCACGATCAAGGCCTGCGCGGAGGGAACAGAGCTTGCGCCCTACGGTGTGGATTGCAGCGGATGCATGACAAAGGAAACCTTCGAGGCTGCGGTCGGTGCGCATCTCGATGTGCCGAAGAAGAAATCGCAGCGGGCAGCATGTGCCTGTGTGCTCGGGACGGACATCGGCGCATACGATACCTGCGGGCACCTCTGCCGTTACTGCTATGCGAACTACAACAGGGAAAATGTCAGGCGGAATATGCGGCTTCACAATCCGGATTCGCCGCTGCTTGTCGGCGAATTGCAGGAGGGCGAGGTCATTCATCAGGCTGCACAGGAAAGCTGGGCAGACGGTCAGCTGACATTATTCTGAGAAAAAAGACCGTCCGGGATGACCGGGCGGCCTTTTTCAGATGCGATTCATGCTATTCTTAATCCAGATCGTCCCGGATGAAATGCGTTGCCTGCCACGGCTCCTTCTCCGGGAGGCCGAGCTGCTCCTTGCCGAGCGCAATGGATTTCATCAGAAAGCTCATGTTTCTTGCGAGCACGCGCATTGTCTGCATGCCCTCGGCATCCTTTGCCGCCTCGCCGGGCGCTCTGCCGTGTACGCAGTTCCAGTACTGGCTGGACGCGACCGGCATATTGCAGATCGTGAAATACTTGTTCAGCTCATCAAAGGTCGCCGTACATCCGCCGCGCCTTGCGACGACCACGCTCGCGCCGACCTTCATCGTCTTATCAAAGCCCGTGCTGAAAAACAGGCGGTCAAGACATGCGATCAGCGTCGCATTTGCCGAGGCATAGTAAACGGGTGTCGCCACAATAAGCCCGTCTGCCGCTTCAAATTTCGGCGCCAGCTCATTGACCGGATCGTCGAACACGCATTTTCCGAGCTCTGCGCAGCGCCCGCAGGCAATACAGCCCCGGATGCTCTTGTTTCCGATGTGGCAGACCTCCGCGCCGATGCCCTGTTCGGCAAAGGTATCAGCCAGCATTTTTACGGCAAGCGCCGTGTTTCCGTTTGCATGGGGGCTTCCGTTTAAGATCAGTACCTTCATTGTATCATTCCTCCGTTTCTGTTTATTTGGATGTATCCTGCCCGTAATAGGCATTTTCGCCGTGCTTTCTGAGATAATGGCGGTCGAGGAGCGCCTGCTGCATTGCCTTCAGCTCAGGATTCAGCATCAGCGCATGAAAATTCATGAACGCGGCTTCCTCCGTCACGGTGTTGCGCCATGTACGGAAGGGAACGAGCAGCCGGCCGCTGCCGTCAAATGCCATATATCCGTGCATCATCGCGAAATTTCCATTGCGCCGACCGTTTTCAGCGTCACGCCGAAGCGCTCCCGGACATTCCGCTTCAGATCGGCATAGCAGCCCTGCAAGCCGCTGAGGATATCCTCCTGCGAATACGTCCAGATGCCGTTTTCCAGCCGGTTTTCCCAGCTATATGAGCCCTCGGCAACCGTGCTCAGGTTCTTGCCGATCAGACATGCCTTGATGCGGGTCGAGCCGAACTCGATGCCGAGAAAGGTCCCGCCGCTTTTGATCATCTCTTTCATGCTCATCTCCCAAGCCTTGCTTTCAGATCAAGCAGAGCAAGCTGCTGTTGCAGGGTATTCAGGTCGGTTTTACTGTCGATCACCACAAGCTCGGTATCCGTGAGCTTTGCAAACAGCCGGATATCATCGGCATTGAGCGCAGTGGATACAACCGCGTGATGCGCACCGCCCGCGTAAATCCATGCGGCAGCACCGGTGCTGAAATCCGGCTTCAGCCTCCACATCAGCCGCGCAACCGGGAGCTTCGGCATCGGTTCCGGCTGCCGGATCAGCTCAATTTCAGCGCAGATCAGACGGAATCGGTCGCCCAGATCCACCAGCGAGACCTGAATCCCCTGCCCCGAAATGCCGTCGAATACCAGACGGGCGGGATCCTCCCTGCCGCCGATGCTCAGCGGATGCACCTGAATTTCCGGCTTTCCTGCCGCGAATACCGGCGAGACCTCCAGCATATGCGATGCGAGCTCCAGCTCGCTGTCCTCGGTGAGGTCGTAGGTGTAGTCCTCCGTGAAGCCGGTTGCGCCCTGCCGGTGCTCCGCCAGCTTATTCAGCACTGCACAGAGCGCTGCGGTTTTATAGTCGCCCTCCGGCCCGAACCCGAAGCCCTTTGCCATGAGATTCTGTGCGGCGAGCCCGGGGAGCTGCTTCAGCCCGTAGAGATCCTGAAAGGTATCGGTAAATGCGTGAATCTGCTCCGATGCAAGGAACCGGTCAAGGGCGGCCTCCGTCGCGGCCTGCTCGCGGACAGCGGCGAGATTGTCCGTAGCCATTGTGTATTTCCCGGTATATTCTGCCATTTTTTCGTCAATTTCAGCATCGGAAAGCGCCGCCTTGATCTCGGTAAGCGCGCCGATTCCGTAATAATTGACATTCCAGCCGAAATGAATCTCGCTCTCCACGCGGTCACCGTCGGTCACGGCAACATCGCGCATGTTGTTGCCGAACATGGCAACACGCAGTCCGCGGCTGTAATCTATCGCGGAACAGACCTCGGCAAAGCGCCGAAGCTGCGCGAGCGTTTTGCCGCTTTTGTAGTAGCCCGCGGCGATCTCGCGCTGAATGCCGAGGCGTGTGCAGATGAAGCCGAATTCCCGGTCTCCGTGCGCAGACTGATTCAGGTTCATAAAGTCCATGTCGATCGTATCATAGGGCAGCTTATCATGATACTGCGTATGCAGATGGAGCATGGGCTTCCGCAGCGATTTCAGCGCACTGATCCACATTTTTGCCGGCGAAAAGGTGTGCATCCACATGATGACACCGATGCAGTCGCGGTCGGCATTTGCCCCAGTGCAGACCGCCTCCGCCTCTGCATGTGTGGTGACGACCGGCTGCCACTCGACAGAACACGGGAGCTGTCCGCTGAGATATTCTGCGATCTCCTTCGCATCCGCAGCCGCCTGCCTGAGCGTCTCTGCGCCGTAGAGATCCTGACTGCCTGTGATAAAGTAGAGTTTTTTCATCGCATACCTCCTGTGAAATGAGCTTTGCAGTTTTATTATAGCATATTTTCCTAAAAATCTCAATGGGATAGGGAGAAAAAATCATAAAAAGAGACTGCCCGGGTAAAAAAACGGAGGCGGCAGCTTGCCGCTTATAGCATATTTCCCTAAAAATCTCAATGGGATAGGGGGAAGCATGAAAAAGACCGCCCGGTCATCCCGAACGGTCTTTGCGTCATATTATTTCCGTTTTCTACAGATGCAGCAGGAAGCCGCTGCGAGAAGCGCTGCCGCCGCAGCAGCAGGCAATGCTGCGCCGGGTCCGCGGTCACCCGTCGAGGGGCCGTTTGCCTGCGGATTGCCGCCCGAGGGCGCGGGATTCGTTCCCTTCAGGATCACGCGCGTTTCGATATGCTCGCCCTTGTTGCTGCACACGCGCTTTTCGAGTCCGTCCTCGGTCGCGGTCGCGGCCTTCACGACCGTCCATTCGAGCCACTTGTGCCCGAACGCATCGACCTCCTCATCGTAGGTCGCATCCTTGCTCTTGCAGGTATAGGTTCTCGTGCCCTCCTCCTCGCAGTCCGGGTCCTTCGTGATGACGCCGTCATCCCAGTTGTGGTCTGCGGTAATCACGCCGACGACTGCAAAGGAATTGCCGCGCTTGTTTACGGTCGCCGCGCTGCTGACCTTGCCGCCCTTTGTCGAGGGCTTTGGCTGCACAAGCGTCAGATAGCGCAGATCGCCGAGGCTGTCCGGTGCCGCCGGCAAAACACAGCCTATGGAAGCATCCGCTTGCAAATTGTCCACTGTTTCTGTGATTTTTTCATTGTGAATTCAAATTCTGTGCAGTATAATGAAGATATACAATGGGGGATAAGCCGGTTTTTCCGTGTGTCTGCGGAGGATCCGGCCGACCGTACAGAGAAAGGATGGATCTGAAATCATGGAAGCCTTCAAACGCACACTCGCAGGAATCTGCGCGGGCGTGATGCTGAGCGCGGGAATCCCGCAGGGCTTCACGCTTCCGAAGCCTGCGGCCGCAGCAGAGGCAAAGCTCGGCCTGACGCCCGCATATCACGCGGATGTCAATGCGCAGAAATTCACGCACAACGAATGGACGGGCAAAAACGGCGCTGAGGATGTATTCGCCGTAAACCGCGAGCCCGCCGCAGTCTCAGCCGTAAGCTACCAGAGCACGGCCGCAGCGGCAAATGCCGTCTGGGACTACAATGCGCGGGAGGAATCGGCCTACATGCAGATGCTCACCGGCAGCGGCGGGAGCTGGCAGCTCACGGTCGTACAGAACGCCGAGCGGGCAAATGCACTGCTCAGCGGCGGCGCGATGAATCCCGGTTATACGCCCTCCGGCAATGACGGCTGGAAAACCGTCTCCATGCCCGACAGCTGGACGGCGCAGGGCTTTGACTTCCCGATCTACTCGAATGTCACACTGCCGTTCCAGAGCAATTACGACCCGTATGTCACGGTTCCGAACGCCCCGACCAACTACAATCCGGTCGGGCTTTACCGCAAGACCTTTACAGTTCCCTCTGCGATGACCGCGGACAACCGCCGGATTATCCTCAACATGGAGGGCGTGGAATCCGCATACTATGTTTATGTAAACGGCAAGGAGGTCGGGTACAGCGAGGACACCTTCAGCCCGCACCGCTTTGATATCACCGACTATCTGCAATCCGGCGAGAATCTGCTCGGCGTCGAGGTTCACAAATTCTGCGACGGCACATGGTTTGAGGATCAGGATATGATCTACGACGGCGGCATCTTCCGCGATGTTTACCTCACCAGCCGCCCGCTCGTGCAGATCGCGGATTACACCGTGCAGACCGATCTCGACGACAATTATCAGAATGCATCGCTCAATCTCTCGGTCGATGTGCGCAATCTGGCATCGGCTGCCGCCGGAAGCGGCTGGAGCGTGCAGGTTTCCGTGCTCGACAGAGCGGGCAATAACCTGACCGCCGGCACCGCGATCCCGGTCTCGCAGGTCGATTCCGGAAAAACCGGTACCTTTCAGCTTTCAAAGAGCATTGCCTCCCCTGCCCTCTGGTCGGCAGAGCATCCGAATCTCTATGCGCTGCTCCTGACGCTGACCGACGGCAGCGGCAATGCCGTGGAGACCGTTTCGGCGCAGCTTGGCTTCCGCGAGGTCGGATTCACCAGAACCGAGGTGGACAGCTCCTACCGCGTCACAACGACCTACTGGCAGCCGGTCACGATCAACGGCAAGCGCCTGCTGCTCAAGGGCGTCAACCGCCACGACACCGACCCCTTCCACGGCAAGGCCGTCACGCAGGAATGCATGGAAGAGGACATCCGGCAGATGAAGCTGCACAATATCAACGCCATCCGCACCTCGCACTACAGCAACGACTCCTACCTCTACTGGCTCTGCAACGAGTACGGCATGTATATGATGGCAGAGACCAACATGGAGTGCCACGGCCTGATGTACGGCGACAACAATACACAGACCGGACTGTTCTATGAGCTCGGCCTCGACCGCACGGAAACCGCATTTAAGCGGCTGAAAAACAACCCCGCGATCATCGCATGGTCGATCGGAAACGAGATGAAGTACACCTCCGACCCGAACTATGCAAACGGACTGTTCCGCGATATGATCTGGTACTTCAAGCGCAATGACAGCACCCGCCCCGTACACAGCGAGGGACAGGGCGGCTCGATGGGCACCGACATGAACAGCCAGATGTATCCGGGCTCCGGTGTCATCGGCAACAACTGCGGCGTCGGCAGGATTCCGTATGTCATGTGCGAATACGATCACGCGATGGGCAATTCCGTCGGCGCGCTGAAGGAATACTGGGATGTCATCCGCAGTGCCGACAACATGATGGGCGGCTTTATCTGGGACTGGGCCGATCAGTCGCGTGCCGTCCCGATCGGAGGCTCCGGCAGCGGAACCGCCTATGAGATCACCGATCAGAAGGGACTGACCGGCACAGCCTACGGCAGCGCATCCGATTTCGTATCGAATGCAGGCTCCGGCTCCCTGAACGGCGGCCGTTCCTTCAAGGGCTATACGGTCATGGACGGCTCGACCGCCTATCTGAGCGCGCTCTCCGGGACCGGAAAGGCCTTCACATTTGAAGCAATCGTGAAGCCCGACTCGACCGCAACCAATCAGGTCATTCTGTCGATCGGCGACACGCAGGCTGCTCTGAAAACCAAGAGCAGCGGCTCCGGCCTCGAATTCTTCGTATACAGCGGCGGCTGGCACGCTGTTTCCTGCGATTTCCCGTCAAACTGGGTCGGGAACTGGCATCAGGTCGCAGGCGTATACAACAAGGGCGCGATCTCGATCTATCTCGACGGCAGGCTCGCCGCATCGGATACCGTGGCCGATTCCGTCGCGTCCGGCAATTATCCGCTCGGCATCGGCTATGACCCCTCAAATGACAGACGCTTCAGCGGCGAAATCTCGCTTGCCCGCGTCTATTCCAAAGCGCTTTCCGCATCGGAAATCGCGGGACAGAATGCCGCATCCCCGGCGATTTCCGCAGGCGATTCCTCCGTGCTGGTCTGGCTGGATTACAGCGCGGAGGTCAGGCAGACAACCGCTTCAAACGGCCCGTGGGACTACTATGCGCAGGACTATGCGCACAAAAACCTCTATGCAGACCGCAGCCCCGGCTATTATTTCGCATACGGCGGCGACTGGGGCGACAAGCCGAACGACAACAGCTTCTGCGAAAACGGCATTGTCAGCCCGGACAGAACCCCGCAGCCCGAATGCGAGGAGGTCAAATTTCAGTACCAGAATTTCTGGTTCAGCGCGGATTCTGACCGGATCGCAAACCGGAAGGTCTCCGTCTATAACGAAAACAATTTCACCAATCTCAATGAATTCGATGTAGTCTGGACGCTTTTGAAAAACGGCATCAAAATCAGCAGCGGCAAGGCAGCGGACTGCAATGTCGGGCCGCTCTCCAGCGGAACCGTCACGGTTCCGTACATCATGCCCGCCGTGATCAGTCCGGGCGACGAATTCCAGCTCAATGTCTCCGTTCTGGCCAAAACCGGCACCGCAATGGTTCCCGCCGGCACGGAGCTCTCCTACGCACAGTTCAATGTCCCCGCAGCCGCGCCGAAATATGTGCGGAGCAGCAGCGCAAAGCCCGCTGTCACGGCATCCGCCGGCAGCTATGATGTGTCCGGCGAGAACTTCAGGGTTTCCGTCTCCCGCACGACCGGTCTGATTACCGGCTATCAGTACGGCGGCGAAACTTTGCTCACCGCAGGCCCCACGCCGAATTTCTGGCGCGGGGAGGTTGAAAATGACGCCGGCAGTGCAAATCAGAAATGCTATGACACGGCATGGCGCGGCGCCATGTCCGGCGCAAAGGTCAATTCCGTTACATCCTCGGAAAGAGGCAATGCACAGGTCATCACCGTCAATATGACGCTGCCGAATGCCGGAGACACCTCAGTTGATATGGTCTATACGATCGAAGGAAACGGTGCAGTGACCGTCTCAATGAAGGTCGATGCGACGAAATCCGGGCTCGGCAATTTCCTCCGCGTCGGCTCGATCATGACGCTCCCCGCGGGCTTTGAGGAGGTCACATGGTACGGCAACGGCCCGGTCGAGACGTTCAATGACCGCATCACCAATGCGCGGCTCGGCGTCTGGCACAACACCGTTTCCGGCATGTTCTATCCGTACATGAAGGCGGACGACACCGGCACGATGACAAAGGTCAAGTGGATGTCCGTACAGAATCCGAACTACAAGACCTCGCTGCTGGTTGCGGCAGATTCCCCGCTCGAAGCGAGTGCCCTGCACATGACACCGGAGGAGCTTCAGGGAGCAAATCACCCCTATGAGCTGCGCCCGCACCGCGAGACATACCTCAGCATGAACTACGGCTCGATGGGTACCGGCAGCGCGACCTGCGGTCAGGCGACGCTCCGGCAGTATCAGCTTCCGAGCAGCCGCGCCTATGAATGGACCTACACGATCATTCCGGTTCCGACCGGCAGCCCGGACAATGCACTGAACGAGGCCTCCAAGCCGTACCGTCAGATCGCATCCTGCATTCAGGACATGAGCAGCAATCAGTTCATGGTTCCGGTTCCGGATACCGCAAAGCTCGTAACCGACGGCGACACCGTCCTGATGAGCGGCTCGATGGAGATTCCGTTCAATTCTGTCCTCGCTCCGCTGGTTCAGGGAAGAAAGTCCTTTACCGTCGAGGTCAATGTGATCCCGACCGACAGCCCGCAGTACAATATGTTCGTCGGCAAGGGCGATACCGCGCTGGCACTGCGCTCGACGCCGGATTCGGTTGATTTCTTCATCTTTGACGGCGGCTGGCAGATGGCAAGCTACACCATGCCGGATTCGATGAAGGCGGGCTGGCTCGGTAATATACATCAGGTCGCAGGCATTTACGATGCGCAGGCAAATACCGTTTCCGTTTATGCAGACGGACGCATACTCGCGACCAAGCAGCTTACCTCGACCGGCGGCACGAATTCCTCTGCCTACAATCTCACAATTGGCGGCTGCCCGGATACCGGGCGCGGCTCTGCGGCAAAATTTGAGACCTGCCGCCTATACAGCAGGGCGCTTTCCGCATCGGAGCTGGCCTCGCAGAATACCGCCTCTCCTGCCTATGCGCCGACTGACAGCGCGGTCGCACTCTGGCTCGAATTCGGCAATCAACCGGAGGCTTCCTCGATCGTGTACGGCGACCTCAATCAGGACGGCAAGGTCGATCACACCGATTTTGTCATAATGCAGCAGCATCTTCTGACCATCAAGCCCCTGACGGAGGAGCAGGCACCCTTCGCCGATCTCAATGCAGACGGCATCATCACCGGTGTCGATCTGACACTGCTCAAGCGAATTCTTCTTGCAAAATAAAGCAAAGCGCCGCCGCACAGATCAAGCGTCTGTACGGCGGCTTCCTTTTATCGCAGAACCGGATACCCGATATTATTCACAAGCCCGACGGAGATGTATTTTTCCGTGACGGCGCGGAAATCGGTGCCGGGCTCTGCGTCCTCGTTCCAGTCGCCCTCGACCATAAACCGCATGCCGCCGTCCGGCAGCGTTTCCGTCATATTATAATGGTCGCGGTAGACCATCCCGGCAGAGACCGTTCTGTTCCGCAGAATGCCCTTGAATTCGGAGAGCGGGCAGCACGGTATATTGACATTGATGATCTGACCGGGCGGCGGCTGCATGGGCAGCAGCTCTGTCAGCAGATCGTGCAGGCAGGCGTCCGTGACCGCATGGCAGTCCGCGGCATCCTCCGAAAACGCAATCGCCGGGATTCCCTGAAATGCCGCCTCAAATGCCGCGCCCGCCGTACCGGAATACTGGATATCCGATGCGACATTGAAGCCCCTGTTGATGCCGGAGAGCACGACATCGGGCTTTCGCGGCGTGATATTCAGGCAGCCGACCCGCACGCAGTCTCCGGGCATTCCGCTGCATGTATAGGCATGCACCCCGCTGACCGGGAATTCACACGGAAAAACGTCAAGATGCGTGTGCAGCGTGATTGCATGAGAGGCGGCGCTGCGCTGGCCGTCCGGCGCCACGACCCAGACCTCCCCGAAGCGGGCTGCCGCCTCAGCAAGACGGATCAGTCCGTCCGCCGCTATGCCGTCGTCATTGGTAATCAGAATCAGCTTCTTTTCCGGTATCATAGCACACCTCCGAAATGATATGCCCATATTATACCTGATTTCTCGCAGCTTGTCAATCATCCGCCGAAGTGCATATAAGCAGCGCGGCGAAATCAGAACAAGGCAGCGCAGCGAAATCAGGACAATTCCTTGACAAATCCGCACGGATGTGGTAAAATAGAGCCGTGAGCAGACTGCGCAGCCGCGGGAGCGTTTTATGCTTCCGAGGAAAGTCCGGGCATCACAGAGCAGGGTAACTGCTAACGGCAGCCGGGGGTGACCCCAGGGCAAGTGCAACAGAAATGAGACTGCATCGGCGTCAGCCGGTGTAACGGTGGAAAGGCGGGGTAAGAGCCCACCAGAGGATGTGAGAGCATCCTGCTGTGTAAACCCTACCCGATGCAACGCGGATTGGTGCAGGGCATCGTAACGTCTGCTCGGCGGATGTTCTGCAAAAGCGGCTTGAGCGCTCCGGCGACAGAGCGCCTAGATAAATGGCTGTGCAATGTATTTTCATACAGGGACAGAACCCGGCTTACAGGTCTGGTCACGTTGCCGATGCGTCATTCCGGCGCATCGGCTTTTCAGCACAGATGATCTGCTTTCTCATATCTTTTTAAGCAGAAGGGAGCTTTTATGACAAAGAAAACACTGGTTGTGATGCTCGCAGCACTGCTGGCGCTGGTGATGCTCGGCGGAATCGTGGTCCGCATCCGGAATAGCGGCAAAAGCAGCGGCAAGGATGAATCCAGCACGATCGAGCTGACGCAGGCGATCATCATTCCTTCGGAAATGCCGGTCAATATTTCCATCCCGATCCCGGCGGGCTTTTCGGAGACAAGCTCGGAAACCTTTGATAAATACTATGTCCGCGACGATGCCACGATCATCATTACCGGCGAGACCTTCCCGGTTCAGGCAAAGCCGCTCGATGAATATACGCAGAGCGTGCTGGCGCAGTATGAAAAATCCATTGATGATTTCCGGCTCATCAACAACACCGAATACGATTCCGGCGCGCCGTGCAGAGTGCTGGAATTCACCTATGCGCTGATCGGTGAGGATGCGCGGCAGGATTATCAGTGCATCACGGCGGTTCTGATCAAGGACAACTGCTCCTATATCGTGACCTGCAAGAGCAAAAAGGAAAACTTTGATGCATACCGCGGTGTTTTTCTCATGATGATCGGGAAGATTACCATTGCGGATGCGGCGCCCGATCCCCTGCAAGGCACCGAGCCTGCGGCAGTTGACGGGACTGATTTTGTGGCAGATTTCTCAGGAACTGCACCGTGATCGGATTGGTTTGTTGACAGAATAGACAAAACCGCATAGTTTATCGTCAAAATGCACAAAGCAAACATGCAAAATAGCACATTCTAAACAATCTTTTTCTATTTTATAAAAATGAGTTTGACAAATCGCAAATTTGGAGTTATAATATATATGGTATTTTGTGTCCCGCAATATGGGCACATACTGATATTCTTATTCAGTTCTGTGCAGGTAACCGAACCAGTCTGCACAGGGCGCTGCCGGGCATTTTCCCGTACAGCGACGAAAGGAGTCATGAACCATGTCCAAAATGATAGCAGTTACGTCCGGTAAGGGCGGTACCGGTAAATCCTCCATCTGTGCAGGCCTCGGCTATACACTTGCAAAGCAGGGCAGCCGTACCCTGATCATTGAGCTGGATTTCGGTCTTCGCTGCATCGACATTATCTTCGGTATGACCGGTCAGATCAAATATGACCTGAGTGATGTGCTGGAGGGCAAGATTTCTGCGCTCGACGCCGTTGCGCGTGTCCCGATGGCCAGCAATCTGTTCGTGCTCTGCGCGCCGAAGAACCCCTTCCAGCAGGTCACGGTCGAGCAGATTATCGGCATCTGCCGTTCCGTTCGTAAATACTATGATTATATCATCATTGATACCGGCGCCGGCATCAATAACCATGTCTTTGATATCGTGGAGCAGGCAAACCTGATCCTCGTCGTGACGACACCGGATCCGATCTGCGTGCGCGATGCACAGATGATGTCCGATGAGTTCTATGCCCGCGGCAACCGCCGTCAGCGCCTGATTATCAATAAGGTCAGCAAGAAGGCGATCGGCGCCGAGCTGGTGCGCGACCTCGACGAGATCATTGATACCATCGGCGTGCAGCTCATCGGCGTTATTCCGGAGGATTACCAGCTCGTGATCGCAACCGGAAAGGGCGAGCCGATCCCCTCCACTGCGCCGAGCCTTGCCGCATTTGATGCGATTTCAAAGCGTCTGCGCGGCGAAAATGCACCGCTGACGGTAAAGATCGGCTAAGACCTGCGCTCCGTCCCAAAAGGGCACACCGCGAGACACTACATAATACTAACATCAGAAAGGAATGATCCTGCAATGACGATCGCTCTGATTGCCCACGATGCGAAAAAGGAATTGATGATCCAGTTCTGTACTGCATACTATGCCGTACTCAGCCGCCATAATCTCTGTGCTACCGGCACGACCGGAAAGCAGGTTGCAGAAGCAACCGGACTCCCGATCAAGCGCTTCTTAAGCGGCGCACAGGGCGGCGGTCAGGAGATTTCTGCGCGCATCTCCTGTGATGAAATTGACGTTCTGCTTTTCTTCCGCGATCCGATCAATCCCAAAGCCACAGAGCCGAATGACATGAACCTGCTTCGCCTGTGCGATGTGCATAATGTCCCGGTCGCGACCAATATCGCAACTGCTGAGGCATTGATCTTGGCGCTCGAACGCGGCGATCTCGACTGGAGAGAAATCGGCAACCCGCCTGTTATGTAACAGTGCTTTCGCTGATCCAATGCCCCTTTGTTTCGTACAAAAGGGGCATTTCCTGTTTTTTCAAAGTCCATTCAGAAAGGATATCAATATGGCAAATTATATCAAGCGTCCCAACGGAACAGAGGACGTGACCCCCGCACAGATTCACAAGTGGAAAACCGTGGAAACCGTCGTCAGACAGACTGCGGAGAGCTTCGGCTTCTCGGAGATCCGCGTCCCGACCTTTGAGGCGACGGAGCTGTTTCAGCGCTCTGTCGGCGAGACGACCGACGTCGTGCAGAAGGAAATGTACTCCGTCATCGCGAAGGAGACACAGTTTACGCTCCGGCCGGAGGGCACTGCCGGTACAATCCGCGCCATGCTGCAAAACGGCATGCTCGCGGAGGCGCTGCCGCAGAAGGTGTTTTACATCCTCTCCTGCTTCCGGCATGAGCGCCCGCAGGCAGGGCGGCTCCGCGAATTCCACCAGTTCGGCGTCGAGCTGGCGGGCTCTGCTTCGCCGTATGCCGATGCGGAGGTCATTCTGCTGGCAAAAACAATTCTCGATACCGTCGGGCTGAAAAATATCCGGCTCAATATCAACAGCATCGGATGCCCGGCCTGCCGCGCAAAGTATCAGGAGGCGCTGAAGGCATATTTCTCGCAGTACCGCGAGCAGCTCTGCGATACCTGCAAGGAGCGCCTCGAACGCAATCCGCTGCGGCTGCTTGACTGCAAAAGCCCCGAGGATCAGGCGATCGCGAAGGATGCTCCGATTATCCTCGACTATCTCTGCGAGGAGTGCAGCACGCATTTCGAGACCTTGCAGCAGGCACTCCGCGAAATGAATGTGGAATTCACCATTAACCCGAAAATCGTGCGCGGACTGGATTATTACTCGAAAACCGTGTTCGAGTTCATCACGACCGATATCGGCGCACAGGGCACCGTCTGCGGCGGCGGACGCTATGACGGGCTGATCGAGCAGCTCGGCGGACAGAGCGTGCCGGCGCTCGGCTTCGGCATGGGGCTGGAGCGGCTGATTCTGACAATGGAGCAGCAGGGCTGCGCATTCATGGAGCCCGGCAAATGCGATGTTTACCTCGCGCCGATGGACGATCAGGCAAGACCTGCCGCGCTGCGGCTCGCCAATGCGCTGCGCGAAATGGGCGTCAGAGCGGAATTTGATCTGCTCGGCAGAACCTTCAAGGCGCAGATGAAATATGCAAACAAAATCAACACCAAATATCTGATCGTGCTCGGCTCCGATGAGTTGGAGCACGGCGCCGGAAAGCTCAAAAATATGCAGACCGGCGAGCAGAGAGAGATCAGACTGGACACAAACGAGCATTTTACCGCAGACTATACAGAAATTTCCCTGAGTGAGATGCTCGGCGGAAGTGCAGAATAACAAAAACAAAAGAAACAGCCAACTGTCCCGAAGGAGACAACCCTTATGAAAGAATTACTCCGCCAGATATCAGATTTTCTGCGCAACAGCTTTCTGATTCTGCTGGTGCTCATTTCCGCGGTGTTCGGCATTTACCGGCTGGTGAATCTGCAAATCATCGAGGCAAGCGAAGCGGGGAAGCAGAAGGAGATCAAGGCCGTCTATACGCAGGTCATTCCGGCGACGCGCGGCGAGATCGTGGACTGCAACGGCGCACCGATCGTGTCCAACAAGATCGGCTACAATCTCATTATCGAGAAGGCCTATTTCCCCACTGACAACCGCGAGGGCAATGCGGTCATTTACCGCATTGTGTCGCTGCTGAAGGAAACCGGCTACGGCTGGAACGACACGATTCCCGTTTCGCGCACACAGCCCTATTCCTTTGAGCGGAACCGCGACAATGATGTCAAGGAGCTGAAGCAGAATCTGAATCTGAATTCCTATGCAACTGCCGAAAACTGCATAGATAAGCTGATTTCGGATTATGAGATTGACGATCCGGAATATACCGACGAGGAGCGGCGCATCATCGCGGGCATCCGGTATGAGATGCTGCTGCGGCACTTCTCGATGTCCAATGTGTTCTACCTCTCGAACGACATCGACCTCAGAACCGTGACGCGCATCAAGGAGCTGCGCCTGACCATGAACGGCGTCAACATCGTCGAGGAGGCGATCCGCACCGTCGAGAACGGCGATGTGATCCCGCATGAGATCGGCTATGTCGGCCCGATCTATTCGCAGGAGGAATACCACCAGCTTCTGACCAACGGCCACGAGGACTATGCACTCTCGGATACCGTCGGGAAAAGCGGGCTGGAGCTCGCGTGTGAGCCGGTTCTGCGCGGCATCAACGGCAAAAAGGAGATTACCGTCATCAACGGCGATGTGGCCTCCGTCGCCGTGACCGAGGAAGCGGTCGGCGGGCAGACCATTCAGCTCACGGTCAACAGCGGCTTGCAGGCGGATCTGCAAACGCTGCTTGAGGAACACTGCGAATGGCTGCGCGAAACGCAGAAGGAATGCAAAAATGCAAACTGCGGCGCGATCGTTCTGCTCGACACAAAGGATAACGCGGTGCTGAGCATGGCGACGCTGCCGACCTACAATCTCGCGGAGCTGCTGGAGGATTACAACGCGGTCGCAGAACAGGAGAATTCCCCGCTCGTCAACCGCGCCACGGACGGTCTCTACCGCCCCGGCTCGACCTTCAAGCCGATCACGGCAACTGCCGGACTGGATTCCGGCGTCATCAGCGGCTCGACGAAGTTCGACTGCGAGACCAATTACCGGTATATCGACATGATATTTCACTGCACCGGCAAGCATCACGAGATCAATGTCACGCGCGCGCTGACCGTTTCCTGCAACATTTTCTTCTATGAGCTGAGCACGCGGCTCGGGCTCGACCGCCTGCTCGATTATGAGCGGATGTACGGGCTCGGCGCACCGCTCGGACTGGAATCCGGCGACAGCGGCGGCTATCTCGCGTGCCCCGAAACCTTCGAGCAGCTCAATGAAACATGGTACGTCGGCGAGCTGCTACAAGCGGCGATCGGACAGTCTGAGGTGCAGGTGACACCGCTGCAAATGGCAGTTGTCGCATCGACCATCGCAAACAAGGGCAACCGCTACCGCCCGCACCTGATCGACTCCTACTGGGACAACGCGCACACGCAGATGCTCTCGGAGAAGGAGCCAGAGCTTGTGCAGACAGTCGCGCAGAACAATGCGGAGAGCGTTTACGGCTATATCCGCGAGGGCATGATCGGCGCCGCACAGACGGCAATGCCCGCAAGCTATGACCTGAACAGCCTCGGCATTGATGTGGCGATCAAGACCGGTACGCCGCAGAGAACCAAAACCCGGACAGATTCCTTTGTCATCGGCTTTGCGCCGGCGGAGAATCCGGAGGTCGCGTTCTGCGCAATGGTCGAGGACGGAAAATACGCGAAATATATGGTAAAGGGGATCCTCGAAGCCTATGCCAAGCAGTATCCGGATTCCCAGATCGGACGGGCAGTTCGCAGACAGGCAAGGAGCGCTGCATCATGAGCTTGAACATTCAGATTTTCGGGAAATCCAAATGCTTTGATACGAAAAAGGCAGAGCGCTTTTTCAAGGAGCGGCACATCCGGTTTCAGTCGGTTGATCTCCCCTCGAAGGGCATGAGCAAGCGCGAGCTGGAGAGCGTCATCCGCGCGGTCGGCGGCATCGAACAGCTCGTCAATCCGAAGGATCAGGATTATCCACTGTTTCAGCATTTGCTGCCGGATGCGCAGTTTGAGATGCTGCTCGAAACGCCGGAGATGCTCCGCACCCCGATTGTCCGGAACGGACAGCAGGCAACCGTCGGAGAAGCCTCTGCGATCTGGAAAAAATGGATTGAATCTGAGGCTTAACCTCCCTCAAAAAACTAAATCAGCATAGCAAAACCACCCGCTTTTTGAGCGGGTGGTTCCTTTTTGTATTGCATCAGCCGACCAGACCGGAGCGCTCAATGCCCTCTGTGAAGTGCTTTTGCAGGCACGCATACAGAATCAGCATCGGCGTAATCGAGATCAGGCAGGCAGCCTCAAACCAGACAATTTTCTCGCGGGCGCTGATATTCGCATTTGCATTGTTGAAGATCGCGATATTCAGCAGGCCGTCGAGGTTCTTGAGCTGGAGAGAAATGGTTTTCTTGTTCGTGAAGAACGAGCTGGTGACGTAAAAATCATTCCAGTACCAGACGATCGAGAACAGGAACACCGTCAGGAACGAGGAGCCGGCATTCGGCACCATGACCTTGACAAAGGTTTTGAACGGGCCGCAGCCGTCGAGATAGGCAGCGTCCTCAAGCTCCTTCGGCAGGCCGCGGAAGAACTGACGGAAAATAAAGATCATCAGTCCGGCGCGGATGCCGTTTGCCATCAGTGCAGGCAGGTACATGACCAGCATCTTGTCGATCAGATTCACCTGACCGAACAGGAAGAAGCGGAAGGTCATATACAGCGGAATCGAAATGATCTGCGTCGGCACGAGAATCATCAGAATGACGATGCCGAACAGCAGGTTTCTGCCCTTGAACTTGAACCGCGCAAAGCCGTAGCCGGTGATCGCGCAGGTGATGACCTGACAGAACGAGCAGCCGATATTCAGAACCAGCGTATTGACGAGCGGATTGTTTTCGCTTGCATTCAGGCTCATTGCATTGATCGTCTGCTTCATGATCTTCATCGTCAGATGACGCGGAATCCAGATGACCGTCGGGTCGTTCATATCCTGCCGCTCGCGGAAGCCGTAGCTCAGCATGAACAGCAGCGGGGTCAGAATGACAAATGCCAGACCGAACAGGATCAGGAAGCGGAAAACCGGCCATGTTTTCTCGAAAATGCGCTTTCTCCGCAGATAGGCGATCTCCGATTTGTTCATGTTCTTCATGCGGATCTTCATGGCTTCCTTTTTGGTCATGCCCTCGCCGACCACATGCTCCTCGATGACATCCGGCTTTGCGGACTCCGGAATGTAGGACGCGACAGGATGATCGGGGTCGGATGCAGAGACACGCTCCGCTGCGATTTCCGCATCCACCGCATCGGAAATCTCGTTCACGATCTCGTCTGCGGTCTGGTTCTCCGGAACCTCAGGGGTTAGATTTTTTTCATTTTCCATTCTCTGCACCCCCTTTAATCGACTTCATAGAAGATGAATCGGTTGACGAACGCGACAATGATGCCGACAACCACCATGACAATTGCGAAATAGCTCCACGCCATTGCAGCGGCGTAAGCGTAGTTCCAGTCGGACTGCTTCTCCAGAACCAGACCCATGACGGCGTTATCGGTCTTGGTGAAGGAGTCGATGACCGTGTAGATGAAGTTTGCGAGGATCATCGGGCTGACATACGGCAGCGTGATCTTCCAGAAATACTCCCACGCGGTCGCGCCCTCCATCGAAGCCGCTTCCTTTGCGGAAACCGGGATGTTTTGCAGCGCCGCTAAGAAGATCAGAATCTGAATACCGGAGCTCCAGACCAACCCGAAGATGTTGGTCGTCACGGTATTGATGATCTCACTGAGATTGTCGCTGATGTTCATGACGCCCAAGAATTCGAGCAGCTTATCGACCATGTCCGTCTCGAACAGCGTCGAGAACTGTGCGCCGCTGTCTGCGCCGGTGCTGGCGATGTTGCCGTTGATGATGTTATAGACAGGGCCGGTTGCGATGATGACCGGCAGGAAGAAGATCGCACGCGCAAATCCCCTGCCCTTGAACTTCTGATTCAGAATGACCGCGATAAACAGCGAGAAAATCAGAATCATCGGGGTCTGATAGAGCGTATCCTTCAGAACGGTCAGCAGATACTGCTTGAACTTCGGGTCAACGCGGAATGCGTACTTGAAATTCGTGAGCCACTGGCCGTCCTTAAAGGGGAGCCATTCCTTGTTCATGCCGCCGACATTCGGCTTCAGCGTGTCATTGTTCATGAAGCAGTAGCAGAATGACTCAACGAGCGGGATCAGGAACCACAGAATGGTTCCGACCAGCCAGATCGAAATAAAGCCGTAGCCGTAGAGGGCTTTTCTTCGTTCATATGGAAGCTTCATTCAAATACCACCGCCCCTTCGTCTACATAATCCTTCAGGAATCTGGTCTGTCCGTTCATCTCAACGGAGCAGGCCCCCAGATCAACGACCGTCCTGACACCGTTGGCATACTCGGTCGTGATCACATCGCCGTCGCGGACATAGCTGATGATGTTGGAATTGCTGGTCGCGGAGAGAATGTCCTTCGTGAAGCTGTAATACTGCACCGCATTCTCCGTCCAGTAATCGTAATATGCATAATAGTACACATCAAAGTCGGTGTCCTTGAGCTCGCTGGTCTCGGCATAGATCATATCGAAGCGCAGGTTGCTGCCGGCTGCCAGCGCCAGCATCACGAGCCGCTCAGCATCCGCGCTGCCGTTGACCGCCTTCGTCGAATACGGAATCACGCCGTGCATGACCATCTGGTACAGCGGGATATCGCCGTCGAAGATGTTGAAGCCGCTGGAATAGAGCGGAAGGTCTGTGATCGTTGTCGTGTACGGGAGCACATAGGCATTCGGGTCCTCAGAGAGAATGCTGCTGATATTCGCGCTGCGCAGCTCCTCAAGGCTCGTCTGAACCTTGCTGAGCGTCTGATCGCGGGAGGTCGAGGAGTTCTTGCCGTAGTCGCCGTAAAGCGTCGAGGAAAGCGCTCCGATGCTCGCACTCTTGAAGCCCGCCTTGCTGTAATTCTTCGCCATTTTTTTATAGAGATCGGTAAAGGTTGACGGAGAAAGCAGCGACATCGTATCCTTTTCGCCGTATGGTACGCCGTAAGCGCGCTCATAGTCCACAATTCTCGCGAACGAGCCGGAGACGCGAACCGCCGTATCGGTCAGCGACCAGTAGCCCTGCCCGGAATAATATGCGGTGTTGCTGACCGTCGGATACCACTCGATCGAATGCTCATTCATAAAGCTCTTAAGGCTGTTGAAATCCGATTTGCCGCCGAGCGTACCGGAGGGATCGGCCTTGTAGTCCACCTTTCCGCTGATGCCCGCATCGGTCCAGCGGTTCAGGGAGACGACCATCTGGTCGCCGCCCGCATCCATGACATTTTGCAGAATCTTCTTCATCTGCGAATAGGAGGTCATGCCGGTTTTCATAAAGACCGGGAAGCCGAGAATATTCTTCTGCTTCATGCAGCCGCCGTAGAGATCGAGATACAGCTTTGCCTCATTCTCCTTCGCGGTGACCTGCACCTTCTGGTCATCCAGCAGATACTGCCGGTAACGCGCCGCGATATCGACATAATCGAGCTCTGCGCCGTGATCGGCATTGATCTCATCGGAGCTGGCCAGCGGATAATACCGCACCTGAAGCTCGCGGTGAGAGAGATTTTTCTCGTAGACGTCCAGCGGATTGGTCTGGTCGCTGCCGAGGAAATACTGGTCGGAGCTGCGCAGCAGGAACTTGAAATAGCAGCGGTTATACTCGGTATTGGACTGGCCGGTTCCGCTGACATCCGCGCAGAGATAGCAGCTTCCGTCGCCCTTTGTCGCGACGCCGAGCAGCGCGTTCTCGCCCTTGACGATGCCGTACATCGGCAAAGACACGCCCTCGACCACAGCACCCTTTGTCTTCGGGACAGCGGTCGTATCCACATCGTAGATGAGCTGGCTGTATGTCTTTGCGGCATACTTCTCGTTATTGAAATTGATGATAGCGCCGCTGCCGTCCGGAATGACGAAGTAGCCCTCCTCCTCCGAATCGGCTGCACCGAATGCATTGAGCACCGCAAGCGTATACGCCAGCACCGGGCTGTCGGATTTCGCGCCGTTCTTTTCCTTGATTTCCGTCGTGTCAATGCTGACCTGCAAATAATCCTTGCCGAGGGTATATTTCACCGGAACCGTAATGCCGATCTTCCGGAAATTGTAAGTCACCTTGATGCCGTCCGTGAGGTCGGAATAGGAAATTGTCGTTTTGCCGGTGTCGCCGGAACGGACATTCGTGGTCGAGCGCTCATTGATCTGCGCGGCGGTCATCACAAGACCGGAGCCCAGCTCATTCTTCAGAACCGGCGCCGCGATCGTATCGCCGCCCGCATTGATCGGAGAGGTCCACCAGACATAGCCGTTTTTCTTGTTTTTCAGTGCGAAAACATCCTCCGGCTTCTCGTCGTTGTCCGTATCGACCTTATCCTCGTCCCATGCCCAGAATTCGAGATTGTCATTATCCGCGACCATTTTCATCTTCGCGAAGACCTCATCCTCTGTCCGGTTTTTCCATGCGTCCTCGTCGTCCTCTGCGGTATCGGAGGCATCTGCGTCTGCGGCAGCGGTATCTGCGGCCGGATCGGGCTCTGCGCTTGCCGGGAAGGAATATGCGGCAGTCGGCAGCACGAGCGCAGCAGCCAGGATACAGGTCAGAATGCGCTTTTTCTTATTGATTTTCTGCAACTTCATCACCGCCTTATACTCTGATCCGATACAGAATTTCTGTATACAGTGAATAGAAGAAAACGTAGACCTTCTGGAACAGGCTGAGGAACAGCACCGCGAGGAACAGGATCACGAGCATTGCGAACAATGTCAGGATGATCGCCGCGACGGTCTTTGTGAAGGTGTACTGATGCACCGATTTGATTGCCGAGAACAGCAGGATCGCGGACCAGATCAGACCGATGTAATACACCGTCGAGAAGAACACCTGCTCATCGCGCACCAGAATGTGCGAAAGGAACACATTGATAAAGGTCGAAACGATGTACGGAATCAATGCATACGAGCTGTAAATGCAGATGTTTTTCATTGTGCCCTCGCCGTCGAGGAGCGTACAGATCGCCCAGTTTCCGAGCACCCACGCGAGGAAATAGACCACGCTTTTCATGATGTACGGCATGACGCTGAACATCGCATCGGGCAGCGGGCGGAACTGGAATCCGCACCAGCGGTCGTCGGCGATCATCGCAACGAACAGTGCCGCGATGATGATTGCCGTATATTTCAGCGTGCCGCCTTTTTTCCAGCGCAGATCCTCAAAGCCCTCAAAGGGGTGAAACACAACATGCTTTACCCACTGGGGCTGTGTCAAATCCATCATACTCGCCGCACCTCCTTTACGAGCCGGAACCGGAGCTTGCCGTATCCGCCGGTTTTTTGCGCTTATTCTTCAGCACCCGCTTCAGCACCTTGATCCCGACGATCAGCACGACCGCAATAATCAGAATCGCGGTAAGATGCTGCCGGAGCCACTGCGAGCGGTAGCGCTCAAAGGCCTTGTTGTATCTTGCGGAGGCATCCGCCTTCTTCGCATACTCCATAGACTCCTTGTATCTGCCCATGTTATAGTACGCGCTCGAAATGCCGAGGTACGCGCGGCGGTAGTTGCCGTCCCGCTTCAGAACCTCCAGCCACGGATCCAGTGCTTCCTCATAGTAGCCGCCGTTATAGAGCGTGGTTGCGTGATGCACGATCTGGCCGAACACGGTCTGGCCGAACACGGTCACGCTGCCCTTGCCGGCATCGAGCACATAGATATTCTCGCAGTTTTCGCCCTTTGTCTCGATCGCCGCGACATTGCCCGCGGTAAACGAACCGACCTGATCGCCGGTCGCACCCATGATAAAGAGCAGATCCGCTTCCTTATCGTACTGGAACACGCGGCCTGTCGTGGAGTCGAGGCAGTTGATCGAGCCGTCGTCGCCGATGTCAATATCGACGATCTTGGTCTTGTAGGAGGTACCGGAGTACCATGTCGAGAACAGGTCGCCCCATGTGAAATTCGACATGTAATCGAACAGATTGTAGCCCTCCGGGTTGACCTTCTTCACGATATCGGTATCGGTGCTGCCCGATGAGGTCGAGGTATAGATAAAGCCCTTGACCGTGTCGATATCGAAATTATCGAATGCCGTCGGTGTGCTTCTGGAGCGGTAGCGCTTTTCGTCCTCGGAGGCGATCGCATTCCAGAAGTGGTTTGCGATGACCTCTGCGGTCGGTGCGACGCTGTTCGCGCCGTAGTAGCCTATGAATTCGCCGCTTGCATCGAACATTGCAGCACCCTTTGTGGTGTTATTCAGCACGATGTAGACATTGCCCGCGTTGTCGCAGAGGATCTTCTGCGGCAGGAAGGTAAGCTGCTGATCGTAGACAGTCGAGGTCGGCTTTGTGATCTCCTTCTCGACGGTTCCGTCCGGATTGACGATCAGCGCACGGGAATTCTCGTTATCGGCAATATACATCAGCCCGGTATCCGGGGAGACATACACGCCCTTCGGGTTCTTCATCGTGGTTTCGGAGCCGTCCGGCATGGTGAAGGAGGTATATTCCTGCACGATTTCCGTGAATTCGGAGTCGATCTTCAGAATCCGGTTATTGCCCGAATCCACCAGATAGAAGAAATCCTCGCTGTCCTTGAAGAGATCCGCCGGAGCATTCAGCGCCGTAGTACCGAGATCGAGTCCCGAAACGGAGCGCTCCGCCAGATAGCCCGCCTGCGAGGGCACCGCCTCGCCGAGGTAGTTGTAGTTATAAACATCATACGGTTCATCCGCCGCTGCCGGAGCAGACATGGAGGAGAACACCAGCAGACACACGATACCGGCTGCTGCGCAGTGCTGCTTTCTATAACTGCGCTTGTTTTTCTTTTTCACGAGTTACCTCACCCTTTCTGTGAATATTTGCCGGTATGTGCTTAATCCTTGATACCGGAATGCGCCATGGTCTCCATAACCTGGCTCTGCGCCATGATGAAGAAGAGAACCGGCGGCACAAAGAGGATGACAGCAGCCGCCATCGTGACGCCCTGACGGGAGATACCCGCGGAGGCAGCCTGCTGAATGACCGTCGGGAGCGTTTTCAGCGATTCGTCATACACGACGCTTCCGCCGGTGATATTCCATGCGCCCTGGAAGGCGAAGATCGCCATTGTCATCAGCGCCGGCTTCTGGTTCGGGATGACGATGCGCCAGCAGATCGTAAACAGGCTTGCGCCGTCAACCTTCGCCGCCTCGATCATCGCATCCGGAACCGTGGACATGCTCTGACGCATCAGGAACAGACCCATCGTCGATGCAACAGAAGGCAGGATCAGCGCAGACATGCGGTTGATCATATTCAGCTCTGCCATGACCATGTACTGCATCAGATAGATAACATTGCTGTTATAGAGCAGCGCGAGCACGATAATGCCGTTGATGAGCTTGTTGCCGGGGAATTTGATCTTCGCGAGGCAGAATGCCGCCATCGAAGCAAACACGCACTGCAAAACCGTAACGGCGATCGTGACGAAGGCACTGTTGAATACATAGCGGGAGAACGGCACCCACATCTGTCCGAGCACGCGGTAGGTATCGCGGAAGTTGTCGAAGGTCGGGTTCAGCGTATACCACTTCGGCGGGAAGATGAACATTTCGTTGACCGGCTTGATCGAGTTCACGACCATCAGCCAGATCGGAAGCACCATAAACAGTCCGAGAATTGTCAGAAAGAGGAAGATCGCGATGGTGCCGCCGATTTTTCTGCCGGCTCGCTTATTCGATGCCTTCAGCTTTTTCGGATCCGTCACCGGCTTTTTCTTGCGCTTGACTTTCGCCGGCTTTGTTTCAGCTTTACTCATTGTCTGCCTCCCTCCTTATTCCATGTATTTTCCGAGAATCCTGCTGATGAGCTTATTGCAGACATACATCGCAATGAACAGCACCATACAGATCGCGGAGGCATAGCCCATTTCGTAGCGCACCCAGCCGTAGTCGAAGGCGTGGGTCATGATCGTATGCGCGGCGTAATCCGTGCTGGGGAAGCCGACGAGGTTTCGTGCGACGATATCCGCCGTAAACGCGGAGACGATCTGCATGACCGCGGCGAACATCAGCGACGGTCCCATGCCGGGGATCGTGATGTATATGAGCTCCTGCCAGCGGTTCTTGATGCCCTCGATCGCGCCCGCCTCATACTGGCTCTTGTCGATATTCTGGAAGCCGGCGCGCATCGCGAGGAAGCCCGCGCCCATGCTGACCCAGAGCTGTACGATGATGACGACGGTCAGGATGTATTTCGAGTCCGTCAGCCATTGAATCGCGGAGGTGGAAACGCCGAGGTTCATCAGCGTCGAGTTCGCGATGCCGTAGCTGTCGCCGGAGAAGATGAGCTGCCAGACGGCGTACACGCCGGACGCCATCGACGGCGCATAGAAGATCAGCGTGAAGATGACCTTCAGGGTCTGGTTGAGCTCGTTGATCAGCCATGCGAGCAAAAAGCTCAGCAGATAGCTCAACGGGCCCGTGAACACAGCAAACACCAGCGTCACGCGGATCGCCTTGATGAAAATGCTGTCGTTGAGGAACAAATTATAGAAGTTGCTGAGCCCGACCCATGTCGGGGGATACTGCACCATGTCGAAATCCGTCAGACCGATCGGGAGTGACATGATGACCGGGATGACCGTAAACACTATAAAGATCAGCATAAACGGGAGCAGCATCAGGTATGCTTCCTTGTTCTGCTTCATCTGAAGCCAGACAAGACGCCGCTTCTCTTTTTTCGTTCGGACGCCGATCTGATCCTTATCCAAGACCTTATCCAAAGCGGGAACCCTCCTTTTCCGGCCGCTTATTTCAGACCGAGATTTTCACGTTTTCTCTGAATCTCATCGTTCATGTCGCTGTTATAATACATCAGAGTATCACGCGGGTTTTCGTTTGCATTGACGGTTTCACGGAATGCGTTCATGATATTACGGGTAACGGCATAGGACGAGGGCAGAATCGGGATTTCGCTGAGCGATTCCCACTGCGCCTTCAGCACATCGAGCTCTGCCGCCGACCAGTTGAGCTGCTGCAAAGCCTCGATGTTCGATGCCTCATAGCGTCCCATCTGTCCGAGCAGACCCTCGAGGTTCTGGCCGTACTCGGTCTGCACATCCGTCGAGCAGAACCACTTGACGAATTCCCATGCAGCCTCCTTGTTCTTCACCTTCTTGAAGATGACCGCGCCGGAGCCGCCGGAATTCGATGCATGATTGATCGTGCCGTCCTCGCCAAGCGTTCCCGGCATGACCGTGAAGTCCCAGAGTCCCTTGATCTCCGGTGCCGCAACGGAAAGCTGATTGTAGAAGCTGTAGTTTGCGATCACGACCGGATACTGTCCGGTGCGGAAATAGCTGTATGCGTCATAGGTCTGTGCGAATTTGTAATCCTTGTAGAAATCCGTCCACTTCTCAAAGCACTGAATTGCGGTAACGGAATCGAACAGCGTCTTTGTCTGCTCCTCATTATAATAGTTCATATCGTGCTGGAGGATCAGCGAGGCGAAAGTGTGACCCGCTTCGGTTGCCGCCGCAACATTCGTCGAGGGCAGGATCAGGCCGACGCCGAGGTGGTTCCGCTGGAGACCCGGCAGCATGTCGATGATGCCGTCCCACGTTCGCGGCAGCTCGGTAAACCCGAGCTCCGTCAGGATATCCGTCCGGTAGAACATCATCGTCCAGTTCTGCGTCAGCGGCATGCCGTATACCCCGTTGTTATAGGAATACTGCACCGTCGCGTCGTGCTGATACGGCTGCACGACCTGATCAAAGTCGGAGAACTGCTTCATATCGACGAGCAGCCCGCGGCATGCGAGGTTCACGGGGAATTCGCCGCCGAGGAAAAGTGCAACGTCCGGCCCCTTGCCGGCGAGCGTCGCTTCAACAACACCGCCGACCACGAGGTTGACGGAAACCGGAATCTCCGGATGAACCTGCGAAAATTCGTTTTCCACAAGCTCCTTGACGACGAGCGCCTGATCTCTGCCGAGGTTGACCCAGACATTGATGACGTCATCCTTGCTTGCATCGACATCCGAAAGCGTGGTGTAATCCTCGGTAAAGGAGCCGATGAACGCCTTGAAGCGGAATGCAAACTGCTTGAAGAAGCTCGAATCCAGCGAGGTAAAGCTCTTGTCCGCCGATGCGAGCTCGATATAGTCGATCTCAAGCGGCTGATCGCGGTAGTCGCAGATGAACGTGGAAATTGTGGAGATGTTGTCCTTGATCTGCGTGACATAATTCGGAATACGGCTGGGCTTCGCGACGCACTTGTCGAGAATGACGTACATTCTCTGGAGTGCCGCCGCCTCAGAGCCGAGCGAACCCGAGAGCTTTTCGATGCCGTTCTGCGCATCCTTCAGCTCCTGAGAGAGACGCTTGAAATCGTCAAGGATCGTCGGGACGCTCTCCTGCACATAATAGTCATTGTATTTGTCCGGATTCGGGCCGGTGATCATCAGAATCTGCTTGTAGCAGGTGTTGAGGTCCGCGACCACGCTTTCGAGCCTGCGCATCGTATCGCCGATCTCGCCGGGCATTGCCTCCAGCGTCAGCGTATGCGGCTCGCCCGCCTTCAGGTAGACATATGCGGCATTGCCGTCCGAGGCCTTGACCGTCGTCAGGCTCCAGTCGGTGTCATAGTAGAATTTCACCTGACTGAACGCATCGTTTTGCAGTTCGCCGTCCACCAGTACGCGGCGGTTGGAGTAGAAGCCGCGCATGACATCCTGACGCGCCTTGATGCCGATTTTATACCAGCCGTCGCCCTGAAGGGCATCCGCCGGAATTTCCCATGTAATCGTCTGCCCTGCCTGATCCCAGTTCGCGCCGCCGATCGTGTTATAGACCATCTTCACGGGGTCGGAGGGCGAAACAGTGTAGGAATTGTTGTCATAGCCCGGATACAGGGTAGATGAGGATTTGAATGCAGCGGCCTCGCCCTCCATGCGGTACAGGGTCGAGGGGGTCGCGTTCAGCGCTGCCTGATCGGGCGCCTGATACGGAGAGGTGCCCTCCGGCTGGCAGAACCGGATATAGTCAATACCGAGATTCGCCTTGATGCCGGTCAGCGTCAGCGTATGCGAGCCCGCCGTCAGGTAGAGGATCAGCGGGTCATTGAACAGCCCGTCGCTGTCGTAGATGAACTTTGTCTGCCATGCAGGCTGCTCGATCTGCGAGGGACGCACCTGATTGCCGCGCGAATCCGTCTTGATCTCCGTCTTATTGACGAAAATCTTGTTGAGCGTGATCCGCGAGGCGGATTCATAGGGCGTCTCGCCGTCAAGCTGCATGGAGAGCTCCACCTGATTCGATGCGGATTTCATCGCGTAATAGGCGATCTGCACCGAATAGATGCCCTCCTCCGGCACAGTGAAGTCAAACGAGACCTCACCCTCCGGCGCATCCCAGATCAGAACCTGATCGCGCTTGTCGCTGCCCTCGCCGAGAGAGCCGACGGAAAGCGCATCCCCGCCGCCCTTGAAATCCTTTCCGCTGATGCGGATTTCCTGCTCCGGGCGGTTTTTTGTGCTGTAGGTATCATAATAGTCGCTGTAGCTGTTTTCGCGTTCAAAGTGCAGCTCATAGAGTGCATCGTCCGAATCCGCCGCAGAGAGCGTCATCAGATCGGCTTCCTCCGCACTGCACACAAGCGGGACCGAGATGCCGCAGGTCATTACGGCACTGAGCATCGCCGCAGACACGCGCCATGCAAACTTCTTTTTTCTCACGGTACCTCCACCTTTCAGCCGGCTTAGAACAGCCGCATTCTGTTCTGTATGCCGGAAATTGATCTTTCAGAAATATGCGCTTCCGACAAAACGGCGGAATTCGCAATATACTCCTCTACAATAATCTATTATACCAAATCTTGCGAAACTTGTCAAGATGCTGTAAAGACTTTTCCAAATATTCAATTTATTTCGTCAGCCTGCACAAGAAATATTCATATTTTTGATAGGGTCAGCGGGTGCTCTCCCCTGTCCGATTATCACCGATACTGTGCGATCATCTCCTTTGCGATCCGATTTGTCAGAGTTTTGTCAAATCTCGCCATAGCGGTTTGTATAAATCTGTCAAAGTGAAACCAAATCAAAAGTGCATAAAAAATTTTTTTCAAAAACACTTGCTTTTTTCTGAAAATGTGATACAATATATCTTAGGGAGCCCGTAAAGAGGATCCCGTAAAACCAGAACAGGAGGTAAACAGTTATGGCATATGCAATCAGTGACGCATGCATCCAGTGCGGTGCCTGTGCAGACGCATGTCCCGTCAGCGCAATTTCCGAGGGTGAGGGCAAGTATGTAATCGACGCAGAGACCTGCCTCGAGTGCGGCGCATGCGCCGATACATGTCCTGTGGGTGCTCCGGAGCAGGCTTGACCGCGCCGTGACCGCACCCTACTGCGGCGGGATTTCCCGAAGCACACAAACAGTACGGCGGCTTTCTTTCGGAAGGCCGCTGTATTTTTGTTCCGGAAGCCGGAAACTTTTGAAAAAACATCTTGCTTTTTTTCCTGTTCTGTGATATAATAGTACATGCTGTGCAAACGGCACCGACATATCACCCGATACTTTAGGAGGTAATACCCGATGAAATCCCTGAATGTGATGCGGCGCACCGCAGTGCTCCTGCTGACTGCCGCTCTTTTTTGCTCCGCCGGAATCCTGACAGGCTGCGGCGATAAAAGCAGTAAGGACGATGACGTCAAATTTGTCTCCGAGAATGATCCTTCCGATGAGAGAAGCGTCTACATCCCGGAGGTTCCGGACAGCAAGATCGACGAGTCTGTTCCCGGAAAGGAAACCAGCGCCGGCATCGGCTCAACGGTCGATTACGAGGGCAAGGTCACTGTCACGCTGAACCGTGTTGTCGAGATCGACGATGTCATCAAGACCGAATACCGCGTTCTGATCGCCGAGCTGACGGTCGAGAACAAATCCGACAAAAAGCTCGACTGCCAGACCCTGACCCATTTCGCGGCCAGTATCGACGGACAGATCGACCCGGAGGCGGTTCAGGATGTCCGCGCTGCGATCGCTGCGAGAAAATACTGCACCAAAACAAACAACGGGCTCAAGACTCTGAATCAGGCAATTGAGCCGGGCGAGAAGCTGACCGGCTATGTCTACCTCGGCATGCCGACCGCATGGCAGTCGCTCCAGCTCGTCTATACGCCCTACAAGTATTACAGCAATGACCGCATCATCTTTGATATTCCGGAATCCGAAGAAGAACACTATGATGTTCCGCTCGACTGATTCCTGCATCTGAACACAAAAATCCGCATACAGCGCGCTTTGGCTGTATGCGGATTTTTTATTCTGCGGTTGTGGTCTCCGTCTGCGTACTGATACCGAGATAGCCGGCAGGATCGACATAGCGGTCATTCTGCCGCACCTCAAAGTGCAGATGCGGCTGCACGCTGCTCTCTGCCTCATTGGTGTCCCCGACCGCGCCGATGACCGTGCCGCGCGGCAGAACCTGTCCGGGCTCTGCCTTCAGCCCCTCATTTAGCCCGCAGTATTTCGTCAGGGTGCCGTCATCGTGCAGCATGGTGACGCAGATGCCCCAGAGCGCATCGCGATCGACCTCGACGACCGTGCCGTCCATGACCGTGCAGACCTCTGTACCGGGCGCCGCGGCAATGTCAATGCCGTTGTGCGTCTGCCAGATGCCCGTGGTCTTTGATTTGACGAGCTCCCCGCTGCTGAACGGCTCAATCACATCGCCCGCAACCGGCATAACCGGTTTCTCTACCGGCGCTGCCGTCTCTGCCGTGACGGTCGTGGTCTTTTCCGTCGTGGTCTTATGCAGCAGAGCGGCAGCCTCCTCTGCCTCCGGCGACGCCGCAGTTGTCTGCGGGCGCGCCGTTGTGGTTACGGTCGTGGTCTGCGCGGTCGTCTGTGTCTGCGGCCCGCCGGCCGAGGTCATCAGCGGCGCGGTGTATTCCGCGCGGATGCTGCTTTCCGCAGTCTCCGGCATCTGCTTTCCGGTACCGGTATATGCATACCAGCACGCCGCACCGACCATCGCGACACTCAGCGAGAGCGCCGCATAAAATCCCTTGCCGGATGCACCGGCATTTGCTGTTTTCTTCATATCAATCGCCTTTCTCCGTTTGATGCCTGCCGCAAGCCAGCTCCTGCATCAGATTCTTTGGATGAAGCCATGCGATCGGCTTTCAAAAGCTATTCTGACCGAAAAAATCCGCTTTATTCAGCAAATGCAAAAATAAGCAGCAATCCGGTCGCATGATTTTTGAACACCGGGCGGGTTTTGCCCAAATTTTGAGCAATGTCAGTTCCGTGACCAAAAACCAGACGCAGAGAGGCGCTTTGCCCGTTGCAGAATTCCGCAGTCTGCTGTATGATAATACCAGACACGGAAAGGATGTGAACGGTATGCAGAATATGCAGCATCTCAGAAAGGTACGGTCCGTTGCCCCGATGCAGACGGCAAAGACCGGATATATTATTGTATCCCTGCTGCTCTGTGCGGTGGGGCTGTTTCTCATGTTCCGGCCGGATACCGGTTCGGCGTGGATCGGCAATGTCGCGGGCATACTGCTGATTCTGTTCGGCGTCATCAAGATCATCGGCTACTGCTCGAAGGATCTCTACCGGCTGGCGTTTCAGTTTGACCTTGCATTCGGCATTCTGCTGCTGGTGCTCGGCATCGTGATTCTCACAAAGCCCGAAAACCTGCTGAATTTCCTTTGCGTGGTCACAGGGCTGTATGTCACCGCAGACAGCCTGATGAAGCTGCAAACCGCCAATGATGCACGAGCCTTCGGCATCCGGACATGGTGGGTCATCCTGCTGACGGCAGTGCTCACCGGCGCGGTCGGCGTCCTGCTGATGCTGCGCCCGGGCGAGAGCGTCTCGCTGATGATCCGGATTCTCGGCGGCGTGCTGGTCGCCGAGGGCGCTCTGAATCTCATCACGGTGCTGATGACCGTGAAGATCGTGCAGAACCAGAAGCCGGACATCATTGACGTACAGAGTGAGGAAGGAGACTGACCGTATGCTGAAATTCGGTGAATGGATCGCAAAGCACAAAAGCATTGTGCTGATTGTCGGGATTCTGCTTTTGATCCCCTCTGCGATCGGATACCTCAACACAAGGGTAAATTACGATATTCTTTCGTATCTGCCAAAGGATATCAATACGATGGTCGGGCAGGATATCCTGATCGACGACTTCGGAAAGGGCGGCTTTTCGTTCGTGCTGCTGGACGGCATGCCCGAAAAGGATGTCCGGAAAACGGCAGACAAAATCGCGGAGATCGACGGCGTTGCGGATGTGCTCTGCTACGAATCCCTGACGGATATGCGCATTCCGAAGGAAATGCTGCCGGAAAAGATCGACAGCTTCCTGAACAAGGGTGATACCACGATGATTGCGGTATTCTTCAGCGGCAGTACATCGGCGGACTCCACCCTCGACGCAATCGACAAAATGCGGGAGATCACCTCCGAGCAGTGCTTTATCAGCGGCATGTCCGCCGTGACTGCGGATATGAAGCACCTGACCGAGAGCGAAACACTGATCTACGCGGTCATCGCGGTGATTCTGACAAGCACCGTGCTGATCCTGACAATGGATTCGTTCCTGATTCCGCTGTTCTTCATGCTCTCGATCGGCTTTGCGGTCGTCTGGAATCTCGGCAGCAACTTTTTCTTCGGCGAGATCTCGTTCGTCACACAGGCGCTTGCGATGGTGCTCCAGCTCGGCGTGACGATGGACTATTCCATTTTCCTCTGGCACAGCTACAAGGAGCAGCAGCTTTCGTATCCGAACAGCAAGGCGGATGCAATGGCGCACGCGATCGCCAACACGGTCGCCGCGGTCGTCAGCAGCTCGTTTACGACAGTCGCGGGCTTCCTCGCGATGTGCTTCATGAGCTTCACGCTCGGTCTTGACCTCGGCATCGTCATGGCAAAGGGCGTCATCTTCGGCGTGATTGCCTGCGTGACCGTCCTGCCGGCGCTGATCCTGATGTTCGAGAATGCGATCACCAAAACCTCGCACAAGGTCATTCTCCCGAAATTCCAGAAGCTCTCCGGCTTTATCGTCGATCACTCCGGCATCTTCATCACTGCGGCGATCGCACTGCTGATTCCGGCGTTCTTCGGCTACAAGAATTACGATGTGTACTACAATCTCGACAGCACGCTGCCGGCTGACCTGCAAAGCGTGGTCGCGAACACCAAGCTCACCGACGAATACAACATGAACAGCACGCACATGCTGCTGGTCAGATCGGACATGAGCGCAAAGGATGCAGCAAACATGCTGCACGAGATGCAGAATGTCGAGGGCGTGGAATTCACGCTCGGCTTCAATTCGCTGGTCGGCCCCGCAATTCCGGAGGAGTTCATTCCGGATAACGTCAAAAGCATGCTGAAAAGCGAAGACTGGCAGCTTATGCTGATCGGCTCGGAATACAAGGTCGCGACCGACGAGGTCAATACGCAGATCGCCTCTCTGAACGATATCGTGCAGAAATACGATCAAAACGGCATGCTGATCGGCGAAGCCCCCGCAACAAAGGATCTGATCGACATTACCAATCACGACTTCCAGGTCGTCAGCATTCTGTCGATCGCGGTCATCTTCCTGATTATCGCGCTGAATTTCAAATCACTGGTGCTGCCGGTCATTCTGGTCGCGGTGATCGAGCTTGCAATCTTCATCAATCTCGGCATCGCATATTTCACCGGAACCTCGCTGCCGTTCATCGCATCGGTCGTTATCGGCACGATTCAGCTCGGCGCAACGGTGGACTACGCGATTCTGATGACCACCCGCTACCGCACAGAGCGCAGCAGCGGCAAGGAGAAGAAGGAATCCGTCAGCATCGCGCTGAAAACCTCCGTGCAGTCGGTCATCACCTCGGCGCTCGGCTTCTTCGCTGCAACGATCGGCGTCGGTGTGTATTCCGATATCGGCATGATCTCCTCGCTGTGCATGCTGCTGGCACGCGGCGCGCTGATCTCGATGGTTGTCGTCATCACCGTCCTGCCCTCGATGTTCATGGTGTTCGATAAGGCCATCTGCAAGACGAGCGCAGGCTTTTCCCCGAAAAATTCCGAGAAGCAGAAGAAAAAGCAGCTTGTTCCGGCAGCTTCGCACTGACAGTGGATAAAAGGAGTGTGTGTATCATGAAAAACATGAAGAAATACAGAAAATATCTTGCGAGCGTGCTCGCGATCCTGATTACCGCCGGGCTGACCGGCACCTTCGCCTATGCGAAGAACAGCGATTCTAAAAATGACACGGTGATCGAAACAGCGGCACTGGAGGACACGGCGGAGGCCGTTGCCAGCCGCAGCGCCTCAGAGCTTGCCGCGGAAAAGGATGAAACCGTGTATGTCATCGCAAATGCAGACGGCACGGTCGATAAGATCATCGTCAGCGACTGGCTCCGCAACGGTACCGGCGCGGACGAGATGCAGGATGTATCCAATCTGACGGACATCACAAATGTGAAATCCGATGCCGGGTATGAAATGAACGGCGACGGCGCGATCGTCTGGGATACAAAGGGCGAGGACCTCTATTATCAGGGCATCAGTGAAAATGAGCTGCCGGTCGATCTGCGCGTGACCTATCTGCTCGACGGTCAGCCGATCTCCGCTGAGGAGCTCGCGGGCAAAAGCGGCAAAGTGACCATCCGCTATTCATATCAGAACAATCAGTACCAGACCGTTACCATCAACGGAAAGCAGGAGAAAATCTATGTGCCGTTCGGCATGCTGACCGGCATGATCCTCGATAACGAAAAATTCAGCAATATCACAGTCAACAACGGCAAGATCATCAGCGACGGCAGCCGCACGATCGTCGCGGGCTTCGCACTTCCGGGGCTCCAGGAGAATCTCGCACTCGACCCGGAGCAGATTCAGCTCCCGGAAACAGTGGAAATTACGGCGGATGTCACCGATTTTGAGCTCGGCATGACAGTTTCGATCGCGGCAAACGGGCTGTTCAATGACATTGACACCGAAAATCTCAGCAGTCTGGATGATCTGACTGATGGGCTCTCGCAGATGACCGATGCAATGGAGCAGCTCATGGACGGCAGCTCGGCGCTCTATGACGGGCTGGCTACGCTGCTGGATAAGTCGCAGGAGCTCGCAAACGGCATTCATCAGCTCGCAGACGGCGCAGGAGCACTGAAAACCGGCGCAGATTCGCTCGCAGACGGCGCAGAATCGCTGAAAGCAGGAACCGGCAGTCTGGCGGCAGGCGCAGAAACGCTCAAGGACGGCACCGGCGCACTGGCAGACGGCGCAGGTCAGCTCAGCGACGGCGCTGCACAGCTCAGCGAGGGTGCCGGCACACTCACGGACGGTGCGGCTGCACTCAGCGACGGCACCGGCTCGCTGAAGGACGGTACGGCACAGCTTGCAGGCGGCAGCACACAGCTCCAGAGCGGCGCGGCACAGCTCTCCGAGGGCTTGCAGATGCTGACGGAGAATAATGACGCGCTCAACAGCGGCGCAAAGCAGGTGTTTGATACGCTGCTCGCAACTGCAAATACGCAGATTGCTGCGGCCGGGCTGAATGCACCGGCACTGACCGTTGAAAATTACGCGGAGACGCTGAATGCCGTGATCGCGGCGCTCGATCAGGATGCAGTGTATCAGAATGCGCTCTCGCAGGTGACCGAAGCCGTCGAGGCAAAGCGGGATTACATCACCGGTCAGGTCACGGCAGCGGTCGAGGCACAGGTACGCGAGCAGGTGCTCGCAGCCGTAACCGAACAGGTCGGGGCTGCGGTAAAGCAGCAGGTTCTTGCAAATGAGGCAGCAATCCGCGAGGCTGTGATCCAGCAGGCGGCGGGCATGTCCGCAGAGCAGTATGCACAGGCAGTGCAGGCGGGGATGATCCCCGAGGCACAGCAGCAGGCAATCGAAGCCGCCGTGCAGAATACAATTGAAAGCAAGATCGCAGAGCAGATGCAGTCCGAAGCCGTACAGGCGCAGATCTCCGCTCTGACCGAGCAGAATACCGCTGCACAGATGCAGTCTGACGCCGTAAAGCAGACGATCGCGCAGAACACGGAGGCACAGGTGCAGAAGGCAATCGCGGATACGATGGCAAGCGATGAGATTCAGCAGAAGCTCGCGGCGGCATCCGCAGGCGCACAGTCTCTGATCGCGCTGAAAACCCAGCTTGACAGCTACAATGCATTCTATCTCGGCTTGCAGCAGTATACCGCGGGCGTTGCCTCTGCCGCGAACGGTGCCGCGGAGCTAAAGGCCGGCGTCGATTCCTTGCAGGCAGGCGCACAGCAGGTCGATGCGGGCGCAGAGCAGGTCAATGCAGGCGCGGCACAGCTTGCAGTCGGTGCGGGCGCACTGAAGGCCGGTGCCGATTCCCTGAACCTCGGCGCTTCCGATCTCAATGCCGGCGCTGCGCAGGTTGACGGCGGAGCCGCATCGCTTGCGGCCGGTGCCAAGCAGCTCGACGGCGGCGCAGAATCGCTGAGAAGCGGAGCAAAGCAGCTCGCCGACGGTGCCGCGGCGCTGTATGACGGCATCCTCAAGCTCGACAACGGCGCACCGGCACTCGTGGACGGCGTATCGCAGCTCAAGGACGGCGCAATGTCGCTCTCCGAGGGACTGCAAAAGTTCAATGAGGAGGGGCTTCAGGCGCTGACTAATGCAATCGACGGCAATCTGACTGAAACGCTGGAGCGCTTCCGCGCAACGGTCGATGTCTCAAAGACCTACCGTTCCTTCTCCGGCCTTGATGACAGCATGGACGGCGAAGTGAAGTTCATCTACAAAACGGCGGAAATCCCCGCAAAAAAGGAAGACTGAACCGCTTTTATGATACACACACGGCCGGGGCCTCATGCGACATGCATGGGGCTCCGGCCGTTTTCATCGGCTGCCGATATACAAAGCGGCGGGGTCACATACGATCCCGCCGCTTTTTCTCAGTATTCAGCTTCCGTTTTCGGCACAGCGCGCCAGTATTTCCTCCGCCATGCCCTTTTTCAGCTCACAGAGCCGGTGAATATCCGACTGAATATCCGCGTGCATCCCCGTCCGGATCCACTCCGTCGTCATGCCGAAGCAAGCGCATTTATAGAACTGGATCACAATGCGCTTGTCGTCCGGATTCACCGCCGTCCCCGCGGTCAGCTTGTCAAAATATTTCGTCACGACTGCCTCGGAAACCTGCCAGAGATAGTGCTCATACAGCTCCCGGTTGACCGAGTTGTAAATGTGCATAATTGCGCGCTTATTCTGCCGCGTAAACTGCATCACGGCGATCAGGCAGTCCTCGATCGAATCAACGGACGGATACTCCTCGATGATCTGCGTCGCTTCCTCCGTGATGATCTCCTCCAGCAGTGTCGGCATATCCGCATAATGATAATAAAACGAATTCCGGTTGATGCCGCAGTCCTCGACGATATCGCGCACCGTGATCTGCTTCATCGGGCGCTCGTTCAGCAGCTTGACAAAGGATTGTTTGATGGCTGTCTTGGTAAAATTCGGCATATCAAAGACTCCTCCCTCATATGAATTATATCATAATACGGGAGAAAATGCAAGTGCCGTTCGGTCAAATTCGGTGAATTGTCCGGTTTTTTCACGCAATTGCCGCACGCTTCAGCAGCGTGAGGTCCCGCGCATCGAGCACACCGTCCGCGTTCAGATCAGCCGCCTCTGCCGCCGGGAGCGCAGTCTCCTCGGTCAGCAGATACGCTTGCAGCAGCGCGGCATCGGCCTGATCCGCTGCGCCGTCCTGATTGACGTCCCCGATCACGCTGTCATCCGCTGTATGAATCTCGGCATTCAGCAGCGCGTCATTGCCCTCGGCAATCGTGATCGCATCCCATTCGGCGCGGGTTCCCGCAAACCACACATCGGTCAGTGCGCTGCACGCGCCGAAGGCGTTTTCGCCGATCTCCGTGATTGTTGCGGGCAGCGTCACGCTTTGCAGGTTTTCGCTGTAATAGAATGCGGATTCCGGCAGCACCGTCACCGACGCCGGAATGGTCACGGTTTTCAGCATCGAGCAGAAGAACGCGCGCTCGGAAATCGTCGTCACCGTTTCGGGAATCGTCACCGATTCGATTTTGGAGAAATCCCATTTCCAGAACTGGTAGCACAGCTTGCTGTTGTTTGTGCTGTAATTTGTGAGCTGCTTCGTCGAAAATGCGTATTTCCGGATCGTCGTCAGCGGAACGCCGTCCACTTCCTGAGGAATCACAAACTCCGGCTCAAAGCCGTAATACCGCGTGAGCGTCACCTCGCCGTCCTGCGCCTTCGAGGAAAACGGCAGCGCGCCGAGGTCACTGACCCAGAAGGTACGCGGCTTTTCGCCGGAGGTACCCGCCTCCGCCTTATAATACTCCCCGTCGATCAGCGCGATCAGGTTGATGTGACCGGAGGCGCCGTCCCAGAGCGAGCCGTCGTGCCGGATATTTTTGATGCCGGCCTTGTCGCAGAGCATATGAATCATATCCGTATTCGCCCAGCAGTCTCCCCCGCCGTATTCGATCATCTCATACCAGTGCTGATAGCGGACATGCTCGTTCGTATACGAATAATTCTCCGCGGTATACTGCGTGATCGCATAGAGCTTTTCGTATTCGGTCATGTCATCGGTAATGATCTCCTCCAGAATCGGATCGAGCAGTGCCGGATCCTGCGAGACCGCATGAGCCGGAAGCGCACAGCCCATGCAGGCCGCTGCCGCCGTGACGATCGCCGTCCCGCGCCGCAAGATTGAATGGATTTTTCGCATAATTTCCCCTCCCTATCTGTTAAGGTAACACCGCACAGAGCTGGTGGTGCAGATGCGCAGTCAGATTTTTCATGCAAGATGACGGAAAAGATGCAAGCAGATGTGCCGCCAAGCCGTCAGGCGGGCTTTGTGCGGTGTTGCCTTAAGGCTTCTGATTTCATTATATACCGCGGCGGCGCGTTTCGCAAGCGTTTTCGCATTTTTCATATAAATGCACAAAATTCGTGGTATGCAATTAGTCAGTATTCCCATGAAAAAGCGGCCGGGCAATTACCCGACCGCTCTGTGTCTAATTCTGTTTTATCCCAGAACGACGATGATCTCATTGACATCAGCGAGCTTGTCCGCAGGGAGGAAATTGCCCTCTGCATCCGCTCCGTTGACGGTCATCTTCTTCACGCCGCTCTGAACGTGATCCGGGTTCTGAATCTCAATATTGAGCTTTTTGCCGCGGAATGCCTTGTGAATCCTGAAGCCGTCCCATGCTGCGGGAATCGAGGGGTCGATCCGCAGGCCGCCGAGCTCGGTGCGCATACCGCAAATACCCTCGACGCAGCCAACCATGACGGTCGAGGCCGTGCCGGTCAGCCAGTGGACATGCGATCTGCCGGCGAACGGCGAACGGGTGCTCTCGGTGAACTGTCCGTGGACATACGGCTCCATGACGCGGATTTCCGCCTTGTCGTTCATGGCAGCCGGCGAGCTCTCCATGAAGTATTCAAATGCTCTGTCGCCGTGGCCGAGCAGCGATTCCGCAAGAATCAGCCAGCCCTGCGACTGCGAGAAGATGCCGCCGTTTTCCTTTGTATCCGGGTTGAAAATGTGCATCAGTGCGCCGTCGAAGTAGTGATCGACATAGGGCGGCTCCAGCAGCTTTGCGCCGTAGGGCGTATTGAGGATGCTGTGGACGCTCTCCATCGCCTTTTCGGCCTGCTCCTCGGATGCAAAGCGGGAGATGACCGACCAGCTCTGCGGGTTCAGCCACATATTTGCCTCCGGGTCCGCTTTCGCGCCGACGACCGTGCCGTCCTCGCGGATGCCGCGGATGAAGCGGTCCTCATCCCAGCACTTGCTCAGGGATTCGGAGAGCGCAGCCTGTGTCTTTTCGAGATATGCCAGATATTCGGTATCATTCTTCGCCTTTGCCATTTCCGTCATTTCGCGGATTGCGTAATAGAGCTGGAATGCAACGAAGGTGGACTCGCCCTTTGCGCCGAGACGCAGGCAGTCATTCCAGTCTGCATGCAGACCCGCCGGCATATTGTGCGCACCGAGCCGCTCCATCGAGAAGTTGATCGCGCGCTTCAAGTGATCGTACACGGTATCCTCGCCGCCGTTCGCATAGACGATGACTTCGTCGAGGAACGCCTGATTGCCGCTCTCGCCGATGTACTTGACGATCGTCGGGAACAGCCAGAGCGCATCGTCTGCACGGTAGGAGGGATGCCCGGTCTCCTTCACATACTCCGGATCGTCCGGCGTATTCTCATGGCCAGCGTTATGCGTGAACTTGACGAGCGGGAGTCCGCCGCCGTTATCGACCTGCGCCGAGAGCATGAAGCGGATCTTTTCGAGCGCCATTTCCGGATTCAGGTGAATGATGCCCTGAATATCCTGCACGGTGTCGCGGTAGCCGTAGCCGTTGCGCTCGCCGCAGTAAATCAGCGATGCGGCGCGGCTCCAGATCGACGTAATGAAGCACTGGTACGCATTCCAGACATTGATCATGTTGTTGAACTCGTCCGAGGGGGTCTCGACCTCGAAATGCGAGAGCTGCTCATGCCAGTAATCGCGCAGATTCGCGATTTCCGTATCTGCGACGCCGGCGGTCTCATACTTCTTCAGAATCTCGGCAGCCTCCGCGGAATTCCGCTGGCCGAACACATAGGTCAGCACCTTCGTCTCGCCGGGCGCGAGCGTCACATCAGACTGGAGCGCACCGCAGGCGTTGCTGTTGTAGTTCATGGTGCCGTCGCATTCACCCTTTTCGACTGCGATCGGGTTGGAGTAGGTGCGGTATGCGCCGATAAACGACGACAGATCGCCGTTTGCGGAATGCACCGGCGCACCGGCAACACCGAAGAAGCGCTCGCGGTGGTTCGAGCCGGAGGCATCCTTGCCGCTGTTCTCGTTGATGTGCTGAATGATCCGGTTTCCGCCCTCAAAGCTGGTACGGGTGATGAACAGGGTGTATTGCAGATTGACCTGATCCTGATTGTAGTTGTTGTCGTTCGTGAACTCAATAAAGCCGGTCACGGAGAGTCTGCGGGTCTGGTCGGACTGATTGGTAATCTTACACTGCCAGACCTCATAGGTATCCGGAACATAATATGTGGTTTCGGTCTTGATCCCTGCATATTCCGCAGTCAGAACCGTATATGCCGTACCGTGACGGCAGGTGGACTTGTACTGATCGAGAGGCTTGCCGACCGGCTGCCACGATGCAGACCAGTAATCCTTGCTGTCTCTGTCATGCAGATAGATGTATCTGCCCGGCAGCGCCATCATGGAATTGAAGCGGAATCTGCCGATTCTGCCGTTTGCGCCGCTCTTGACAAAGCTGTAACCCGCGGCATTGTTGGAAATGATCGCACCGTACTCCGGGTCGCCGAGGTAGTTCGACCATGCAGAGGGGGTGTCCGGGCGCGTGATCACATATTCTTTGTTTTTGAGATCAAAATAGCCGTAATTCATATTATCCTCCTAAAATCAACTGCAATTGCCTGAACACGGAACATCAGACATGTTCATTCTACCATAATTCAGCATAAAATGCAAGGGGGTAACCGCGTTTTTTTTCGTTGATTTTCAGCCGGTCAGATGAGATGCATCAACGCACGCTTCATGAGCGTGAGATCGACGGCATTGAGGCTGCCGCTGCCGTCGAAGTCCGCAGCCTTCCAGTAACCGAGCCGGATTCCCGGGTCGTGCAGCAGATAACGGCTCAGCACGACCGCGTCGCCGATATCGAATCTGCCGCTGAGGTTCACATCGCCCGGCAGCATGGCGGTCTCCAGAAAGCGCAGGTTCCATTCCTTCGCATAGCGCTCCGCCTCAGTACCGAGATTTCCGGCGATGTCACAGTCGGAATCAAACACACAGACCGGATCATCGGTCAGCGGGTGTGTCGCCGGGACATCAATCCCGGAGGTCGCTGCGATGCCCCTCTGCCTCGGCAGCGCGCCGAGCACCTCGACCGTCGGCGGAATCGTGATGCCCGAGAGATTTGTTTTGGTGAATGCGCCCTGCCCGATTGACAGGAGCGAGCGCGGCAGCGTAACCGACTCAAGCTGCACGCATTGCCGGAAAGCGTTTGCACCGATGCGCCGGAGATCGTCGCGCAGCACCAGTGTTTTCAGCTCAGGGCATCCCGCAAGCGCGGATTCCCCGAGCTTTTTTGCGCGGATATCCGCAGTTTCAAAGCCTCCGCTGACGCCGTTTTCTGCGATATACAGCTCCCGGCAGTTGATCGTCAGCGTCTCCGCCTTCGGCAGATAAACCGCCTGTGCCCCGATGTATTCCAGATCGGACGGGAAATTCAGCTCCGCCAGATATTCACAGCCGCGGAACGCCTGCGCTTCGATAAACCGGACGGTATCGGGCAGCTCGACCTTCGTGACCGGCGCATACCAGAACGCCTGCGGCGCAATGCGCGTCACGCGGTGCCCGTCCACCGATTCCGGGATTGTCACGGTCCCGGTCAGGGGCTCCCCGATCGGTTCAGCAGGCGGGTCATCCCGGCTGGGCGCTGCATACCGGCTCCGCACCAGCATCGCATCGCCGTCGGGCAAAAATGCGTAATAATCGCCGTCATATTGCGGAAAATCGGAGAAATCCGGCACGCCCTCCGCCGAATATTTCACGGCGGGAACCGAAGGCTGCGGCGTGATCTCCCGCCGCTCGCCGGTCTCCGTGTTCAGATACTCGATCACATCATACTGCGTCCCGCTGCATTCTCCGGTGAATACGACCCGAACCTTCCCCTCATCGTCGAGCCAGTATTCATTCCGGTCGGCATTGCCGTCGAGATAGACAAGATCGGGGGTGCAGGGGCGGGCATAAATGCCGCTGAATTTGTAATCCGCGAAATCGTCCTGAATGCCGCAGAGCGCTGTCAGCTCCTCCTCGCGCAGCCTGTCCGAGACATAGTCATAATCCAGTATGCGGCGGGCACGCTCGCAGCGCACGGTCTCCGCGCTGTTCTGCTCGGTATCGAAGATGAACCGGCAGAGCGCCCGCTCCTCCTCACTGAGCAGGCTGTAATCCGTGATGCAAAGGTCATACCGCAGGAACCGCTCCCAGATTGCGGACGAATCTGTCTCTGCGCTGACCGGCATTGCTGCTTGGCTCAGGTACAGGAGCGCACAGCATCCGGCTGTCAGTCTTTTTGCTTTCATACGAAACCCTCTCTTTCAGTATTTCAGCGAAGCCGGCAAGGCAGCACCGGCTCTGTCAGTATCATACCATATCTCAGAGGAAAAAGCAACCTGATTTTAATAAAATAAATTATGAAATTTCGTATCGGAGCAGCGCACTATTTGTCCGCCTGATGCGTACAACCGTATTCACAAAAAGTACAATTGCGAAACGGGAAACTTTGTGAATCCCAACTATTGATTTTTTGCGCAAAATCGAATATACTATATATGTGGAAATTCATGGACGGAAAGGAAGATTTTTACCATGTCCGAGATACAAATGAACAGCAAAACCGTGAAATTCGGCGGCAGCAGCCTCGCCGATGCCAATCAGTTCCGCAAGGTCAAGGCGATCATTACATCCGACCCGGAACGGCGCTATGTGATTCCCTCTGCGCCGGGAAAGCGCTTTTCGGATGATATCAAGATCACGGATCTGCTCTATACCTGCCAGAGACTCGCTGCAAACGGCGAGGATTTTTCTGAGCCGCTGGAGAAAATCCGCTCAAGATACCTCGAAATCGCAAAGGATTTGCAGCTTTCGTTTGACCCGACCGATGAGCTCGACCGCATCGCATTCCGCCTGAAGGAGGGCGCAACGAAGGACTTTGCCGCAAGCCGCGGCGAATACCTCAACGGCATGCTGCTCGCGGATTACCTCGGCTTCCCGTTTGTCGATGCCGCAGAGGTTGTCTGCTTCAATGAGAGCGGCGTGCTGCAAATGCCGGAAACCATGATGGCCATGCGCGAGCGCCTGAAGGATATGCCGTATGCCGTCATTCCGGGCTTTTACGGCGCAGGCCCGAACGGCGAGATCATCACCTTCTCCCGCGGCGGCTCCGATATCACCGGCTCGCTGGTCGCAAGAGCAGTCCGGGCGCAGATCTACGAAAACTGGACAGACGTTTCCGGCGTACTCGTCGCAGACCCGCGCATCGTGAAAGATGCGGCTGTCATCAACACGATCACCTATGAGGAGCTGCGCGAGCTCTCGTATATGGGCGCGACGGTTCTGCATGAGGATGCGATCTTCCCGGTTCGCGCAGCGGGCATCCCGATCAATATCCGCAACACCAACGAGCCCGAGGCGCCCGGCACGCTGATCGTCTCCGGCGACAGCGCCGATTCCGATGCGCTGACCGGCTATACGATCACCGGCATCGCCGGCAAAAAGGGCTTCTGTGCGATCAACATTCAGAAGGCAATGATGAACGCGGAGCTCGGCTTCTGCCGCAAGGTGCTCTCCGTTCTCGAGGAAATGGGCATCTCCTTCGAGCACATGCCCTCCGGCATCGACACCATGACGATCATTCTCGCCGAGGAATATATCAAGGGCAGAGAAAAAACGATCCTCTCGAAAATCCGCAAGGCGGTCAACCCCGATCTCTGCGAAATCGAGCACGGCATCTCCCTGCTGGCGGTTGTAGGACGCGGCATGCGCAGAACCCGCGGTACGGCAGCGAGAATCTTTGCGGCACTGGCACACGCCCGCATCAATGTCAAGATGATCGACCAGGGCTCCAGCGAGCTGAATATCATCATCGGCCTGCTGGACGGCGACTTCGAGGAAGCAGTCCGCAGAATCTACGATATGTTCGTCAACAGCGCACAGCTCAGCACCGAACCGGCTGTTTAAGCCATTCACAGAAAACGACAGCACACACCCGTTTTTCGCGGATGTGTGCTGTTTTTTTACCCGTATCGCGCTTCGATCAGCGGCTCGTCCCAGAAAACCGTACCGCCGAGCTCACCGGCAAGTGCCTCTGCGGATTCCCGCAACCCCTCCAGAAATGCCTTCTCCCGCTTTCCGGAGCGCCTGCCCGCTGCCTCATAGAGCGTCGTTTCGCAGTATGCGTCATAGGTAATGCCGAAATCCTCGGGGTCGCTGTGCGGAAAGAAATTCACCGAGACCGTGTACCGAATCTGCCCGGCATCGGATTCCGCGGTCAGCCGAACCTGTGCGCCGTGCCGCGGAACGTCCGCAAAGCTGCATTCCCCGCGAAAATACTGCTCATAAACATTGACCGTTTTCATCGGCTCCCCTCCCCTCACCGGTATTATACCAGATTCCGGCTGAAAAATCAAGATGCCCCGGCGCCGCAGAAACGCAAAGCCCGGACAGCGCTCCGTCCGGGCTTTGTATCCTGTATTCTGCTTACAGGCCGAGAATCTGCTTTTTCTTTGCGTCATATTCTTCCTGTGTAATGGCGCCGCTGTCAAGGAGGGTTTTGTATTTTGCGAGCTCGTCGGCATCGCTTGATTGCTGAATAACCGGCGCGGGAGCGGGCGCAGCAGAAGACGCAATTGACGCTTGTGTCTGCATCTCATTGATAAGTCCGGTCAAGACCTGATAGACCGCTTCTGCATTTTCCAGACGCGAAAACTTGATCAAACCGGATGAAGTCGCTACGCCGAGTGTGTCTTTGCCCCGCTTCGACACGGAAGATATCTGACGCAGAGGAAGATCAACCTGCTTGCCCCAGCCGATTCTGCCGGAAACACGGTAATTGGTTACAGTAATGGAACAACGGAAATAAGCCAGATACAGAAAGACAAGACCAATCGGAAGACAGACTGTCAGAATCATACCGATAATTGGGAGAATACCAAAAGGCCACATCGCAATGCCGGCTAAGCCGAGGACGATCAAAATAATTGCCCTGATATATAACTTCTCGTCAACCTGAAATTTTTTTTTTTGACTCCGCCAAAACTTTTTCATTCTCCATAATAAAGCGCTCCTTTTTCGGATTATCCCAAATCGGTATATTTTTATTATACCACAATGGTATAATAAAGTCAAGAGGGATTTTATTATGAGACTGAAAGAATTGCGGCTGGCACGCGGCATCACGCAGCAGCGCCTTGCCATTGAACTGAATATGAATCAGAACAGCATCAGCCGCTATGAAAACGGCACCCGGGAAGCGGATTACCGCACGCTGATTCTCTTTGCAAATTATTTTCACGTTTCGATTGACTATTTGCTGGAACGCACGGATGACCCGACATTCCACAAATAGCCGCAGGATAGATCGGTATGTTCAGCATCCCCTGCCCCGAGGGCGGAGGATGCTGAAATCTTTTGCAAAGCCCATTGACAAAACGGCGATACTTTGCTATAATGATACTAAGGGTTCGATGTAATTCATAATTTCGGCGCGAATCCGAATCAAAAACCGGTAATAATCACAAGAAACGCATGTGAATCTGGCAGGAGGCAGCCTATGAAACCGATTTTACTCACGATCAGCCGTGAATACGGCAGCGGCGGCAGAGAGATTGCACAGAATATCTCGGAGCGTCTGGAGCTTCCGGTATTTGACCGCAAGCTGATTGATCTGACCGCAGATCAGTGCGGGTACTCGACGAAATTCATTCAGGAAAACGAGGAGCGGATGACCAACTCCTTCCTGTTCAATCTGGCGGTTGCGGGGCCGTACTCCCCCTACGGTGAAACAGAGGCGCTGCCGCAGGATTATGTCTTTCTGGCGCAGAGCAAGATCATTACGAAGCTCGCGAATGAGAATCCCTCTGCGGTATTTGTCGGGCGCTGTGCGGATTATATTCTCCGCGATCATCCGAGCCTGTTCAGCGTGTTCATCACCGCAGACCTTGATTTCCGCGTCAAGCGGGCGATCGAGCATTACAATGCTGACCCCGACAAGGCGTACACGATCGTCAGCCGGCGCGACAAGCACCGCCGCAGACATTATAATTATTACACCGGCATGGACTGGGGTGCGCGGTCGAATTATCATCTGATTCTGAACACCGGCAAGCTCGGCATTGCGTCCGTAACGGATATTCTTGTGGATCTGATCAAAAATGCATAACAGAAATGAGCCGGCTGAGAAAACCGGCTCATTGCTTTGTTATTCGTCCTGCGACTCCTTTTTGATGTGAAACATCAGCCGAAACAGCCCGGCCAGCAGCCGCGGGCTTCTCATTACGACAATTTTCATCGGGCACCTCCCTTATTTCCGTTTGTGCATTATATGCCAAAGCGCCGAAAACGTGCAAAAGGACGGCTCTGCTTGCTGCAAAGCCGTCCTCACTTGTTCGATAAAGAGGTATCTCCGATGGATTTATATTGGGGCTCTCGCACGCTTCGCTATAAATCATCGCGTAGCGATACCTTTTCTCTGCTTATGTGTCGCCGTTGCCTTCTGCCGGAGCCTGAGACTGTGCGGGCTCGGCGGAAGATGCAGGCGGCGGCTGCGTGTCCGAAGCCGGGGGCTGCGTCTGCGATACGGGCGGATTGGTCTCCGTATCGACCGTCGTCGCGGTGGTTTTAGTGGTCTTGGTTTTCTTCGTGGACGAGCTGTCGGAATTCGTAGTGCCGTTCACGATCGTCGTATAGACCGGATTGTACGCATAATACACGATGATCTGATAATCGTCCAGCGCATCAATGATCTTGCCCGCTGCGGGCTCCACGCCGCAGACATAGCCGTTTGCGTAGTTCCAGTCAACCTTCGCCTTATACATCACGATCTGGCGCTTGCCGTCCGCATTCGGCGTGACCTGCGCATCCGTTACGGTTGTCGTCGTGGTCTTGTTTCTCTTGTTTTTCTCGGTCGTGGTCGTGCCGCCGGGATTGCCGTTATCGCCGTCAACCGCCTCGACCAGACCCATTTCCTTGAGCTGATTCAGATAGGCATTCAGCTTCAGCCCCTTATAGGACGGAATGGTAATCAGCGACGAGCCGAGGCTGACCGTGACCTTCATCGAGCTGCCGGACACAAACTCCGTGCCGGGCTCAAACTCCTGCGCGATGATGGTATCCTTCGCATAGCGTTCATCAAACACATACTCCGGCTCCAGATTGAGCCAGCCTGCGTTTTCATCCCGCTTCGCAGTAAAGCTCATGCCGACAACCTTCGGCACATATGCGTCGGGGTGGACAACCTCCGAGCTCTCGCCGCTGTCCGCAGAGATGATATTATCCTGCTCGACGCTGCTTTCGCGGTTGTAAATCGACTGGTTCTTGTTCTGCGTATTTTCAAGCAGCTTCGCAAATGCCATAATCACGACGGTAATAATCGCAATAAAGAGAATGGCGATCAGGAGCGGCGCACGGAGCTTCTCGAAAACGGATGCCTCCTGCACCTTTCTGCCGCGCTCCGTTGCCGGAACGGGACGTCTCCGCGCGGGAGTACCGGCAGGTGTTCTGGAGGCGACGGTGCGCATTCCGGCGGAGCTGCGGGTCATGGCGCCGGATGCCGGACGCTGTCTGCCGGCTGCCGGCTGACCGGCTGCGGTTCTCTGCATGCCGCGGGATGCGGGCGCTGCCTGACGGTTCATGCTGCCGCCTGCCTGACGGATGCCCTGTGCGGGTCTGCCTGCTGCGCTGCGCACTGCACCGGCGCTGCCCTGACGGACAGGCTGACGCTGCGGATTCTGGCGCTGAGCAGGACGCTGCTGACCGGGGCGCTGCTGACTGACACGCTGCGGATTCGGGCGCTGCTGCACGGGGCGCTGACCCGAACGCTGCTGCATCGGGCGCTGCTGCGCGGGACGCTGCGGGGCGGCAGGCTGCTGCTGCCGGAAGGGATCCGGTACCGGCGCCTGCTGAGCGGGTGCGACACGCTTCATATCGGACTGCACGGAGAATACTGCCGTTGTGCCGGTTTTCGGCTCATTGGCATCCTCTGCCGCGGGCTCCTCAAAAAGCAGCGTCACAAGATCGGTGACGGTTCTGACGCGCTCGTTTCCGTCGAGCGCAAGGCCCTGCATAATGCCCTTCGAGACATTCTCCGGCATATGCGGGTTCAGATCAATCGGGGGTACGAGATTGTCGTAATCCTCACGGGAAATCGCATCGGTCGCGCGGCAGCCGGTCAGAATCCGGTACAGCACCGCACAGATGCCGTAAACATCCGTCCATGTGCCCTGCTGGCGATCCGCAAAATACTGCTCCGGTGCGGCATAGCCGTCAAACAGCTCGGCATCGAGCTCGGTATCGTTGGTGCGCACGGCCGAAATACAGAAGCCGCGCAGCTTCAGCTCGCCCTTATCGGTGACAAAGATCGTCTCCGGGCTGAGGCCGCGGTGCAGGACGCCTGCATTGTGCAGCAGGCTCAGGGTCGTAAACAGCGGCGGGAAGATGCGCCGGACGGTGCTCCAGCTCAGCTCGCCTGCATTTTCCTTCAGATAGTCCAGCAAGGACTGCCCTTCGAGGTATTCATAGACTGCGTAGGTCGTATTGTTCTCCGAGAACAGGTCGAGCGCGGGGTTCAGATGGCTCAGGTTCCGGAGTCTGGCAAGTGCCTTGTTCAGCTCGGTATACTCGGCCATCAGCGCCTTATACTGTGCGAGATGGGCATAGCTGACATTGACCTCGGTGCTGTTCGGAACACGGCTGCAAAGCTGCTCGGGCAGATACTCCCGGATCAGGATCTTACAGCCGACTGCCGTGTCATAGCCCAGATAGGTCACACCCTCGCCGTTGAATTCCAGTGTCTTTCCGATGAGGAACCGGTCATGCAGCATGGTTCCGGGCTTGAGATAATTCGCCAGTGAGGTTGCATCCTGTTCATATCCGCAATGCGGGCACACACGTTCGCCGTCAAGCGGCTCCATGCAGCCGTAGCAAAGCTTCAGATCACTCATTGCTTCTTCTCCTTCCGTCCTGCGGTTCGCGCCGGGGAGCATCAATAGGGGGTTCTTCGCGCAGCTTCCCGTTGCAGGATATGTTCACCGCCTGATTCTGATTCACGATATATTTTATCAGGAAAAGCGGATTCTGTCAATCATTTTGCGCGCTGCTTCGCCATTTTGCTTTCAATTTGTAGCAATTTTGTAACGATTTCCGGCGATTGCGACAAATATCGCAGCCGCCGTATGGCACATTTCAGCAATCTGCGCGCGCTCAGGCTTCGGGGCTTGCAAGCAGGGTTCCGATATAATTTCTCCGGATATCCTTGATTTCGGCAAGCTCGCCGTCTTCATTCCATTTCGCTGTAATTGCGTAGGAAACGACATCTCCGCTCTCCTTGTCGTCATAGCAGTAGCGGTATTCGCGGAGCTGGATCTTCCCCTGCTGATACTGGATGCGGTACGGCTCCAGATCGAGCTTCTTCTCGACCTCCTTCACGGTCGAGCCTGTCGGGATGAGATTCGGGTCGAGATATGACTTGCGCTCCGTTCCGAAGATGCTGTCCTCCAGAAGCTCGTAGTTATAATATGTGACGCTTGTGAGCTCACTCGCCTCGGTGTTGCAGAAAATTGCCCATTCCGGCAGATGGACGCCCTGAATCTTGCAGTCTTTCTTGCTCTCTGCGATCGCCTGATAGGAAATATAGAGCTGATTCAGCGTTGCATAGTCCGATTCCTCCTTCAGATCAATGCCCGCCTTCTTCTCCGCCGTCCGGACAGAGCGGCCGATATTCTGCGAGAGCAGCTTTGCGTACCGCGCACCGTCATTCCGGCGCTTGCTGAGCCAGATAAAGATAATCAGTAACAGAATCAGCACAAGCACTGCCGCTGCAATAATCACCGTCTTTTTGCTCTTGAAATTGACATTTTTGAGCTTCTTTCCGAGATTCCGCTTGCCCTTTTTCGATTTCTTCGAGGGCTCCGTCTCCTGAATCTCAAAGGGATTCATCGGTTCGACATCCTCGGAGAGGCGCTCGTTGAAATAGCCGTCCATTGAGAATTCGCCGGTATTGTTTTTATCTGCCATTTTGAATCGACCTTTCTGTCCGGCGCATTTCGCACCGGTTATTTCCCTGTCAGTCTGATTTTCGTTACAGCCGGATCAGCCCGCGCCCGAGCATGAACTGTGCCGCCTGCAAGATACCGAGCTTGCCGCTGCCGTAGGTCAGGCCGCCCTGCAAATATACGGCATACGGCTCGCGCATCGGCCCGTCGGCGGAGAGCTCGATCGAGGCGCCGCCTGTGAATGCGCCCGCTGCCATGATGACCTTGCTCTCATAGCCGGGCATGTCCCATGCCTCCGGTGTGACGTAGGAATCCACCGGAGAGCCCGCCTGAATCCCTGCGCAGAATGCCTCCATTGCGGCGGGCTCGCGCAGCTCCAGAACCGTGATGATATCCCCCGCCCTGCCGCCGGACTCCGGCAGACAGGTGTATCCGAAAGAACGGAACAGCGAGGCAGCGAACGCTCCGGTTTTCCGCGCATTTGCGACGACCTCCGGCGCAAAGAACAGCCCCATATACATCGACCGGCACTGATTGAGCGAGCAGCCGACCTCCTTACCCATTCCGACGCAGGTCAGGCGGTATGCACACTGCTCGACGAGCGCGGCTTTTCCGGCGATGTACCCGCCGGTCTCCGCGATGCCTCCGCCCGGATTTTTAATCAGAGAGCCGATAATCAGGTCGGCGCCGGCATCGGTCGGCTCGTCGTAATCAACAAACTCGCCGTAGCAGTTATCGACCATCACAACGGCATCCGGATTGACCTGCCGCGTGATTCCGACAATTTTCGCGATATCGGCAACAGAAAGCGCCGGACGGAGCGAATAGCCCCGCGAACGCTGCAAATAGACGACCTTCGCGCCCTGCACCGCCTGCGGAATTGCATCGTAATCCGGCAGGCCTGCCGCCGTCAGATCGGCCTGACGGTACTGCACACCGAAATCGCGCAGCGAGCCGTTCCCGCTGCCGCGGATGCCGATGACCTCCTCCAGTGTGTCATAGGGCGCGCCGGTCACGGAGACCAGCAGGTCGCCCGGCCGCAGCACACCGAACAGCGCCGTCGAAAGCGCGTGGGTGCCGGAAACGAAATGGTGCCGCACCAGCGCATCCTCGGTATGGAACACATCCGCCCACACGCGGTCGAGCGTGTCGCGGCCGACATCGTCGTAGCCGTAGCCGTTTGCGCCGGCAAAGCATGCCGCCGACACGCGGTTCTGCTGAAATGCGCGGAGAACCTTTGCGGTGCCGTGCTGCGAGATGCGGTCGATCTCCGCAAATTCCGCCGCAGCAGCCGCCTCCGCCTCTGCCGCGGCCTTCAGCAGCCGTTCATCAAATTCAAATGCGTTCTGCAAACTATCCCCTCCTGCGGGTGTTATAGGCGATTATAAATTTACAGGATACCCTTTCCGCCGTCCGGATCGGCGCCGCTGATCCGCTCCCAGACGAATTCGGTCTCCAGCAGATGAAACCCGATCTCCTCATAAAAGCTCCTGCGGATATCCAGCGCATACAGAATGCCCTGCTTGCCGCGTGCATCGAGATCGTTTGCGATCCAGTGCAGGAAATCACGGGCATAGCCCCTGCCGCGTGCGGCGGTTTTCGTCGCGACCTGCCCGATCAGCACATGCGCGCCGTAATCGTAGATCGCAGTCGCGGCGGTCACATCGAAATAAGTATAGCACTGGCGCAGACCACGCCGCACCATATGCGAGGTATCGGTCAGCCAGAGCTCGTATGCGATCAGATTCGGGAAGCCCTCGCTGAGGATTTCGTAGACATCGTCGAGCCGCGGTGCGCTGTTGACCTGCGCCGGATCAAATACCGGCGACACGCTGCCCGGCACCAGCTCGAAGACCGAGCGCCGGAGCTGCTGATATCCGGAAATTTGCAGCAGCCGCAGCAAGGACTGACAGCCCTCGACGCGGAACGGCTGGTGCATATCGACAAACATCGAAAGCTCGACCGCAGCCTGCGCATCGCCGGCAAAATCCTCCTGCGAGCTGACCAGAAGCGTGCTGTTTTGCAGCATCAGCCACGCGGTTTTGCCGTGTGACCGCAGCCGGAAGAACCGGCAGAAGGTGTATTTTGTCCCGTATGCGACCAGATTGCACAAAATCTTGCGCCCGTAATGGCACACGCTGAGCGCACTGCGGTCGGCTTCGCGGGAGCGCAGCATCTCCTGAATCATACTGTTTTCTCCTGTAATGCGGAAGCAAGCGCAAACGCGAGCTTTTCGCAGCTTTCCGCATCGGCCTTCCGGATCACGGACACCGGCGCATGCAGATATCTGCACGGCACGCTGACCGCCATGACGCGCACGCCCTGTGCGGCATGCTGAATCGCGCCCGCGTCATTGCCGCCGGCGATCTTCGTCTTGGTCTGCTGCGGGATTCCCTGCTCTGCGCAGACGGAAACCGCGAGATCATAAAGCGCCTTGTCATAAACGGTTCTGCCGTCGATCAGCGAGATCACGGCGCCGCCGCCCAGTGTGCAGACGCGCTCGGAGCCCTCTGAGCCGGGGATGTCGGCAGCGGTCGTCGCCTCCAGCACCACGGCGATCTCGGGATGCACCTGATTTGCCGCGACACCGGCGCCGCGCAGTCCGACCTCCTCCTGCACCACAAATGCGAAATCGGTATCATACGGCAGCTCGCTGCGGAGCATGGCAAGCAGCACCGCACAGCCAAAGCGGTCGTCGATCGCCTTAGAGGCGAAGGAGCCGTCGCCGAAATCACACGCATTTTCCGGAAAATAAATGATATCCCCCGGCTGCACGAGCCGCAGGCTTTCTTCCTTCGATTCTGTGCCGATATCGCAGCAAAGTCCGCTCATCTCCGCGGGCTTTTTGCGCGCATCGGCACTGAGCAGATGCACCGGCTTGCTTCCGATGACACCCGGAAGCTTTTGCTCCCCGACCGTCACCTGCCGCCCAATGACAGCCGCGGCATTCACACCGCCGACTGCATCAAAGCAGAGCGCGCCGTCCTCGCAGATATCCGTCACCATCAGCGCGACCTCATCCATATGCGCGGAGAACAGAACACGCCTTTTCGCCGCAGATGCGCCTTTTTTATGCACAAGCACATTGCCGAGGCGATCGACCCTCACGGCATCCTCCGGCAGACCGATCTGCTCTAGCTCCGGCAGAATATAGCTGCGCACGGCGTGCTCCCTGCCGGATGTTCCGCAGAGGCCGCAGAGCGTTTTCATCTCAATCCAGTTCATATCCTGCCGCACTCCTTTGCATATTCTGTCAGAAGCTGCGCGGTTTGCTCGACATCGGATACCGCGATGACCTCGACCGGCGTATGCATATACCGCAGCGGAATCGAGACGGTCGCCGCCTCACACCCGCCCGGGCTGAGCGCGAGCGAATCCGCGTCCGTGCCGGTCGTGCCGGGCATGACCTCGGTCTGGTATGGGATTCCCGCACGCTCCGCAGTCTGCATCAGATGCCGGGACATTTCTGCGGACAGAACCGAGGATATGCCGACCGCAGGCCCCTTTTTCAGCGTCATGCACTCCTTCGGGTCCTCGCCGTGCGCCATGCCGAAGGTCACATCGACCGCAATGGCATAATCGGGCTGCTCGTTCACGGCTGCGAGCTTTGCGCCCCTGCCGCTGCGCTCCTCCTGCCCGCTGAAATACACCGTCACATTGCAGGGCAGATCGGGTTCTCCGGCAAGCTGCTCTGCCGCGAGCAGAACCGCCGCCACGCCGCAGCGGTCATCGAGCGCCGAGCCGGTCATATAGTCATTTTGCAGCTTTTTGCACGTTGCTGCGTAATAAACACGATCGCCGCGGGCAACCCTTCCCGTGAGCGCTTCCGCGGATGATACGCCGAGATCGACACAGAGCTGTGCATCCTCCGGCACGGCCTGCTCGCCCTTCAGCAGATGCGGCGGCAGAATCGAAATCACGCCGGACAGCGTTTCGCTGCCGATGACCGTCACCGCCTGCCCGAGCAGAAGTCTGCGGTCAATGCCGCCGACTGCGCCGATCCGCAGGAAGCCGTCCTCCGTGATATCCGTAACCATGAAGCCGACCTGATCGAGGTGGGCGCAGAGCAGCAGGGTCGGTTTTCCGGTATCCTGCCCGATATGCCCGACGACAGAGCCGTCGCCATAGTGCGCATCCGGCGCAAACGCTCTGAGCAGCTCCGCAGCCGTTTCACCGACTGCCTGCTCCCTTCCGGAGCCGCCGCGCAGGTCGCTCAGGCGCGCGATCATTTCATATGTCTGCATGTTCCCCGCCTCCGTTTCTCAGACATGATCTCATTCAGAATTATTATATCAAACCGGGGGCAAAAAAGCAAGACACAGCATGTGTTTTGTCAGAATAGCACAAAAAATGCAGGTTTCCTGTTTTCCGTGTGTGGATATTTATCCGGCAAACTGCTCAAATCTGACAATCTGCTTTCCCTTGCGCGTTGTGCCGCCGATGCCGAGAAACCGGAACTTTCCGAAGCCCCGCACCGAAACCTTGTCGCCCTCCTTCAGAATCAGGCTGTGATTGCCGGTCTGGGCGCCGTTGACGGAGATTTTTCCGGCTAAAAAGAGCTCTGCACAGACACTCCGCGAAATATTGTAGATTTTCGCGATCACGCCGTCGATGCGCGGAGACGAGACCTGCACCGTTCCCGCGACGGTTTTCGCGGTGAATTCCTCCTCCGGCAGCTCAGCGGGCGCGCAGTTCACCGAAGTATGCCGGATCCGCACCAGCTCGCGGCAGAGATACTCCGCCATCGTCGCCTTACAGAACACATAGGCGTGCTTGTCCCGCGTCAGGATATCGCCGATCTCACTGCGCTCGATGCCGAGGTGCATGATCGCGCCGAGATAATCGCGGTGCGTGAGCTGCTCGCCGAATTTCTCCTGAAGCGGCGCGATTTTCAGGCACGCGATCGGAAACGGCTCCTCATAGCCGAGCTGCTCCGGGTCGCCGAAGCGCAGCATGGCACGCTCGGCATCGGCATAGCCGCCCCAGAGCACCGCGCCGCTGCCCGAAAGCGCCCGCTCGGCCGCGTGATACTCCGCCTGCTCCGCTTCATTCAGAAATCCCGTGAACGTAAACCGGTTTGTCCGCTCCGCCTGCGATGCCAGATCCGCCAGCCGCTTCTGAAAAAAATCCTGTTCCATATGCTTCCTCCGATACAGAAAAGGCGCCCGCGGAACGGGTGCCTTCATTCTTCTTCTGTTATGATCTTCTGCTGCGGGAGCCGCCTCTGCGCTCGCTTCCGCGCTTCAGATCGCAGATTTTCTCCTCGCTCGCCTGCTTGAAATGCAGCAGCTTATCCTCAAAGCTCATCTCCGACTGCGGGACAGAGCGCTTCGGCTCGTAAATACGGGGCTTCTGCGGCTCTCTGCGCTTTTTCGGCGCAGGGGTATCCTCCCCCTTCTGCTCCGGCTCTGCCTGCTTGACGGACATGCTGATCTTTCCTTGCGGCGTCACGCCGATGACCTTGACGCGGACGGCGTCGTCCTCCTGCAAAAAGTCATGGATATCCCGCACAAAGGTGTTTGCGATTTCGGAAATATGTACCATGCCGGTGACGGGTCTTTCGCCCTCGCCGCCCGGTACCTCCACAAATGCGCCGTACTGCGTGATGCTTTTCACGCGTCCTTCATAGATCTGCCCGATTTCCAGCTGCATATACTGCCCTTTCCGCTCTGCATCCGCGCAGAGAAAATTCGATTCAGTTTCGCGATGTATCATAGAAACGGCGCTCGTTGGGATATGCATAATTCAGATCCTCAATCGCCGCTTTTTCCATGTAGCCCTCGATATCCTCCGCATCAACGAACTTTTCAAGCTCCAGATTCTCGTCCTTTGCCTGCTCGATGGCAGATTCCAGATCCGCCTTCTCCTGTCGCTTTTCCTGCAAAGTTGCCTGCGTGGAGATGAAGGATATGACGCATGCCACAATCAGGCCGACTGCGACAAGCCGATATACCAGCCAGTTGATAATCGCGCGTCTGCGCTTCTTCGCAAACTCGCGCTCTGACCCTTTATTCCGTTCCATAGCTGTGCTCCGTTCTCTGTGTTCATGCACGGCGGGGAGAAACCGCAGCTCCGGTTTCCGTTCCCGATATTCCGCCACTCTTATTATACACCGAAAGCCGCTCATTCGTCAAGTGGTTTTTCACTTTTTTTCGCAAAAAAACTTTCTTTGATTCTGTAAATGAGGAGGGCTGACCGGCGGCGGAGCGCTCCGGAAATTCTCCTTGCGGTAGTGCGCAGCCGACTGAGCATCCGCATCCAGACGGCGCCGACCGTAACGAGATACACCGCAAGCCCGATGCACGCGCCGGCGGCATACTGCCAGCGGAATACCCCGTCCGCGTACATCCAGACATAGCACTGCACCGTAAAAATGCAGAGGAACACATAGACGGTATCCTCCAGAAACACCAGCAGGGCGTGATGCGGCAGAAGCGCCCGGAGCGTGCGGAAGCAATCGAGCAGCAGCCCTGCGGGAAGCCCCAGCAGAATGCTGCACAGGAACCGCGACATCTGCCCGGCGACGGTAAACGTATGACCCTGCAATTCCATTACCGCAGCAGCCTCCCAAAAAAGCCCTGCGGAGCGGTCCGGTCACGGTCGCCGTATCGCAGCGCCCGGATCTCCCCCTCGATCTGCACCTCGCCGGATTCCGTGCTGAGCTGCTGCACGCGCAGATCCCGCCCCAGAATCACGAGCTCACCAAGCTGCGTATACAGAATCACGGTGCGGTCATCAAAGCTGTCGATCTCCGTGACACCGGAAAGCAGCAGCTTTTCCCGGTTTTCGAGGATGGCATTGTGCATCCCCTGCGGCTTCCGCGGTTCGTCCATTCCGCCGCCCCCTTTCCTTACCGCATTGTATGCGGAAGGGGCGCGTTTCAGAACTGGAGCCCTGCTTATTCTGCCGGCGCTGCCGAGGTCGTGGTGGTGGTCGATTCTGCCGGCGGGACGGTATTGGCACCGGTCGGCGCGCCGGACGCATTGTAGGTCACATCAATCGGATTCCCGTAAGCATCGAGGAACCGGATATTGTCCAGATAGAGCTCGGTCTGCCTGTCATCGGCATAGCGCACGAATGCAAGGTTTCTCACATCGCCGCCGAATACATCCTTCGGGATGCTGAGCGCGACATGCCATGTATTGACGCTGCTTTCGTTGTCGATCAGCAGGATATCCGTGATCTTCACGGATTTGGAATCCTCACGCTCGCCGGTTTCCGCATTGTACTGCGGCACGAGTGCGCGCAGACCGCTGCTGCACTGTCCGATCGGGCCGGAGGATTCGCAGGTGATATCCATGCTGACCGTGCGGATCTGCCCGACCTTTGCAGAGCCGACAAGCTGCTCAAGATCAAAGAGAATCAGCGCGTTGGATTCATCCTGCACCGAAGTCCCCTCCGGCGCGCCTTGATCCGCGGCCTCCTGCCACGAAAGCACGCGCATCTTCTGATCACCGTTGTAATCAACGAGCTCTGCGCCGCCCATGACGGAATACATCGAGGGCGTATTGAAGGTGATCTCCTGCACGACTGGCGGCTCGGTCACGATCGGCTCGGTCGTGGTCGTGGTCTCCGTTGTATCGGAGGCGGTACCGGCACTGCGGTTGTTTTTGTTTTTATCCTTGAGAAGCACAATGCCGATCACCAGCAGCACGATCAGCACGAGCGCGATCAGGAATAGATAAAGGCGTGTATTGCGCTTGCGCTTTGATTTTGCGGAGCGCTTCTGCGGCGGCTGCGAGGCGGGGCGCCGTGTGCCCTGCTGTTGCGAGGCGGGCGCCGTGTGCCCTGCTGCTGCGATGCGGG
>JAFUAD010000054.1 GCA_017460835.1 Oscillospiraceae bacterium
CCTGACTGAGATCGCAGCCGAGCACCTCAGCAAAATTTTTGCGCATCTGCGGAATATGCGGCGCGAGCTTTGGCTTCTGCGCCAGAACCGTCGCATCGAGATTGCCGATCTGCCAGCCCTTTTTCTGAATCAGCGCATTGACATGCCGCAGAAGCTGTATGCTGTCCGCGCCGGCATATCTTGCGTCCGTGTCAGGAAAATGCTGCCCGATATCGCCGAGCGCCAGTGCGCCGAGCATCGCATCCATCACGGCATGGGTCAGCACATCCGCATCGGAATGCCCGAGCAGACCGAGCGTGTGCGGTATCTCAACCCCGCCGATGATCAGCTTGCGGTTTTCAGCAAGCCGGTGGACATCATAGCCGTGCCCGATCCGAATATCAGCCATTGTGTTCCTCCTTCTCCCGCTCAGCGAGCAGCGCCTCTGCGACCGCAAAATCCTCCGGTGTCGTCAGCTTCAGATTGGTGTAATCGCCGGCCGTCATCGTCACCGGCGTGCCGAGCGCTTCCACGAGCTGACAGTCATCGGTGTAGTCCCTCCCCTGCTGCTTCGCGAGCTGCATCGCCTCAGCATAGAGCGAAACGGAAAACACCTGCGGCGTCTGCGTCTGATACAGCATCGAACGCTCCGGCGTATCTGTGATGATGCCGTTTTTCACTATTTTGATCGTATCCTTGACCGGCACGCCGAGCGTTGCGGCGCCGGTTCTGCGCGCATCCGCAATCACCCTCTCGATTGCAGCGGGGCGAATCAGCGGCCGCGCACCGTCATGAATCGCGGCATACTGACAGTCGGGGGAGATCAGCGAAAAGCCGTTTTTCACGCTCTCCTGCCGGGTATTCCCGCCGGCAGCCAGCTTCACGGGCAGCGGAATCGAAATACGGGAAAGCAATTCCTGAAATTTCGGGATTTCATCCGCACGAACCACAATGACGATCTCCGCGATGCTCCCGCACTGACAAAAGCTGCTGAGGCCGTATTCGAGAACCGTCCTGCGCCCGAGCGGGTGCAGAATCTTATTGATTCCGCCCATGCGCGATGCACTGCCGGCACAGACCAGCAGCGCAGCAGTATCCTTTCTCATCGCATCAGTCCAGCCCGGGAACCTTATTCCCGCAGCAGGCACAGAACAGCGCATCAGACGCAATCGGCTCGCCGCAGTTCGGGCAGACAAGTGCCGCCGGCTGCTCAGGCGTTTCTGCCGGAGCCTCCGGAACGGGCGCGGCCGGCGTATCCTGTTTGATTTCCGGGACATCCGTCTCATGCTCCGCAGAATCCGGTGCATCGGCCGGCGCATCGGGCTTCACGGGCTCCTCCGCAGCGGGCTGCATGGGAATCGCGGGCGTGACCGGCACGGCATCGGGCTTGGAAAAGGGCGAAGCTGCCTGCTTTTCAGCCTCAACGCTCTGTCCGCAGTTCGAGCAGAACATCGCCTCCGGATCAAGCGGCTGACCGCAGCCCCGGCAGACTGCCTGCGGTGCAGCCGGAGACGGCAGCTCAGGAGCCTTTGCGCCGCAGTTCGAGCAGAAGCGCACATTCAGCGGAATCGGCGTGCCGCAGTTCGGACAGCTCTGGATTCCGAGCAGCCGGTTCAGCGCATTCTGGCGCTCGGTCAGAGAGGCCTGAACCTGCGTGATTGTCTGGAACAGATCCTGATACGGATAATCCGGGTCATTCTGATGCTCGCGGTAAACCAGATTGCCGAGATCGCGGTAGCAGTTCGCAAGCTCTGCTTCCAGCGACATGATCTCCTTTTTCACGCGGTTTTTGTCCGCATACACCCGCGCATCCTCCGATGCCTGCCGCACCGTACTGGATACGGATGCCTTGATATTATCAAAAATGCCCATTGCAATTTCCTCCGTTCATTGGATTTCTTTCATTATAACACACAAGGTCTGCTTTGTCAATCAATAATGATTGAGGTTTTTTGGGGGAATTATCATGCAAAGCTCTTGTGTTTTTTCTGAAAATATGTTATAAGGCGGCAGTGCCGCAGTTTGCCAAACAAACATGCGGCCTCCGGTTTTACTCCCCTGCACTCTAAATTTATGATTTTTTTCCTACACTAAATTTATGATTTTTTTCCTTTCCCCATTGCCTTTTTTACCATTCTATGTTATAATAATAATATAGTGCCCGATTAAGATGGCACAGCATAACGAGGAGGGGTTTTTATGGGTTTGATCCAAACCAAATGCAAAAAGACGGCAGCAGCACTGCTTGCCGCTGTCACAACCGCGACTGCGCTGCCCTATACCGTACCGCTTCAGGCAATTGCTGCGGATGAAGGAGCAGCAGGCGATTACAACTACGCGAAGGCCTTGCAGTATTCGATCTATTTCTATGATGCGAATATGTGCGGCACGGAGGTCGGCGAGAACAGCCGCCTTTCGTGGCGCGACGACTGCCACACCTACGATGCGCATGTCCCGATGGTTCCGTGGGACGGCAATACACAGGAGGGCGGCGGAACCAATCTTTCGCAGGAATTCATGGACAAGTACAAGGATGTCCTCGACCCGGACGGCGACGGTACCATTGATGTCGCCGGCGGTATGCATGACGCAGGCGACCATGTCGAATTCGGCATGCCGGAGAACTACGCTGCCGCAACGCTCGGCTGGGGCTATTACGAGTTCCGCGATTCCTATGTCAGCCTCGGTCAGGATGACCACATCGAGACGGTTCTCCGCTATTTCAACGATTACCTGATGAAATGCACCTTCCGCGACAAAAGCGGCACGGTCATCGCGCACTGCTATCAGGTCGGCGAGGGCGGCATCGACCACGCTGTCTGGGAGGCGCCGGAGGTTGACACGATGGTGCGCCCGGCATACTTCCTGACTGCCGAAAAGCCGCAGACCGACTATGTGGTATCTGCGTGCGCATCCCTTGCGATCAACTACCTCAACTTCAAGGAAAAGGATCCCGAATACGCTGCCAAATCCCTTGACTATGCACTGGCTCTGTGGGATTTTGCGAATACGAATGAAAAGGAACTCTCCGACAACGGTGACGGCCCCGGTCAGTTCTACAATTCGAGCAAGTGGGAGGATGACTACTGCTGGGCTGCGGCATGGCTTTACAGAGCGACAGGCGATGCCTCCGTATTTGACTACGCCTACAAGATCTTCGATTACTACGCGGCTTCCGGCTGGGTTTACTGCTGGAACGATGTGTGGAGCGGCGCGTCCATTCTCTGGGCGGCGATCAATCAGGAGCACCCGGAGCTCGATCTCGTGCAGAAGATCAGAGATGCACAGGGCAAAAACGAGTATGTTTTCGATGATTTCTGGGATAATGACTGCGTCGGCAAGATGCTGAGCACATATAAGGCAAAGACGACCCCGCAGGGTCTGGTCTTCATCGACGTCTGGGGAAGCTGCCGGTATGCATCCGCATTTGCACTCTGCTGCGCGGTTTATGACAAGTACCACAATAACGGCAAGCCGAGCGAGTGGAGCGAATTTGCAAAGACGCAGATCGACTATATCCTCGGCAACAACGATATTACCTATAAGGAAACCGAAGCACAGACGGTTCTTGCAGGGCGGAACGGCACACACGGCAAGAGAGTCTTCCTGTGCGGCTATGACGAGACCTACTCCGTCATGAATCCGCATCACCGTGCGGCCTCGGGACTCACGATGGCTGAGGACCCGCGCAAGCAGAAGCACACCCTCTGGGGCGCACTGGCAGGCGGCCCTGACAATGACGACGCACACAGCGACAGCACAAATGACTGGCGCGAGAACGAGGTTACGATCGACTACAATGCGGCATTCGTCGGCGCGGCTGCGGCGATGTATCAGTATTACGGAACGGCCGATATGAAGGTCACCGAGAACTTCCCGCCCGCAGAGGAGATCAATGAGGACGAACAGGGCGGCACCGGCTACTGGGTCGAGGCGATCGGCGTCGATGACAAGCAGAATGACGGCACCGGCGCTACCAAGATTTCCCTCAAGGTCTATTCGGGTCTTGCAAAGCCCTCAAAGGATATCACGGTCCGGTACTATTTCGATGCATCTGAGATCGGTGACAAGAGTATCGTAGAATCCGGCATGCTTTACGATCAGGCAAGCGTGGAGATCAAGGGTGCATCCTCGGAGATCAGCGCCCCGCAGAAGTGGGACAAAATGGACAACATTTACTATGTTGAGATCAAGTGGAACGACTGCACCTTTGCAAATTCCGGAAAGAAATACCAGTTCAAGGTCGGCTTCTACGGAAAGGGCTATACCGATTCTGCAACAAACAAATGGGTTTTCTATCAGTGGGATCCGTCAAACGACTGGAGCTACCAGAGCCTGAAGATGGGCAAGGATACCGATTTCTTCGCCGTTACCGACCCGCCTGAGGAGCTCAATGACCATATCTGCATCTACGACGGCGGCGTACTGGTCGGCGGCATTGAGCCGGACGGCACGGTACCGGAGACAACCTCCAAAGAGGACGGCACCACCACAACATCTACACCCGTTATTCCCAACAAAAAACGCGGTGATGTGGACTGCAACAATTCGGTTGATGTTCTGGATGCTGTCATGCTCGCGCGTGTTGTCTCGGAGGATACCAATACCGGTATCACCGCGCAGGGCAAGATCAATGCGGACTGCAACGATGACGGTGCGACGACATCGCTCGACCTGACCGCACTTCTGCGCCATCTCGCAGGACTTGAGGTATTCAAGGACTAAATCCTACAAACTGCCTGCTGCGGGCTTCCAACGCCGGCGGCAGGCAGTCTTATATCCGAAAGGAGATTTCACATGGAGATTCAGGAAATTCGCATTTCTGCCTCAGAGCAGGGCTTGTTTCTGCCGCTGATTGCAGAAACGGATGCCCTTATGCAGAGTGCTGAGCTGCACGGAGCAGCGCTCCCGAACCGGGCAGTGCTGCAAATGCAGCCGCAGTATGATGCCGATGAAAACGGCGCACCGACTGAGAAAACGATCGCGCGCTATGCGGATGCCGTGCGCAGCAGGCAGTATGCCGTTGTGTTTTTTGAGCCGATCGCGATTCAGGCGGATGCCAGAGAAAAGGTCGGGCAGCCCATTCTGACAAAGGACAGCGTTCCGGCGTTTTCCGCGATCTGCAAGGCGGTTCGGGAGGCATCGGTTTCGGCATTCGGCACCGCGCCGCTGCTGATCGCGCTGCTGGATCATGCGGGGCACCGGGCGCTCTCCCCTGCCGCCGCAGAGCATTCGCCGAATCTGCCGACCGCTGCGCCGCTGCTGACGGACGATGACCTCACGCGGCTTGTGATCGCCTGCGGCGAGACCGCCGCCTTTGCCGAGGAAGCGGGATTTTCCGGCGCGGCGCTCAATGTCAGCGGACGAAATCTGTTCGGCGAAAGCCTTGCCGCGTTTCACCGCGAGGGCAAATTCGGCGGCGACTTCGATGACCGCAGCCGGTTTGTCCGCGACTGCTACACGGCGATGAAAATGACGACCGACGAGCTGTTTTTCAGCATCCGGCTCTGCCTGAGCGACGGGCTTCCGCAGCCGGACGGCTGGGGCATGTCGATCGGCGGAAACGCGCCGGATATCTATGAACCCACGCTGCTGCTGAATATCCTCCGCACGCTGTACGGGGTCGAGCTGGTCTCCTGCGAGATCGGCATTCCGGGCATCAACTGGATGATGCAGGCTGAGGAAGAATCCGAAATGCTGCGGCTGAGCAGGCTCTGTACCTGCGTCGCGATGATCGACAGCAATTTACAGCAGAATGTGCAGCTCATTCTGCCGGAGCAGCCCGCACAGCAGATTCCGTTCCCGAATCTTGCGGCGGGCATGATACAGAATGAATTTGCATCATTTGCAGGATTTCTCGGATAATCTCACAAGGAGGGTAACGCATGGCACTCGACGGCGCATTTCTGCACTGCATCAGAGGCGAGCTGGAATCGCTGACCGGCTCCCGCATCGACCGGATCTATCAGCCGGTGCGCGATGAGCTGGTTCTGTCCTTCCGCGGGAGAAGCGGCGCGGTGAAGGTGCTGTTTTCGGTCTCTGCGGATGCCGCACGGATTCATCTGACCGATACAACGCCGGAAAATCCCGCAAAGCCGCCGATGTTCTGCATGCTGCTGCGGAAGCACCTGAGCGGCGGAAAGCTCGAAGCGATCGAGCAGGACGGTCTGGAGCGCATTCTGCGGCTGAAAATCCGCGCAAACAATGAGATGGGCGATTCTGTGGTGCTCACGCTGGTCTGCGAGATCATGGGGCGATTTTCCAATGTGATTCTGGTCAATGAGCACGGGCGCATCGTGGACAGTCTGCGGCGGGTCGATGAGGATATTTCCCGCGTGCGGCTGGTTCTTCCGGCGATGGAATATGCCGCGCCGCCGCGTGAACCGCGAATCTGTCTGACCGATACCGATGACAGCGCGATCCGGCAGGCAGTCTCGCAAATGCAGTCCGGCGCGCTTTCAAAGGTGCTGATCCGGCTGTTTGAGGGCATTTCCCCGATCGTCGCGAGAGAATGGGAATTCTTCACCGGAAAGGGCGAGCCCGTCTCCCTGCCGCTCAGCGAGGAGCAGATGAGCCGGTTTCTCTTTATCGTACATCAGACACAGGCTGCCCTTGCAGACCCTCAAAAGCGGGTCTACACCACCCTGCGCACAAAGGAGGGCATCCTAAAGGATTTTTCGTTCATCCGCATTTCGCAGTACGGCGCGTGCATGATCTCCTCGGAATACGAAACCGCGAGCAAGACGCTGGATGCATTCTATGCGACACGCGACCGCGACAACCGGCTCCGGCAGCGCGCCAACGATCTGTTCCGGTTTCTTGCAAATACCTCGGAGCGCATCACAAAGCGTGTTGCGAATCAGCAACAGGAGCTTCTGGAATGTGCGTCGATGGAGGAAAACCGCCGGAACGGTGATCTGATCTCCGCAAATCTGTACCGGATTCAGCGCGGCGATTCCAGCGCCTCGGTCGAGGACTTCTATCAGGAATCCGCGCCGACCGTGACCATTCCGCTGGATGTCCGGCTGACACCCGCACAGAATGCACAGCAGTATTACAAAAAGTACCGGAAGGCCTGCACCGCGCAGAAAAAGCTCACCGAGCTGATCGAAAAGGGCAAACAGGAGGCCGAATACATCGACAGCATCTTTGAGGCACTGACGCGCGCGGAATGCGATTCCGATATCGCACAGCTCCGGCTGGAGCTCATTGAACAGGGATACCTCCGCGCAAACAAAAAGGCCGGAAAGCCCCCGAAGCCGATGCAGCCGATGCATTTTGTGTCCTCCGACGGGCTCGATATCTACGTCGGGCGCAACAATAAGCAGAACGACCAGCTCACGCTGAAATTTGCCGAAAAAACCGATATCTGGCTGCACACGCAGCTCGTTCACGGCGCCCATGTGATTCTTGCCGCGAACGGCGCTCCCCCGCCGGACCGCTCCGTTGAGGAAGCGGCCATGCTTGCGGCATATTACAGCAAGGGGCGGGATTCCGCACAGGTCAAGGTGGATTATTGCCCCGCAAAATTTGTAAAAAAACCGCCCGGCGCAAGACCCGGCATGGTGATCTATACGAATTACCAGACCGCGTTTATCACGCCCGACCCGGAGCTTGCAGCGAGGCTGAGAGCAGACTGAAACAGCCGCCGTACTGATTCTAAGGTACGGCGGCTGCGTTTTATTCTTCTGTTTCGGGGATGATCCGGCACATCCGCTTCATGCGCTGCGCTTCATTGGAGGAAAAGCCGAATTTCTCATAAAACGGCATCACATCCGGCATCGCACAGAGCTCGACGTAAATATCCGTGCCGGAAACGCCGTTTTTCCGGATGAATTTGATGCATTCCTTCATCATCATTCTTCCGATGCCCTTTTTCTGGTACTCCGGCTTGACCACCACATCCTTGATGTAATAATCCAGTCCGAAATCGCCGATCATGCGCGCCATTGCGACCGGCTCCTCTCCGTCGTAGACCGAGATGCGGAAGATCGAATGCTCCAGAGCAAGCGCGGTCTGCTCCTCAGAGGGTGCATTCTCCCAGACGCTCTCCCAGAGTTCAATGAATTCAGCGGCGGTCAGTTTGTTGATTTTGGCTCTCAGCTTTCGCGTTTTCATGGGGGTACCTCCTTATTCTTTTGTATGGACATCAATTTGCGGATACGGAATTTCAATGCCGGCCTGATCGAGTGCATATTTGCAGCATTCCCGGACGGCAGCGGGCGCGGTGATAAAATCAGTATTGCGCACCCATGCAAATACTGTGAGCTCAATGCCGCTCTCTGCGAGCTCCGTTACAGCAACGGCAGGCGCCGGCTTTTTCAGCACGGTCTCCAGCCCGGAGACCGCCTTCAGCAGCACAGCGCGGGTCTTCCGGATATCCGCGGCATAGGAGACAGAGAGCTGAACGCGAACCCGGATTCTCCCCCGCTGCGAGAGATTCGTCACGGCACCGGAGGAAACGGCGCTGTTCGGGATAAATACGGTGTGGTTGTCCATTGTCCGGAGCTTTGTGTAGAGGATCGAAACCGATTCCACAAAGCCCTCCTCTGCGCCGGTGCGGATGAAATCCCCCGCCTGAAAGGGCTTTGCCAGCATCAGGATGAACCCGCCGGCGAGATTGGACAGCGTATTTTGCAGCGCAAGGCCGATCGCGACACCCGCTGCGCCGACTACCGTGATCATCGAAGCAGTCGGGACGCCGAGAACGGACAGGCAGATGATCAGAAGAATCGCATACAGCATGATCTTCACGACCGACTGCCCGAAGCTGGATGCCGCCCCGTCGATCTTTGAGCGGCTCATGGCTCTGCTGATGATCTTTGTGATCAGCCGGGCAATCAGAATGCCTGCAAGAAAAATGCAGAGCGCCATCAGCAGCGTCGGCAGAAAGCTGACGACCTTATCCCAGATTTTGGAGAACAGTCCGGCGGTTTCGCGCAGGGTCTCCTGTCCCTGCTCCAGTGTTTCGCTCATTCTGCCTCCTCCGCTCTGTCATCCGGCAGCGGCATGCTGCGCTGCTCCCACGGCGCGGTGATCGCCTTGTTTGCGGTATCCCTGAGCGGGTAAATCTCATCAAAGACCGCATAATATTTCAGCGGAACATAGCGGTTCAGGTGGCATTTTCCGAAATACCACTGCTGAAAATTGCAGCCGGTCGTCAGATCCTCGAAAAATGCGTGAACCTCAAGGCGCTGCATCATGTCAATCCGCAGGCAGTCCTTCAGCGAGGCCGGCGGCTCGTGCGTGATGATGTAATCCACGGTATTGTTGTAGCTTTTCAGGTTTTCCGCTGCCCCGAGAATCTCGTTATAGGTCGGCTGCTCCTGCTCCCACCAGTTCTCGGCAGTCCGGTATTCAAAGTCCTGACTGTGCCCGCCGCCGAAGGTAAAGAACCGCCTGCCGCAGATGGTATAGACCTGCCCGCGCATCAGATGAATCAGATTTTTTTCGATGACACGCGCTTTTCCGCCGTTCCACTGCGAAACGGGGTACTGCTCCAGCATGTCGAAATTTTCGTGGCATCCGTCCACGAATGCAACGGTATATTTCAGCCCGGCGATCTTCCGCCTGAGCTTCTGCTCTGTCTTGGAATCATCCCAGAAAAAGCCGAAATCCCCGCAGATGATGAGCACATCATTCGGGCCCGCCTTTTTCAGAACCGGGCTCTGAAAGCGCGAAAAATCGCCGTGTGTATCGCCTGTTACATAAACCATTCTGTATCGCTCCTCTTTTGCTTCTCTCTGTAATCAGGAATCAAGATGATCCTGCGGAACGCCCTTCATCGTCAGGCTGATCCGCTTTTTCTTTGCATCGGATGACAGCACGCGGACGCGCACGATCTGCCCGACCTTGACCGCATCCAGCGGGTGCTTGATGAAATGATCAGCGAGCTGCGAGATATGCACAAGGCCGTCCTCGTGTACGCCGATATCGACAAATGCACCGAAATCAATGATATTCCGCACGGTGCCGATCAGCTCCATGCCGGGCTTCAGATCCTCCGCTGTCATGATATCGCCGCTGCGCAGCAAGGGCTTCGGCAGCTCGTCACGCGGGTCGCGGCCGGGCTTCATCAGCTCCTTGACGATATCGCGCAGGGTCGGCTCACCGACACCGAGCGTTCTGCTCAGCTCGGAAACGCCCTTTTTCGTCACCTTCTCCGCCAGCTCATGCAGATCGCCGCCGATATCCGCTTTGGAGTATCCGCATTCCTGAAGCAGCGCCTCTGCCGCAGCATAGCTCTCCGGATGCACACCGGTATTGTCAAGCGGATTCTTTCCGTCCCGGACGCGCAGGAATCCGGCGCAGAGCTCATATGCCTTTGCGCCGAGCTTCGGCACCTTCAGCAGCTCCCTTCTGCTTGTGAACGCACCGTTTTCCTCGCGGTATGCGACAATATTATGCGCAATGCCGCTGTGAATGCCGGAAACATAGGAGAGCAGCGAGCCGGATGCCGTATTCAGGTCAACGCCGACCGCATTCACGCAGTCCTCGACGACGCCGGTCAGGGATTCATTCAGTCTCGCCGGCGGCATGTCATGCTGATACTCCCCGACGCCGATCGCCTTTGGCTCGATCTTGACGAGCTCTGCCAGCGGGTCCTGCATCCGCCGCGCAATGGAAACCGCAGAACGCAGCGCAACATCATAATCCGGAAACTCCTCCGCTGCGAGCTTGGACGCGGAATAAACCGAAGCGCCCGCCTCACTGACGACCATATATGCCGCATGAATCTCCGGCGATTCCCGCAGAATCTCCGCGACGATCTGCTCCGATTCGCGGGATGCAGTGCCGTTGCCGATGGCAATTGCCGCAACATGATGCCGCTGAATCAGCGCCTTGAGCTTTGCCTTACCGGAAGCGACGGCCTGTGCGGAATTCGCGGTAATATGTACCACATCCGTTGCCAGAACCTTTCCGGTCGGATCGACCACCGCGACCTTGCAGCCTGTCCGGAAGCCGGGATCAAGCCCCAGCGTGATCGCACCGCGCATCGGCGGCTGAAGCAGAAGCTGCCGCAGATTCGACGAGAAAACGGTGATCGCCTGCTCCGATGCCTCGTCGGTCATCGTGCCGCGGATTTCCCGCTGTACTGCCGGAAGCAGCGATTTCTTGTACGCTTCGAGCGCCGCTGCATCAACGGCCTGACCGGCAGGGCTGCTGTTTTTGACAAAGGTTTTGGTGACGAGCCCCTCGCCGAGCCCCTCCGGCATGGTCAGCGTGACCTTCAGGAAGCCCTCCTTCTCGCCGCGGTTCACCGCGAGAATGCGGTGCTTAGCGGTTTTCTGGATCAGCTCGGTGTGGTCATAATAATTCCGGTAAACACTGTCGGTATCGGGGTCAACCGCCTTGACGCAAAGGCTGCCGCGCAGTGCCAGCACATTCCGCAGGCGCTTGCGGACATCCGCATCATCGGAGATCATCTCGGAGAGAATATCGGATGCGCCGCTCAGAGCCGCCTCAATATCGGGTACCTCCAGCTCCGCATTGACAAATGCAGCAGCCTCGCGCTCCGGGTCGGTATCCGGGCGCTGCTCCATCAGCAGATCGGCGAGCGGCTGGAGGCCGCGTGCCTTTGCGACCGAAGCCTTAGTCTTGCGCTTCTGCTTATACGGGCGGTACAGATCCTCGACCTCCACGAGCGTTTTCGCCTGCGAGATCGCTTCCGCGAGCTCCGGCGTCATCTTTTCGAGTGCGGTGATCGCATCGGAGACCTCCTGTTTGCGCTCCTCCAGCTTCCGCAGATAATTCAGTCTGTCGCTCAGCGTATGCAGGGTCTGATCGTCCAGAGAGCCGGTCTGCTCCTTGCGGTACCGCGCAATAAACGGCACGGTTTTTCCGTCATCCAGCAGGCTGACAGCCTGACGAACCTGCTCCTCGCGCAGCTTCAGCTCCTCTGCGATCTGTTTGATAATGTCCATTTTCTTCCTCCGCTGTACTGATATAATACTATATTATATCATACTATGCAGGAAATTTCAATGGGGACAGGAGAAAAATGTATGAAGCAGGATTGCCGGCGCGTAAAACCGGAGGTTTGTATAAAAAGCCAAGAAGTTTCCCCGCGTTCTGTCGAATTCACGGAAATTTCAAAATTTTTTCTGTGAAATTGCAAAAAAACACTTGCATTTTTTTGTGAAGTATGCTAAAATAGAGATATCAGAGGAAAAGATGCAGCTTTTATCACTTTGTCGCTTTCACGCGGTTTTTTTGCGGTTATGCAGCAAACCCCGTGTTTTTCATCCTTTTCTCAGAATAATGCACAAATGGCAAAATGCCCAAACAGGCTGCAAAATAGAACGAATCACAGCTTCAGACGGAAAGGATACAACGAAAATGGCAAAGATGAAGGTGCTGGTTTTATTCGGAGGCTCCTCAAACGATTACACGGAATCGCTGGAATCGGCAGCTTCCGTTCTGCATGCGCTCCCGGAGGAAAAGTATGAGGTCGTTCCCGTCGGCATCAACAAAAAAGGCAGATGGCTCTATTTTCCGGGCGATTACGAGGAAATTGCCTCCGGAAAATGGAACGAGAACCCCGACTGCACCTCTGCGGTGCTCTCCCCCGACCCCGCACACCGCGGGATTCTGATTCTGGAGGACGGCAGCTATACGCTGAAGCGCATTGATGTGATCTTCTCGCTCTTACAGGGCGTTTACGGCGAGGACGGCGCCATTCAGGGGCTTTGTGAGCTCTCGCATATTCCGTATGTCGGCAACGGCATCTCGTCCTCGGCGATCTGCCGGAACAAGGCGCTGACCCATACCCTGCTCCAGAATGCCGGGATTCCGATTCCGAGCTGGATCGCAGTTTCGCAGAACAGCCTGAACCGCCTTGACCGCGAATGCGACCGGATCGAAGCGGGCATGGATTATCCGCTCTTTGTAAAGCCCTCCGGCAGCGATTCCGCTGCGGCATCCGGCATTGCACATGACCGGGAGCAGCTCATGACCATGATCAAGCGCGCCTTTACGCAGGACAGCACGGTTCTGGTCGAATCCCTCTGCGAGGGCAGAGAATTCCGGGTCGCCGTGTTCGGCTATGACCTGCCGTTTGCATCGTTCGTCGGCGAGCTGAACCGCTCAGAGGATCAGCCGATGACGATTCCGGCCGATCTTGAGGAGGAAACCGTCAAGATCATGCGGGAAACCGCGATCGCGGCATATCAGGTGCTCGGCTGCGGCGCACTCGCGCTGATTGATTTTTACTGCACCGTCCGCGGAGATATTCTGCTGGGCGAGGTCAATACCATGCCGGCGCTCTCGGAGCACGCTCCCTACCCGGCACTGATGGCGGATCTCGGCATGCGGTATCCGTATCTGATCGAAAAGCTCATCGAACAGGCAGCAGAGCACGCCGACCGCGTTTTCTGATCTGCCGGAACGGAGGAATCTTGGCTCGCAGAAAAAACACGAAAAATCCGGATAATGCGGTTCTGACAATCCGCAGCGCACAGAAGGCGGACAATGAAACAGATGCCTCTGAGCTGAATTCGACTGCGCATTATCAGTATCAGGACGGAAAAGCGGAGATCAGCTACACCGAGCTGGACGAGCAGGGCGAGGAGAACGGAAAGACCGTGATCACAGTGCTGAACGGAAAGCTGGTGTCCATCCGGAAAACCGGCTTTACGGATGCGGTGATGATCCTGGAGACCGGAAAGACGCATAAGGCGCACTATCACACCATACTCGGCGCAATGGATATGCGGCTTTGCGCGACGGATATCGACGCGGATTTCCGGGAGGAGGGCGGAACGCTCCGGATGCGGTATCTTCTGGATATCGGAGAGAGCTATTCTGCCGTGAATATGATTTATTTGCAGGTTTCGCTTCGGACAGAAAGCTGAGCCCTGCGGAATATATAATCAGAAAAGAGAAAGGAGTGCTGCATTTGAATTTGATCGCAGCAGCTTTATCTGAGGCAAAAACGCTGATTCTGGATGCGATGGGAGAGCTGGTCGCAGAGGGCATATTCCCCGCGGAGCCGCTTCCGGCATTCACGATCGAAATTCCTGCCGACCGCGCACACGGCGATTTCGCCGCGAATGTCGCAATGGTTTCTGCAAAGGCGCTGCACATGGCGCCGCGGAAAATTGCGGAGACGATCGCGGAACGGCTGAACCTTACCGGCTCTTATTTCGACAAGGTCGAAATCGCCGGCCCCGGCTTTATGAATTTCTTTCTGGCACAGAAATGGTATTCCGATGTCATTGCCAACGTCATCTCGGAGGAAAAAGCCTACGGGCAGTCCGATATCGGCAGCGGGCAGCGGGTTCTGGTCGAGTTTGTCTCGGCAAACCCCACCGGGCCGATGCATGTCGGAAACGCAAGAGGCGGTGCGATCGGCGATTTGCTCGCATCGGTTCTTCAGGCAGCAGGGTATACGGCAGAGCGCGAATTCTATATCAATGACGCCGGCAACCAGATCGAGAAATTCGGCAAATCGCTCTCGCTGCGGTACATGCAGCTCTGCTCCGATGCCGGACAGGCAGTGTGCAGGGAATGCGATTCCGTCGAAGCGGTCTGCCGGAGAATCTACGGCGACAACGGCAATACCGCGGAATTTCCGATGCCGGAGGATGTTTACCTCGGACAGGATATCATCGCACATGCGAAGAATTATTACGATCTGAACGGCAGCTCGCTCGCGGAATGCTCTGAGGAGGAGCGCCGCAGGGCACTGGTCGCATACGCTTTGCCGAAGAACATTCAGGGGCTCAAGGATGACCTCGCGCAGTACCGGATCCATTACGATACATGGTTTGCCGAGAGCACGCTGCACAATGACGGCAGCGTGACAGGAATCATTCAGCAGCTCAGGGACAGCGGCTATACCTACGAAAAGGAAGGCGCGCTCTGGTTCAAGGCGCAGGAGCTCGGCGCAGATCAGGATTTCGTCCTCGTCCGCTCAAACGGCATCCCGACCTATGTCGTGCCGGATATCGCCTACCACTACAATAAGCTGATGATCCGGAAATTCGACCGGGCAATTGATATTCTCGGCGCCGATCATCACGGCTATGTCCCCCGCCTGAAGGCGGCACTGACCGCTCTGGGCGTCGATGCCTCCAGACTGACCGTCGTGCTGATGCAAATGGTCGCGGTCATGCGGGACGGACAGCCGGTCAAGCAGTCCAAGCGCAGCGGCAAGGCGCTCACGCTGGTCACGCTGCTGGAGGATATCCCCGTCGATGCGGCGAGATTCTTCTTCAATCTGCGCGAGGCGAATTCGCATTTTGAGTTTGATCTCGATCTCGCGGTGGAGAAATCCTCGTCCAATCCGGTGTATTATGTGCAGTACGCACACGCCAGAATTTGCAGCCTCATCCGCACACTGGCAGAGGCCGGGATCGCGGTGCCGGCTGCTGAGCAGACCGAGCTTTCCGTTCTGGAAAGCAAGCCGGAGCGGGAGCTGATCCGGCAGATCGCACTGCTTCCTGCGGAGGTCGAGACCGCCGCAAAACAGCTTGATCCATCGAGGCTGACGAAATACTCGGTTGACCTCGCCGCACAGTTCCACAAATTCTACGACGCCTGCAAGGTGCGCGATGCCGAAACCGAGGCGCTCCGCGATGCAAGACTGCTCCTGTGTGCAGCGGCCTGTCAGGTGCTCGGCAATGTGCTCGGGCTGCTGAAGGTTACAGCGCCGGAGAAAATGTAACCGGTTTGTAACAGTTCGGTTACACATCCGAAAGAAATCCAGGATTGTTTTCGTGAATTTTCACAAGGTTTTCATCTAAAAAAGGCTGAATTCACGGAATATTCAAAGTTTGTTCATAGTTTCGTAACAATACAGCGTGGGAAATGTGTTACAATTTGTAATAGTTTCGGGAGGACGCGATATCCTTCCGGAATCATGCAGAAGCGAACACATCTCTCCGCTTTGTATCATGGCACTCCCCAACCAAATTCATGAAGAAAGCGAAGGGATTGATTATGTCTAACAGACCGTTTCAGGGACTTGTCGTGCAGATGCATGACATCATTCACGCAACCATCGGCGTTGTCGATGAAACTGCAACCATTATCGCATGCAGCGACGCAAACCGCGTCGGAACCACAAACGAATTCGTATCCATGGATATGAATGAATCCGGTGACCTGTTCATCCGCGACGGCTATACCTATAAGCCGTTCGGTGTCCGGACCACACCCGATTATGCCGTGTTTGTGGAAGGAACAGATGAAAATGCAGCGAAATATGCTGACATGCTGGCGATTTCGATGGCGAGCATCAAGCAGTATTATGACGAGAAATATGACCGGAACAACTTTATCAAGAACGTCGTTCTCGATAACGTCCTGCCCGGCGATATCGTCGTAAAAGCACGGGAGCTGCACTTCAATGCGGAGATCAGCCGTGTCGTTTTCCTCATCCGGATCGTCTCGGCAAATGACATCTCGGCATATGACGTCATCCAGAATCTGTTCCCGGACAAGAGCAAGGATTTTGTCTTCAATATCACAGAAACTGATATCGTTTTAGTTAAGGAAATCAAATCCAGCGTTGAAAGCAAGGATCTCGAAAAGCTCGCCCGCTCGATCGCTGACACGCTCTCCAGCGAATTCTATACGCGTGTCAATGTCGGCATCGGCACCAGCGTCATCGGCGTCAAGGATCTGGCGCGCTCCTTCAAGGAAGCACAGACCGCACTTGAGGTCGGCAAGGTGTTCGATACGGACAAGGTCATCGTCAGCTATGATAATCTCGGCATTGCCCGCCTGATCTATCATCTGCCGACGACACTCTGCGAAACCTTCCTGCATGAGGTTTTCAAGCGCGGCAGCATTGAGAGTCTCGATCACGAAACGCTGTTCACCATTCAGCGCTTCTTCGAGAATAACCTGAATGTCTCTGAAACATCCCGCAAGCTGTTCGTTCACCGCAATACGCTTGTGTACCGTCTGGAAAAGATTAAGAAGCTCACCGGTCTGGATCTCCGCGAATTTGACCATGCGATCATTTTCAAGATCGCACTGATGGTCAAGAAGTACCTCTCCTCCAGCCCTGTGAAGTTCTGATTTGTTTGTTTTTTGATTTGTTTGATTTATGGGGAGTGCCGAACGATCATTGTCGTTTGGCACTTTCCATGCACGGCATATTTTGTTCGCCTCACCGAAAGTCGAAGAAAAGCGGGAAAAACCTGACACACCGCTCCCCTTTTCACGTCCAAAAGGAGGTTTTCTCTTGGTAGAACTCAAAAATGTCTCCGTTACATACGAGAGCACCGGTGTCGAAGCGCTCAGCGACGTCAGCCTGAAGGTGGAGGACGGCGAGTTTGCATTTGTCATCGGACGCTCCGGCGCCGGCAAAAGCACGCTCATCAAGCTGCTTCTGAAGGAGATCGACGCAAACAACGGAGAGGTTTATGTGAACGGCTATGACCTGATCAAAATGCGGAAGCGCAAAATCCCCGAATTCCGCCGCACGATCGGCGTCGTCTTTCAGGATTACCGCCTGATCGACACCATGACCGTTTACGAAAACATCGCATTTGTCCTGCGTGTCATTGATGCGCCTAAAAAGCAGATCCGGAAGCGTGTTCCGTATGTCATGTCGCTCGTCGGGCTTCAGGATAAGGCGGACTGCTATCCGAGCGAGCTCTCCGGCGGCGAGCAGCAGCGCTGTGCGCTGGCCAGAGCACTGGTCAATGACCCCGCTCTGCTGATCGCAGACGAGCCGACCGGAAATGTTGACCCGGAGCTCGCATACGAGCTGGTTGAGCTTTTGCAGGGCATCAACGCCTGCGGCACAACGATCCTGATGGTAACGCACGCGCATGAAATGGTGCGCCATTTCGGCGGCAGAATCATCAACATCAGCGAGGGTGAGGTTGTGTTTGACGAAGTGATTGGAGGCGTTGAAGTTGAAGCTGAGTAGTTTTCGGTATCTGGTCAGACAGGGCTTTGACAATGTCTGGAAGAACCGCGTCATGGCATTTGCTTCGTTCTGCGTCCTGCTCGTCAGCCTGCTGCTGGTCGGCATTTCGATCCTGTTTTACATCAATATCAATTCGATCATCGGCGGAATCGAGGACAAAAACGAAGCGGTTATCTTTATGACGGATAACGCCACGCCGGAACGGGTCGCTGAGGTCGGCGATACGCTCAGGATGATGGATAATGTCTCGGAGGTCATTTTTGTTTCCCGCGATGAGGCGCTGTCCGATTTGCAGAGCAATACCAATGACCCGGAGCTGTTTGAATCCTTCACCGACGACAACCCCCTCCCCGACTCCTACCGCATCAAGGTCAAGGATATCTCCAGAATGAATCAGACCGTCGAGGCGGCCGAGCAGATCCCGGATGTGCTCTATGCGCGCTCCCCTGACACCTTTGTCAAGCTGCTGATCGAGATTCGCCGCATTGTGACGGTCGTGGCGCTCGCCATTATCATCGCGCTGCTGATTGTCTCGATGGTCATTATTTCCAACACGACACGCGCCAGCGTGTTCTCCCGCCGCCGCGAGATCAGCATTATGCAGAGCGTCGGCGCAACCAAGGCGTTTATCCGGTTCCCGTTCTTTATCGAGGGCATGATCAACGGCTTTGTTGCCGGTGCATTTGCCATGCTGCTGACATGGTTCTCCTATAAGAGTATTGTGGAGCTGCTCGGCAAATTCGACGGACTCAGCTCGATCGGCTTTGGCAATGTCATTCCGTACAGCCGGATCGCGCTGCCGGTCACGCTCGCCTATGTGATCTCCGGGTCACTGATCGGCGCCTTCGGCTCTGTGCTCTCCACGCGGGTGCATCTGAAATACCGCGCCGCAAATATGTAATGTGCTGAACAAAAATGAGGATGGTAGATATGAAAAAAGGCTTTACCAGATTTCTCGCAGTTGCCGCTGCGGTCTGTATTACGACACTCTCTGTCGTACACCGCGCCGAGCAGATGCCGGAGAATACCATTTCTGCGAAAACACTGGCGGAAATTGAAGTAGAAAAGAAAGAAAAGCAGGCTGAGATTGATGCCAAAAAGGAAGAGCTGAAGCGGCTCGCAGACGATATCAGCCAGAAGGAAGCCTATCAGAAATCCCTGATGGAGCAGATGAATCTCATCAACGATAAAATGTATCTGATTGATACACAGATTCAGAATGTCAATATCGAAATCTTTGAAATGGAGGGTGAGATCGAGCAGCTCGATGCCGATATCGTCGCAAAGCAGGCTGAGGTCGATGAGGGCATGGCGCTGTTCAAGCAGCGTGTCCGTGTCATGTATATCTACGGCAATGACAGCATGCTCTCGGCGCTGGTCGGCGCAACCGATTTTTATGAGGTGCTCTCCAAGGCTGAGATGATCAAGCGCATCTCCAAGCACGACGAGGATCTGATCAGCAATCTCAAGAAGAATATCGAAACGCTGACATCCTTGCAGCAGGATAAAACAACGGCTTTGCAGGAACTCAACATCAAGGCGGCGGAGCTTCAGTCTCTCCGCTCTGAATTTGCAGATTCGCGCGCCGAGCTCGATACCGTCGCGGCGAATACCGATGCGGCAAAGCAGATTTTGCTGGAGCAGCATGAGCACGTCAACGAGGGGCTTTCCCTTTCGCAGGAGGAGATGGATCAGCTCCGCGAGGAGGAAGAGGATCTGATTCTCGAGATTGCGCGTCAGGCTGCTGAGGAAGCAAGCCGCACCGCAACCACGACTACGACGACCACGACGACTACCACCACGACCACGACGGCCGCTCCGACTACCAAAAAGACAACGACCACTGCGACCACAACGACCAAGAAATCCACCACAACGACAACCGCAACAACCAAAGCCACGACTGCTACCACAAAGGCAACGACCACAAAAGCCACGACCACAACCAAGAAAACCACCACGACGACTACCGCCACCACCGCGCCGACCACGGTTTCGACCTCGGCAACCACGACTACCACAACCACCACGGCGCCTCCCTCCAGCGGAAACATTGATTACCGCGGCGGCACCTTTGCATGGCCGGTTCCGGGATATTATGACATCTCCAGCCCGTTCGGGCAGCGCTGGGGCAAGCTCCACAAGGGCATTGATATCATCAGCCGCAGCAAGGCGATCAACGGCGCAAACGTGTACCCGTGCGCAAACGGCACGGTCAAGGTCGCGAAATACGGCTGGAACGGCGGCTTCGGAAATTACATCCAGATCGACCACGGCAACGGCATCTGCACGATCTATGCACACCTGAGCTCGATCAGCGTGTCCGCCGGTCAGAAGGTTCAGCTCGGCCAGAAGATCGGAAATGTCGGTTCGACCGGTAATTCAACAGGTCCGCATCTGCACCTCGGCGTCATCGTAAACGGCAATTACGTCAATCCGATGCCGTATCTCTATTAAATCGTTTTGCAATCATACGATGCAGAATAGAAGATAATATGCAGACGTAAATCAGCAAAACGGCAGGAGTCAGATAAGTCTCTTGCCGTTTTCTGCGTAGAAAGGCGGAAATTCGCATGAAGAAAAAAATCAGCCTCGGTGCTGCGCTCAGTCTGCTTGCGCTGACCGCAGCAGTGACCTTTATCCTGACGCTGATATTCAGCAGAGCTGTATTTCACAAGGAGCTCAAGCAGATCGAGCGGCTCGGCGATAAATTCGAGCGGCTGAATGAGCTCGACGAAACGGTGCAGCGGGAATTCTATACCGATATTCCGGAGGATGATGTCATCGACGGCATGCTCGCGGGCTATATCTCCGGCCTCGGCGATCAGTACAGCGTATACCGCAGCGAGAAGGAGCTCTCGGCATATCAGGATTCCACCGCCGGTGTCTATACCGGAATCGGGATCGGCGTGCAGCAGCAGGATGACGGCATGATTCTGATTGCCTCCGTGACCGAGGGCGGTTCTGCGGAAAAGGCCGGCATTCAGGTGGGCGATTTTCTGATCGAGGTCGAGGGCATCAATGCCTCCGAGCACTATCAGGAGGCTGTCGAAGCGGTCCGGGGCGAGGCGGATACCTATGCGAACCTCCGCATCAAAAAGGGCGATACAGGCATCGAGCAGTCCCTTTCTGTCAAGCGCGCTCAGATTGATGAGATCACGATTCATTCGGAAATGCTGGAAAATCAGATCGGCTATATCCGCATCTCAAAGTTCCGTACCGTATCCGCTGAGCAGTTTGAGACAGCGCGGCAGGAGCTTCTGGAGCAGGGCGCAAAGGGCTTTATCTTCGATGTCCGCAATAACGGCGGCGGTGTCCTCGCGGCGCTGGAGAAAATGGTCGATCCGATGCTGCCGGAGGGCGATCTGGCGTTTGCCTATGACAAGGAAGGCAATGCGACAACAATTCTGCATTCTGACAAAAACGAGCTGCAAATGCCCTATCTTGTACTGGTAAACGGCAGCAGCGCGAGCGCATCCGAGCTCTTTGCCTGTGTGATGCGCGATTATGCCGGCGCAAAGCTGGTCGGCACACAGACCTTCGGAAAGGGCATCATGCAGACGACCTTCCAGCTCTCCGGCGGCGGCGTGACGCTGACCACCGCTACCTACGCGACCGGAAAGACACCCTGCTATCACGGGGTCGGGCTGACACCGGATATCATCTCCGAACTGGATGAGAATGCTGTTCAGGATACCCAGCTCGAAGACGCAATTGCTGAAATGAACGATATCATCGCAGCAAAAGCTGCTGCATAATGCAGAGGAGAAACACTATGCCGAAATTATGGTTTCGACAGCCCGCAGAGCGCTTTGAGGAATCCCTGCCGATCGGCGCAGGACGCTTCGGCGCAACGCTCAGCGGAAGGCCGGACTGTGAGCTTTTGCAGCTCAATGAGGATTCGGTCTGGTCGGGCGGGCCCCGTTCGCGGCTCAATCCCGATGCCGCAGAGGGCTTCCGCGAGGTTCGCGCTTTGCTCCGCAGCGGGAATATCGCAAAGGCGGAGCAGATCGTATTTCAGAAAATGCAGGGGTGCCCGCAGGATATGCGGCACTATATGCCGCTCGGAAATCTGCGCGTAAAGCTCACTCTGCCGGATGGAGAGCCGGAGCATTACCGCCGCGAGCTCGATCTTGACAATGCCGTTTACGCAGTCTCATTTGAGATCGGCGGTCATCAGTTCCGGCGCGAGGTCATCGCCTCTGCGCCCGCCGACTGCATTCTGATGCGCTTTACCTCCGATATTCCGGTGACGCTTTCCGCAGCCTTCGACGGCAGAGATGATTATTATGACGAAAACTGCATTTCGCGCTGCGATGAGGGTCTTTATCTGGAATTCAACGGCGGCTCCGGCACAAAAGACGGAATCCGATTTGATTCGGCGCTCTGTGCAAAATCATCGGACGGCTGCGTGACCTCCTGCGGCAACCGGCTGATCGTCCGGGACTGCACGGAGGCGCTGCTGGCATTTTCCGTATATACGAATTATTACCATCCGCAGGAAAATTGCAGGCAGCTTGCCCGCAGCACCGGCGCTGCTGCACTGGGACACACATGGGCGGAGCTTCTGGCAGAGCATACCGCAGATTATCATGCACTGTTTTCGCGCACCGCCCTGACGCTCCCGGATGACAATGCAGAGGACTGCCCGACCGATCAGATGCTCAATGCGGTAAAGGCCGGCGACTTCACATACCGCAATGCGCTGCTTTCGGCGTATTTTTCCTTCGGCAGATACCTGATGATCTCGGGCAGCCGGAAGGGCTCGCTCCCGCTCAATTTGCAGGGCATCTGGAATAAGGACATGTGGCCGGCATGGGGCTGCCGCTTTACGGTCAATATCAATACGGAAATGAACTACTGGCCGGCGGAAAGCTGCAATCTGCCGGAATGCCACCTGCCGCTGTTTGATCTGCTGAAAAGGGTTGCGGAAAACGGTGAAAAAACTGCGCGGGAAATGTACGGGCAGGCGGGCTTCTGCTGTCATCACAACACCGACCTCTGGGGCGATACCGCGCCGCAGGATCTCTGGATGCCGGCGACGATCTGGCCGGTCGGCGGTGCATGGCTCGCGCTGCACATCATGGAGCATTACCGATATACAAAGGATGCGGATTTTCTGCGCGATAATCTTCCGGTTCTGCACGGCGCAGCGCAGTTTTTCACCGGCTACCTGACGGAAAATGCCGCAGGTCAGCTTATCACTTCTCCTAGCGTATCCCCGGAAAATACCTACCGAACGGAATCCGGCGAGGAAGGAAGCCTCTGTGAGGGCCCGAGCATGGATTCCCAGATCATCTCGCAGCTCTATCAGGATGTGATCGACGCGGATGAGGCACTCGGAATGCACCATGCCATAACCGATACGGTCAGGGCGCAGCTTCCGCGGATTCCGAAGCCGCAGATCGGCAAATACGGGCAGATCATGGAATGGGCGGTCGATTATGACGAGGTCGAGCCCGGTCACCGGCATATTTCGCAGCTTTTTGCGCTGCACCCGGCGCATATGATCTCGCCCCGCAAAACCCCGGAGCTCAGCAAAGCAGCAGAGGCCACGCTGCACCGCAGACTGACCCACGGCGGCGGTCACACCGGCTGGAGCTGCGCATGGATTGCAAACATGTACGCACGCCTGTGTGACAGCGGGCATTTCATGGAAACCATGACGAAGCTGATGCAGCACTCGACGAATCCGAATCTGTTTGATATGCACCCGCCGTTTCAGATCGACGGGAATTTCGGCGGCACTGCGGCGATTGCTGAGGCGCTGCTGCAATCAGACCGCGACGGCATCACACTGCTCCCGGCCTGCCCGGCAGAATGGGACTCGGGCGCGTTCAGAGGGCTGTGCGCATACGGCGGATTTGTCGTGTCTGCGCGATGGGAACAGCGCCGCATCACTGAGCTTGAAATCGAATCAAAGTGCGGCGGCGTCTGCCGGCTCCTGCCCGGCGGTGCATTCCGCATCACAGACGGCAGCGGAACCCCGATCACAACCCGAAAGGAGACAGACGGCTTCCTGTGCTTTGATACGGTTCAGGGCGGAATCTACCGTCTGACAGCAGTATGAAGATCATGTTCCGGAAGGAGACGCTGATGCGGATTCCGGCAGTGCTGCTGACTGTGCCGCTGACATATGCCGGATTCCTGCATGCTCCCCCGATTCGCTGCATCAATGATATGCAGGACGAAAACGCCTATTACAAATCGCTGACAGACGGCATCACGGTTGAGACGCATTCCGGGAGCGCAGAGCAGTCTGTCCCGGAGCTTCAGCAGATAGATATGCAGTACAGTCTGGAAGCGGAATATATGAATATTCCGGGCGGCGCCGTGATAGACACGCTGCGAAAGGGATATCACGGACGGGGGTATGTTACATATCTGCCGGAGCACACGGATCAGGCGCTGCAATTCGATCTCATGATCCCGTTTACGCAGCATTATGCGGTTTCCGTTTCCGTCGCGGCAGATTGCAGCACCGTCAATGCCGTCAGTGTCAATAATAAACGAGTTGCGGAATTTGAAATAGATGACCGCGAAAACTTCACGCTCGTCACCTTTCACGGGATTTTTCTGGAGCAGGGGGATGCAACGGTTGCCATTGATACGATCGACGGCAATCTGGATGTCGATTTTCTTCAGATTCAGGCAGATAACCCGCCCGCGCAGGATGCGTTTCAGATATCAGAAACGCCCTGCAATCCGGATGCTTCCCCGGAGGCCGTCTCGCTGTATCAGGCGATCCGGTCGCAGTGGGGCAGCAAAATGCTGACGGGACAGTATGCATCCGACGGCACAAACCGCGAACTGCGGATGCTCTATCAGCATACCGGGCAGTTTCCGGCGATCCGGTTCTCTGCGCTCGGCAGCGGCGACAACCGCCAGATCATCGAGGATGCGGCACAGTGGCATCTGAACATGAACGGGATCGTCGGGCTGATGTGGTTCTGGAATGCGCCGGGCAGCGATTCTGTCTATGCAAAGGATACCGATTTTGTGCTGTATGATGCGATCATCGGCACTGACCCGGAGCAGCTTGCCAGAATGACGCCGGAGGAAGCGGACAGAGCGGTGGAATCCGGGCACTTACATGCCGGGGCACGCGCGCTTTTGCGGGATATTGATGCTCTCGCAAGGGATCTGACTGTTCTGCGCGATCTGCATATTCCGGTGCTCTGGCGCCCGCTCCACGAAGCAGGCGGCGGCTGGTACTGGTGGGGCAGCGGCAGCGTCTCATACCAGATGCTCTGGAAGCTGCTGTATTACCGCCTCAGCCGGTATCACGGCCTCAACAACCTGATCTGGGTCTGGAACGGACAGAGCAAATCCTACCTTGTGCCGGAAAGCACCTACGACATCGCATCCGCTGACATCTATCTTCAGCCCGGTGTCCGGTTCGGCAGCCGCTATGAGGTGTTTCAGTCACTTGCCTCGCTGACAAACCGCAGAAAAATGCTCGCCGTCAGTGAATGCGGCTCACTCCCGCAGACCGGTCAGATGATGCTCGATCAGTCCGTGTGGTCATTCTTCGGGCTCTGGTACGGCGACTACCTCATCAAACCGGACGGAACCTTCTCAGACCGCTATTATTCAAGTAGTGATTTGTATATTCTATACAACTCAGACCGAACTTTGACCCTCAATGATTTCTTGTCAATCTGCCAATAATCTCTTGCAAAAATCCCCAATTTGTGGTATAATACACACATAAAACATCCGTGAAGTACAGGACACGGATTGAAAGGCGGAAAAGAAATTATGAATGTGAAAGTTGTAAACGGCGTTGCAATTCCGAATATCCCGTGGCAGGAAAAGCCTGCCGGATGCAAGGATGTGATCTGGCGCTACGATCAGAACCCGGTCATCCAGCGGGATCATCTTGAAATATCGAACAGCATCTTCAACAGCGCGGTCGTCCCCTTTGAGGGCGGCTTTGCAGGCGTGTTCCGTGTCGATGACAAGGCGCGCAACATGGAGCTGCACGCGGGCTTCTCGAAGGACGGCCTGAACTGGGATATCAACCCCGAGCGCATTGATTTCGTCAAGACCGACCCCGAGCTTCAGGATTTCCAGTACGGCTATGACCCGCGCGTCTGCTGGATCGAGGACCGCTTCTATGTGACATGGTGCAATGCTTACGGCTGGAAGCCCACCATCGGCGTCGCATACACCTTCGATTTCAAGACCTTCCATCAGCTTGAAAATGCATTTTTGCCCTTTAACCGCAACGGTGTCATGTTCCCGCGCAAGATTCAGGGCAATTTCATGATGATGAGCCGCCCCTCCGACAGCGGCCATACTCCGTTCGGCGATATCTACATCTCGCAGTCTCCGGATATGACCTTCTGGGGCAAGCACCGTCATGTCATGGGGCCGAGCATGGGCTGGGAATCCACGAAAATCGGCGCAGGCCCGATTCCGATTGAGACGGAGCGCGGCTGGCTGATCTTCTATCACGGCGTTCTGACCTCCTGCAACGGCTATGTTTACAGCTTCTCCGCGGCGCTGCTCGATAAGGACGAGCCGTGGAAGGTGCTGAAGCGCGGCAGAGAGTATCTCATCAGCCCGCAGAAGGATTACGAGTGCATCGGCGATGTGCAGAATGTCACATTCCCCTGCGCGAATCTGGTCGATGCAGAAACCGGCCGAATCGCGATCTACTATGGCTGTGCGGATACCTGCACCAGCCTGTGCTTCACAACCGTCGATGCCGTCATCGACTGGCTCGACCACCATTCTCAGGTATAAACGATACAGCAGCGGTGTCCCCTCCGGATGCCGCTGCTTTTTTTGATACTTGACGATTCCCGTAAAATGGAGTATAATAAAGAGGTATTCATCCCGTGAATGAGAGGAGTGAGCCCGATGAAATCTGCTTGCTTTGAAAACCGCGAGCTGTCGTGGCTGCGGTTCAATAAACGAGTTCTGGAGGAGGCGCAGTCTGCGGATAATCCGCTGCTGGAGCGCCTGTGCTTTACTGCCATTTTCCAGAGCAATCTGGACGAGTTTTTCAGAGTCCGCGTCGGCAATCTTCTGCGGAAGAAGGAAGACGATCCGAAGAAGAAGGATTCGATCAGCAAGCTGACCCCGAAAAAGCAGCTCAGGCTGATCTCCGAGCAGGTGCGCGCGATGGCGCCGGTGCGCGATGCCGTATACCATGAGATCATGCTCGCGCTGCGCGCAGAGGGGCTCGAACAGATCAATATTCATGCGGCGACCCCGGCCGAGCAGCTCATGCTCTCGGAGTGGTTCAAGCGCGAGATCCGGCCGGTCTCGATGCCGGTGATCGTGGACAAGGGCAAGCCGTTCCCGTTTCTGCGCGACCGCCAGCTTTATGTAATTCTGCGGCTGGAATCAAAATCCGGCGTCAGAATGGGCATTCTGCCGGTCACGGATCAGTGTCAGCGCATTGTCCGCCTCGGCACAGGCGGCAGATTCATCCTCGCTGAGGATGTCATTCAGGCCTATGCGCACACAGTTTTCGGCAATGCCCGCGTGATCGACTGCACGACACTCCGCGTGACGCGCTCCGCAAGCATTACGCCGGAGGATATCGGCGACCTGAAAACCGGCGATTTCCGCGTCGATATGGAGCTGATGCTTCAGGAGCGGAAGCGCCTGCCGGTTGTCCGCGTCGAGCTCTCGGAGACCTTCTATCAGCCGGCGCTGGAATATCTCTGTGAAAAGCTCAAGGTGACGCCCGATCAGGTGTTCTATGCAAAGGCTCCGCTCGACCTTTCCTTTGCCTATGAGTGCAAGAACCTGCTGCAAAACCCGAAGCTGCAATATGAGCGGATGGTGCCGCAGAAATCGGCAATGATCGAGGAAAACCGCTCGATGTTCCCGCAGATACGCAAAAAGGATATTCTGCTGAGCTACCCTTACGAAAGCATCCGCCCGTTTCTGCGTCTGCTGGACGAAGCCGCAGATGATGCCAATGTCCTCAGCATTCAGATCACGCTGTACCGCATGGCGCGCGACAGCCGGGTCATCGCGGCACTCTGCGAGGCGGCGGGCAGAGGCAAGCAGGTCACGGCACTGACCGAGCTGCGCGCACGGTTTGACGAGGAGGGCAATATCGAGTGGTCAAAGGCACTGGAGCGCGCCGGCGTCCGCGTGATCTACGGCCCGGAAAATTATAAGGTTCACTCCAAGCTGCTGCTGATTACTCGCAAAAACCGCGGCAAAATCGAATCCTTTACGCAGATCGGCACCGGCAATTACAACGAAAAAACCGCTGCGATGTATACCGATTACTGCCTGATGACCGCTGACCCGGAGATCGCGGAGGATGCGGCAAATGTCTTTGCGGCGCTGGAACAGGATGCGCTGCCGGAGCCGCAGAAAACCCTGCTGGTCTCCCCGTTCGGGCTGCGTCCGCCGGTTCTGGATATGATTGACGAGGAGATTCGCCGTGCCGGGGAAGGCGAGGATGCCTATGTCGCACTGCGCATGAACGGGCTCTGCGACAAGACGATCATGAAAAAGCTGATCGAAGCATCGCAGGCAGGCGTGAAGATCGAGCTGCTTGTGAGAAGCGTCTGCTGCCTGATTCCGCGTATTCCGGAATTCACCGAAAATATCGAGGTGCGCAGCATTGTCGGGCGCTATCTGGAGCACGGCAGAGTCTATTTCTTCGGCACCGGCGAGCGGATGAAGGTGTATCTCGGCTCCGCGGATTTCATGCCGCGCAATACGACAAAGCGTGTGGAGGTCTGCGCGCCGGTCAAGGATGCTGCACTGAAAAAACGCCTTTACGACGAATTCCGCCTCCAGTTCACCGATCCGGTCAAGGCGCGTTACCGCACCGCGGACGGCGAATATCATCTTCCCGAGGGCGGAAATCCCGCTGACAATTCGCAGGAAGCCCTGCACAGAGCCGCCTATGCACGCGCCGAACAGAAGGAGCAGCAGCTTGCAGCCAATGAATAATCACGGAAAAGGACACAGGACATGACAGATAAGGATAAAAAGCGAAAAAACCGGATGCCGTTTTTCCTTGTTACATACGGGATTCTGCTCTACATGGCATTGCAGAACTTCACATCGGTGAAAAATGTACTGCTCTGGATTATCGCGATTCTTGAGCCGGTCGCATACGGTATCTGCATTGCATTTATAATCAATCTGTTTATGAATATCTTTCGCTACCGGGTTTTTCACGCAATGGGAAATTCCAAGCGAAAATGGGAACAGAAGCTCTGCCCGGTGCTTTCGGGCATCTGTACCGCGCTGGTATTCCTGATTATCGTCACGATGATCATTTTCATCATCATTCCGCAGATTTACAGCGCGATCAATACGCTGATCGAAAAAATGCCGAGCAGCCAGAAGCAGCTCATGGCGCTGATCGAAAGCAAGCTGACCCAATACCACGCACCGGAATTTGTCATCAAAAAGGTGCATAATTACGATCTGGACTGGAACACCGCGCTGAAATGGCTCACCGATCTGATGGACGGCAATGTCAAAACCGTTCTCGGCACCGCATTCAATGCAACGGCATCGGTTCTCTCGACCGCAACCAACCTGATTCTCGGTCTGATCATCGCGATCTATCTTCTGGTGCAGAAGCGCCGTGTCATCTATGTCTGGCACAAGATTCTGGAGCTGTTCGTCCCGAAGCAGTATCTCCCGCAGACCAGAAGAATCCTGACGCTGACCAAGACCTCCTTCTCCAATTTCCTGACCGGACAGTTTATCGAGGCAACGCTCCTCGGAACACTGACCGGCATCGGAATGGCAATTTTCCGCATTCCTTATGCCGCAACAGTCGGCATCATCATCGGCATTACCGCCCTGCTCCCGATCATCGGCGCATGGATCGGCGGCGGTCTCGGCGCACTGCTGGTCTGGGTGGAATCGCCGGAGAAGGCGATCTGGTTTATTGTGTTCATCTTCGTTTTGCAGCAGTTTGATAATCAGCTGATCTATCCGAAGGTCGTCGGCGATACGATCGGCCTGCCGGGACTTCTGGTTCTGATCGCGGTAATCGTCGGCGGCGGACTGGGCGGCGTGATCGGCATTATCGTCGCGGTTCCGATTTTTGCAATCGCGTATTCGCTGCTCAAGGATGCGATCGACCGCCTGCCTGCGGAGGAGGACGCTGAGCCGCAGACCGACCCGCCCGCTCCTCTGCCCGCTGCGGAGGATGCCGGTGCGGCAGAGGCAGTCATAGAGGAAACCGTCACGGAAACCGTTGTGACGGTCACAAGAAAAACAGAACCGGCCGCTCCTGCTCCTCAGAAGCGGAAACGCAGCCGGAAAAAGCGCTGAAAGAAAACCACCCGTTTTTTGGCGGGTGGTTTCGCTTTATTATGAAGGGATTATTTCGCGGGATATTTCTTATAGCCCGGATGCCTTCCGGTCACGCCGTACTGCGCGCGCATGCCGATCAGGCGGTCGATGTTCTCTCTGGAAATATCCACGGCGCCGCCGAGCAGCCGCGCCACGAGAGAGATCTGCGCCTGAAGCTCCAGCGTTTCCATGCGGTAATAGGCCGTTGTGAGATCGGCACCGACCGTCAGCGCACCGTGATTCTCCAGCAGCATCACATCATGCTCCTGCAAATACGGCGCAATCGCCTCCGGCACCTCGTTGGTCGAGGGCGTCCCGTAGGGCGTATTCGGCACCGAGCCGACCGCGATCACGGTCTCGATCATGCAGTAATCGTCAAGCGACTGATGCGCACAGGCAAAGCCGGTCGCGACCGGCGGATGCGCATGCACCACCGCGCCGACGTCCGGGCGGTCGTGATAGCAGCGCAGGTGCATTTTGACCTCTGAGGACGGTCTCCAGCCCTCCGCCGCCTCGATGATCCGGAACTGATCGTCGATCAGACCGATCTTGTCCGGCGTGATATCCGCCTTGCTGACGCCGGTCTGCGTCGCAAGATACAGCCCGTCCGCCACCTTTACCGTCACATTGCCGTCATTTGCGGCAACCCAGCCCTTCTGCCACATCTTATGGCAGACCGCAACCATAGCTTCCTTGATCGCACTGTACTGTTCCATTTTGATTCCTTTCCGGCTCACACAACGCCCTTTTGCAGCATCACATTCGCATAAACTGCCTTTTCACCGGTCGCAACGATCGCATAGGCGGTTTTCGCCTCATCATAAAACCGGAACCGCTCAATCGTCCCGATCGCATCATCACCGCGGTCATCGTGCTTTGCGACGATCGCCCGGTATTCATCCCAGATCGGCGTTTTGGCGGGGTCTCCGGGCATTACCTCCATCAGGCTGACCGGATGCTCCGTATAGGTATCGAGCGGGAAAAACTGCAAAATCGCATCCAGCAGCTCCGGGACGCCGTGCCCGTCGCAGCGGATGACAATGCTCTGTTTCCCGACCGATTCGGCAGGGAAATTTCCGTCTGCCAGCACGATCCTGTCAGAGTGCCCCATTTCGCAAAGCACCTTCAGAAGCTCCGGCGACAGGATCGGCGGGATATGTTTCAGCATGAGAGTTCCTTTCCGGCGCCGCAGATCTGCGCCCGGTATTTTTGATAGATTTCGCCGCCCTGCTGCCTGTTCTGCAAATCAGGCTCAAAGCAGGTGACCTTCTGCGAAGCGCGGCACACTGCCCGAACCTCGCCGATGCTTTGCAGCGCACCTGCCGCATAAATCTGCACGGCGATATTGCCGAGCGCGGTCGCTTCGGCATCGCAGGCATAGACCGGAATCCCGCAGAGATCAGCGGTCATCTGCATCAGCATCGGATTCCGCGCGCCGCCGCCGATCACATACAGCCGCGGATAGGTGCGCTTTGTGACCGATTGCAGGGCTTCGAGCGCAGCGCGGTATTGCAGCGCAAGGCTTTCCGTGATGCAGCGGAATACGGCACCGGGCGTCTCCGGAGCCGGCTGCCCGGTCTCGCTGCAAAATGCAGCAATCCCCTGCAAAATCCCGTGATCTGCCGCAAAGCGCGGATGCTCCGTGTCAATCAGGCTCCGGAATGGCGCTGCCTGCTGCGCAGCTGCAAGCATTTCGTTGTAATTGAATTTCTGCCCGTTCTGCTCATATTCGCGCAGGCTTTGCTGCATGATCCACAGCCCGGTCAGATTTTTCAGGAATGCGGTTTTGTTTCCGAACGCGGATTCATTTGTAAATGCCGCGGCTCTTGCTTCCCCGGTCAGTACCGGCGCATGGAGCTCCGTGCCGAGCAGCGACCATGTTCCGCAGCTCAGGAACGCAAACTCTGCTTCTTCTGCCGGAACTGCCGCGAGCGCCGACTGCGTATCATGCCCGCAGACCGCATAAACCGGAACCGGCTGCATTTGCAGCTCCTCGCAGAGCTCCGCAGAGAGCATCCCGCGCAGCGTGCCGCAGTCCTGTATTTCAGGGAGAAACGACCGGTTCAGGCCGTAAGAATCAGCAACCGACACCGCCCAGTCCTTCTGCCGCGGGTCATAAAGCTGTGTTGTCGAGGCGATCGAGCGGTCACAGGCAATGCGCCCTGTCAGGAAATACGCAAAGAGATCGGGCATCAGCAAAAGCTGCTTTGCATTTGCAAGAAGCTCCGGCTGCTGCTGCTTCATTGCCAATAGCTGAAACAGCGTATTGATCTCCATGATCTGATTGCCGGTCGCGTCATAGAGCGCATCCTGCGGGAGCACGGCTTCTGCCTGTTTGAGTGTCCCGTGCGTTCTGGTATCGCGGTAATGCACCGGATTGGCAAGCAGTCTGCCGGATGCATCCAGCAGGCCGAAATCCACGCCCCATGTGTCAATGCCGATTCCGCTGATCTGGTACGGCTTTGCCTTCCGGATGCCCTGTCTGATCTCGTGCATCAGACGCAGCACATCCCAGTACAGCGTCCCGTTTACCCGAACCGGATCGTTCGGGAAGCGGTGGATTTCCTCGAGTGTAATCCGGCTGCCGTCAAATTCCCCGATTATGGCTCTGCCGCTCGATGCCCCGAGATCAATCGCAAGAAAGCAATTTTTCATTGCGCTGCTCATTTCTGATACATCGGCCCGTAATTTGCGCAGGCGCGGTAATCTGCCCCCTCGGGGTCCATCCCAAATGCATTCCATGCCGCCGGACGGAAGATCTGCTCCTCCGGCACATTGTGCATCGCGACCGGAATCCGGAGAATCGAGGCAAGCGTAATCAGATCAGCGCCGATATGGCCGTAGCTGATCGCGCCGTGATTTGCGCCCCAGTGGTTCATGACCTCATAGGCCGAGGTAAAGGCGCCCTTGCCGGTCATGCGCGGGGTAAACCATGTGCACGGCCATGTATAATCGGTGCGCTTCCAGAGGATATCGTTGACCTCATCAGGAAGCTGAACCGTCCAGCCCTCTGCGATTTGCAGCATCGGGCCAAGTCCCTTGACAAGGTTCAGGCGAATCATCGTGACCGGCATCTCCGCATCGGTCACAAAGCGGGAGGAATACCCGCCGCCGCGGAAATAGCCGCAGTCCGCATAATTCCAGGTCACCGCGTTCATGATCGCATCCTGATCGGCCTGCGTTACATCGTACCATGCCTTCATGACCGCATTGCCGTTTTCGTCCTTCGCCTTGCCGGTCGCATCCAGACAGCAGGCGCCGGAGTTGATCAGGTGAATAAAGCCGTTTGCCTCCTTCGCTCTGCCGGTCAGCTCATAGTTTGCCGCCTTTTTCAGCGCATCGCCGCTCCAGTAGGTGCGGACATCTGCAAACATCTGCGCACGGTTTGTCAGCAGCTTCATGAACAGCATGCCGAGACCGTTCAGAACATCATTCTCAGTCGCAAGGATATACGGCTCTCTGGCGCCGTTCCAGTCAAAGGAGGTATTGAGCAGTGCCTCCGGATAATCGGCATTCGGGTAGAAATCCGTCCACTGCCGCTGACCCTGGAACCCCGCCGCGATTGCGTTGTGCCCGACGGCCTCCTCCTCGCAGCCCTTCGGCAGATTCGGGTTGCCGTTCATCAGATCCTTGATAATGCACATCATCTTGACGACGAATTCCCAGTCCTGCTCCTTCTGCTCCGCGGTGCGCTGCACCTCCGGCGGGTTCTTGTCGAAGCCCTCGATGCAGTGCGCCTTTGTCCATTTGAGCGCCTTCTGATACTCCGCCTCATCATAGATATTCTCGGTCATTCTGCGGATGATCTCGACCTCATCGACCGATTCCACGCGCATTCCGAGATAATCCTCGATAAACTCCGGGCTGATGATCGAGCCGCCGATGCCCATGCAGATTGAGCCGATCTGCAAATAGGATTTGCCGCGCATCGTTGCCGCAGCAACCGCAGCCCTGCCGAAGCGCAGCAGCTTTTCCTGCACATCTGCGGGAATTTCCGTGTCATCCGCCTCACAGACATCATGGCCGTAAATGCCGAAAGCCGGCAGTCCCTTCTGCGCATGGGTCGCAAGAACCGATGCGAGATAGACCGCGCCCGGACGCTCGGTGCCGTTGAAGCCCCAGACCGCCTTGATCGTATTCGGGTCCATGTCCATCGTCTCCGCGCCGTAGCACCAGCACGGCGTCACGGTCAGCGTGATATCCACGCCGGCCTTTCTGAACTGATCTGCACAGGCAGCGGCCTCCGCAACGCGGCCGATCGTCGTATCGGAAATGACGACCTTCACCGGCTCGCCGTTTGAGTAGCGCAGATTTTTGGTAAACAGCTCTGCCGCGGATTTTGCCATATTCATTGTCTGCTCCTCAAGGGAGCCTCTGACATTCAGATAGCCGCGTCTGCCGTCGATCGTCGGGCGAATGCCGATCACCGGGTACTCCCCGATCAGTCTGCTTTTTGCCATATTGAATCCTCCTTATTTCACTTCAGTCAAGATGTTTCTTGCTATTTTGCGCTATATTATCGCAACTATATTATATTATAGCACTTTTTTTATATTTTTCAAGTCCTATTTGTCATTTCTCCTGCCAAATAATCACTGCTTTTTTTGTGATGTTTCCACAAATCCCCCTACTGCTCCAGAACGCTCCGGATGACCGCATCCCGTTCCTGAGCAGAAAGCTCCGCGAGCGAATCGGAATGATAAAAGCAGATGCCGCAAAGCGCCGGTTCCCGCAGCATTTCGCCCGCCTGTCTCGCGAGAATGCCCGGATACCGGATCCACTCGTCCTGCCCGTCCCCGGCAAAGGGGTCCTCCGCTCCGACCTTGTATGCCGCGAGCCCGACTGCCAGCCCGACATGCTCTGCCCGCGGCATCGAAATCCATTCCTCCGCAGTCTCCGCAAAGGGGCACATCTCATTGAGATACCCGAAATAAATCTGCGGAATCAGCAGATCGCAGCAGTCCCCTGCCCTGCTCCATTCCTCTACATCCGCAAACAGCGTATCATAATTCATCAGCAGATTTCCCTGCGGGCTGATCGAGAAAACCCGTTCCCCGGCATCCTCATGCGCTGCCGCATACATCTGCCTGACCAGCGCCGTGATATTTTCCCTGCGCCACTGTGCAAGATCAGCCTCGCCCGATCTCCGGAACTCCTCCGCATCAAAGGCCGGCGCATCGGTCGGGTAAAAATAATCGTCGATGTGGATTCCGTCCGGACGGTAACGCTCGATCAGCTCGCGCAGCACATCGGTCAGGAAGTCGCGTGTTGTTTTCGCTGCCGGATTCAGATAATACCGCCCCTCCCATTCGGATAGATTTGCGGCTTTCAGCGCGCTGTCGCGATACCACTGCGTCAGAACCGCATCGCCCCTCTGCGCTTCCATATATTCCCTTGTTTGCAGCCTGAGCGGATTGATCCACAGATGCAGCGACAGATCAAGCTCCCCGCAAATCTCCTGAAACACAGCGATCTCGTCGATTCCGTGCGCGGTCGGCGTCATCGGGTAATTGGCAGAGGGATAGGTGCTCTCGCCGAATGCGCACACATGCAAAAAGACCGTATTGACGCCGAAATTCTGCATCTCTGACAAATACTGCCGCACCGTTTCCCTCGCCGTATCTGCTTCGCCGGAGGAAAACAGCTTGTCACAGATAAAATACGGAACCCACACGCCGACTATGCGTGCAGCCCCGCCGCTTTCATTCAGATGAAGCTGCTGCAGGGTCTGCCCGCCGGGAACCGCTGCCGCCGGTTCCTTCTGCCGGTTCCCGTCCGTGCAGGCTGTCAGCAGCAGAATCCAGACCGTCACACAAATCAACAACCTCAATACCCTGTTCCTCACGCAGAACACCCCTTTGTTCAGGATGTTCTTATCATATCAGGGCAGGTCTGCGAAATCTGTCGCGCAGATGCTTGTCATCTCAAAAATATCGCGGTGCCGGTATGCATAAATTCCCGCTTCCGTCCGATCAAACAAAAAGAAGCGGACTTCGACCGGGAAACCGAAGTCCGCCTACTATCTCTAAAAAATGCCGCGCTTATGAGGTCTTTTTCCGTTTCCGCAGGATTTGCACGATCCTGTCCCACGCTTCCTGATTCTCCTCCTGCGTGCCGTCCAGCTCCTCGATCGGCACATTCGCCCGCGCGGCGCATTCCGCAGTCGCCGTCTCAAAATACACCTCGTCGATCGGCTCGGTGCTCTCCGCATACCGGATGATATCGCCGGACTTCTGCTCCTTGAAAAAGAGCATCGCCAGATACTCAGCGGTATAGAAGCCCTGCGTGAGCGGGTGTTCATCCGCATAGGCACTGCACCACGCCTCGATCTTCCGATCGGTGATCTTCATTCTGCACCGTCCCCTTTCTGCATTTCCTTAAGAATATTGTAGCATGTTTCGAGCAGAAAATCAAGCGGATACAGGAAAATGCAAAAGATTTTTTCAGAAAGGATTGATTTTTTCCGGAGTTTGTATTATAATGATAAAGCTGTGTCCCCTGACATATCGTGGATAGAGGGAACTATCATGACATCATTTACGGAGCTGTTTGCATGTTTTTCTTAAAGGGTATCCTGATCGGACTCCTTGTCGGCGTGCCGGCCGGCGCGATCGGTGCGCTGTGCGTCCAGCGAATGCTCAGTTACGGAACCAAAAGCGGCTTTATCACCGGCTTTGCTTCCTCAGTTGTGGACTGCTTTTACTGTGCAGTCGGCATATTCGGCATTACGCTGATCTCTGACTTTATGACAAAATATGAATCCGCCATCATGCTCTGCGGCGGATTGCTGATTCTCTTTATGGGGCTTTCCACACTGCGGAAAACGCCGGATTCCGTTGAGATCCGCACGCAGAAGCCGCCCTGTGTTTCCATGCTGCTGACCGCTTTCGGCGTCGGGATTACAAATCCTGCCGCAATCCTCGGCTTCCTGATCGTATTCACCTATTTCGGCATCGGCGGGAATCCGACGGTTCCGCAGGGAACATTCCTGATCGGCGGCGTGTTCATCGGAACTACGATCTGGTGGGTGCTGCTCGCGATGCTGACCGGCGCCCTGAAACGGAAATTCGGGGAAAATGCTCCCGCCCGCCTGAACAGATTTTTCGGCGTCCTGATGATCCTGTTCAGCATCCTGATTCTCTCAAAGGCAGCGCTCAGCCTGATTCAAAATATCATTTAACAGTAAGCCGATCCCGCGGAAACGGAATCGGCTTGCTGTTGTTTCAGATTCAGGTTCTTCTCCGGGGACGCGGCTGCGGACGCATGACCGCAGGGTCAAACGAAGGATTCGTTGCATAGGGGTTCTCCGGATCGCTCGTATAGCGCCCGAGATGATCCTGAATCAGACGGAGGCCTTCGCCAAACCGCTGATAGTGTACGATTTCGCGCTCGCGCAGGAAGCGGATGATATCGCGGACATCGGGGTCATCTGCAAGCCGGAGGATATTATCGTAGGTTGTGCGCGCCTTCTGCTCAGCAGCAAGGTCCTCGTTCAGATCAGCGATCGCATCACCGACAGACTGGAATGTCGCTGCGGAAAACGGAACGCCGGATGCGCTGACCGGATAGATTCCGGTTGTGTGATCGACGAAATAATCCGCAAAGCCCTGCGCCTCAAGCTGCTCTGGCGTCATGCCCTTTGTAAGCTGATAGACGATCGCGGAGATCATTTCCATGTGCGAAAGCTCCTCTGTTCCGATGTCGGTCAGCAAGCCCTGAAGCTCCCGCAGCGGCATCGTATACCGCTGATTCAGATACCGCATGGATGCGCCCAGTTCACCGTTCGGTCCGCCGAGCGCCAAAAAGATATAATGCAATTACAAATGATAAACGATCTCAATGCGACCGCTTGGCTTCATAAATATGATCTCTTCCACTATACTGCGGAGGGTTTCGTTTTTGATGATTTCACTCACGCATGGATCGGTAAGCGTTTTTAGTCCGGATTGCACCTGACCGATAAATGCCGCTGTGTCAATCGGCTGCGGCTCTGCCTCATCAATCTGAGCATGCAAGGCCGAGAGCTTTTCGGTGATCCTGCGCTTATTCTCCCGGTATTCATCAAGTGTATCAATACCGGCTTCGTATGCCTCACGAATCCTGTCAAGCTTCTTTTCTTCTTTTTCAACCAGACTGAGAATGGAGGTATCCGCCTTTGGCTTAGGCTTTCGCCTGATTTTTGCATCAAAATCCGGATCAACAAGATCCATGCGCATTTGCTCCAGCACGATCTGATTGATTTTAGGAACAGATATCGCATGCGAAATCTTACATTTGCCCCTGCCATAATTATGACATTGCAGATAATTTCCGGCGGAGGCCATTACCAGCGTCGCGCCGCAGTGATCGCACCGTACAAGGCCCTTCAGCATGAATTGCACCGGCTGACATTGCCTTGCATACTTCCGGTACTTCTTTTTGTTTTCCGCACGCTTGATCTGAACTGCCTCAAATGTTTCCTGTGCAATAATCGGCTGATGCTGACCGTCCACGCATGTGTCAAGCTCATGGAAACGATCGGAGCGATCCCCTGTCTGGCTGCGGCGCAGTTTTCCGATATAAACCGGATTTGTCAGAATGTACTCGACAGTGCGGTTTTCCCATGTGTTTCCGTGCCGCGTCGTGATTCCGATACTGTTCAGCTTTTGCGCAATTGCGCGTACCGGAGTTCCGGAAAGATAATCCTCATATATCATTTTTACAACCGGCGCAGCGGCTTCATCCGGGAAGAAAATGCCGTCCTGCATCCGATAGCCGAACGGAGGCTGCGAGACCACTCCCCCGCGCGAAAATTTCTCAGACATGCCGCGCCGGACTTCTTCAGCGAGATTCAGGCTGTAATATTCGTCCATCGCCTCGATCAGCGCCTCGATCAGAATTGAGGTCTTATCCTCGGAGAGCTGCTCAGAGATGCTGATGACTTCAATCCCGCACTGCTTTCTCAGCATGGATTTGTATACGATGCTGTCTTCGCGGTTTCGGGCGAACCGGCTGAACTTCCACAAAAGAATCACATCAAAAGGCTTCGGCTTCAGCTTGGCGGTACCGATCATGCGCTGAAACTGTATGCGTTTGTCGGTCTTCCGCCCGCTGATGCCCTCGTCCGCGAACACAAACTCCTCCGGCAGAATCAGATCATGCTCTTTCGCATATTTCCGGATCGCTTTAAGCTGGCTGTCCGGAGAATATTCAACCTGATCCTCAGTCGATACTCGGATATAGGCGGCTGCTGTTTTCATGAGCACTCCTCCTCTCATAATGATATGTGTTCCGCCCGGTGTGTTTGCATCGGGCGGAATTATTTATGCAGCCTTTATCGGATCTTCAACAATCTCGCATTCAGCGATTGTAAATGGGTCAATATCAATGCAGTTTGTCGGGTCGTGCTCGCCCGAAAGATCCCACGCGACTGTATCATTCATAACGGTCAGCGCTTCACGGAAGAAAGATTCATCGCGCAGACGCTCGAAGACACCGCCCTGCTCCACGAGAGCCTTGACGGATACCTTGCGCACGGTGCCATCGAGCATATAGGCATATACAGTGTAGTCATCGCCGGCTATGGCTTGCAGAACGACGGGAAACAGTGCTTCCTCCATAGTGATACCTCCTCTCAGATCAGCGGGTTAATGCGATTCAGCGGCAGATTTTGCTTTGCAAGCTCCCAGTTTTGCATCAGCTCATCGCGGTGAATCTCGCACCATGCAAGAATGAGCTTCACTTGCTTATTCGGCAGGCTGCCGCGAATGATCGCGCCCTGCTGTATGTCAACCAATGCTTTCATGCCGGCATATTCCACATGGAAATGCGGCGGATTATGGTCGGAATAATACATTGTTACTCTCAGACCGTAAAACAGACTGATTTCGGGCATAGTGATTCCCTCCTATCTCTTAATGTGTCTTATCACGAGCATCATCCGGCGTCTTCTTGGGCTTCAGCATCGGAAGTGAGCCGCTTCTCTACAAAAGCCGCAGTTTCCGTGATGGACTCATCCGGTTCCGCCGTATCGTTCTCCCGGCCTTTGGCAGCGGTTCAGGTAGAGATATTCTCCGCCTGATCCCGTCCCGTCCGGCGCGCCAACACCGGGCGGGTTTTTCATTCTTAAAGGGATAGATTCTGAAACGCCTCGATCACAGCATTATCCGGCGTTATGTATATCATCACATAATTACCGTTCGCTGTGCAGCGCGTCGTCATATCGCCAAAGCCCTCTAATGTAATTACCATAGAGCCGCTCTGTGCTTCCTTCAATTTTGCATGCCCGGCGGCGAATTGGTAAATTTCAAATTTATTTCCGCCGACCTTGAAGCTGATGCCGTCTTCTGCACCAATCATAGATGCAGCCATCGGGATGACATCAGAAATGTTGATTGTTTTCCCGATTGCTTCTGCGATCTTCTTGACAGAATCAATCGTTTCACCGGACGGAGCAGGATCTGCGGCTGTCGATGCCGGATCCGGTGCGGCGTCTGTGACCGATGAAGTTGCTGCTTCCGAGGTTGTTGCCTCTGAGGTCGTGGCTTCTGAGCTCGTTTCAGATGTAGTCCCGGAGGTTGCCTCTGTTGTCAGCTCGGTAGTCCCGGAAGTTGATTCCACGGTCTCCGTGGTCTGGGCAGTTGTAGTGGTCGTTTCAGCATTCGACGCAGTGCCGGATTCATTCTTGCCGCATGAACTGAGCAGCATTGCCCCCGCGAGCAAAGCAGCATAGATTTGAGCCTTTTTCGCTTTCATTATTATTATTCCTCCGTTTCTGTTTTCATAAAGCACTCATAAAATAAACAGCTTTTCCTAAAATTCGGATTTGATTGAGTTCATCGCCGACATAAACAAGCGGTTCATATGCAGGGTTTTCCGGAGTGAGAACGAGCTTACCCTGACTAGGATAATAGTAAACCCGTTTGAGCGTCGCTTCATCATCAATAATAACCGCAGCGATCTCACCGTTTTCAACAATCGGCATTTCACGGATGAACACAATGTCACCATCATATATACGGGCGCCGATCATACTGTCTCCTTTAGCACGAAGACAGAAGTCTGCTCGAATGTCCATATCTGCCATCACATAGCTTTCTCGTTCTTCATCCGCAAAAACCGGCTTCCCGCAGGCAATTTCCCCAAGCAGCGGGAAACGCCTGAGCTTCACAGGCTTAATATTATCATGCTGCAACATGAGATTTTCCAATTCATCTTTTTGAGGCGTCTCCTCATCCCAGCCCATTAGAAATCGAGCAGTTACACCAGTAGCTGCCGCAATGTTTTCCACAACATCAACGGGAATTTTCTTTGTTTCGCCTGACGCATATCGTTGCAAAGCGGATTTTGATACACCTGTTACTTTTTCCAGTTCTGCATATGACAACCCTTTGGATTTGATAGCTTGGCGAATTCTCTCAGCTCTATCTATCATTCTTAACCCCCCCTTTTCTGACTGCATTATAACATAGATTTCCCGAAAATGCAATAACTTTTCAAAAATAATTTCGAAAATATCCCAAAAAAGGGTTGACAAAAAAATAATGTGGTACAATAAAAGCATCCCGAAAAAGGGATGAGGGAGGTGAGACTTTGGTAGACAAAAATTTACTTCGGGGCGCAATTGCACGAGCCGGCATGACGCAGGAAAAATTGGCTCTCGCAATCGGTATTTCGAAAAACACGCTGTCCGCAAAGATTCTTGGTCGTTCTTTCTTTGATACAGATGAGATCGACAGAATCTGCGAAGTGCTGTCCATTGTTGATAACGGCGAAAAAGCCGATATTTTTTTAGCATCGCCATCCCGTTTTAGGGATTCTTCGAGCGATGTGAACAGTTCGGACTGCATTGACCCAATCGCGCCCGCCTAACTGCCCAACACACCACACAGAAAAGAGGTGAGAAAATGCCTGATCATAAAAGAATGCCTGCCAATCACAGGACAATCCGCACGCCGCATATAATACCATGAAAGGGGCTGATCTTATGGCAAAGAAACAGGAGTACACATGTGTGAGCTACATCAGAGGGGCAGACGGTGCGCTGATCCCCTTCTCGACGCTCACGGAGGAACAGAAGCAGGATGTCCGTTCGCGGATTGTTGCGAATGTAAACAGAACCCTGAGCGATTACTTCACGGCACATCCCGAGGAAATTGAACCGTATAGCCGCGGCGCGGGCGTCAAGGTAATCAGAGAAACCTGAAAGGAGACCAGCTATGAAAAGTCAATAGGAAAATGAGAGAGTTCACAGAAAGTTTACAAGAGACAAAAAGAGCTACCCGCCTATAAAGAATAGGAGAGAAAATTTTTAAACAAGAGCAAAAGCAACGTTATCGGTCAGGAGCTTGAACAGAACTCTGACGAGCTTATGGGCTGTGTGTGCAAGTGCATCGTAATGCGAATGCCCCTGTGCGATCTTGGAATCAAAGTAGCGCTTGAAGGTATCATTGTTCAGCGAGACATTCCATGCAGCATTGATGAGCGCATATCGAAGCACCTTAGAGCCGCGCTTGGACATTTTGGTTCGCTTTGCCGTGAACTTGCCGGATTGGTTCACAACCGGATCCAGCCCGGCATATCTGGAAACACCGAGAGAGGCTTCGGTCGAAGCGGAGGCGGATGTCAGCGCGGCGGAAGCGGAAATCGACCGGCTGAGCCGGGATGAAACCGTGACCGTGACCGCGGATACAGAAGAAGCGGCTGACAAGATCGGGCAGATCGGCGAGGCACTGGATGAAACAGCGGATGCGGGCGGGGAAGCAGCACAGAACATCACCGGCGATTTTAAGTCTGCGGGCAGTGCAATGGAGCACGCAATGTCAGACAGCGCCGACAGGATCAGCCAGACGCTGAAACACCTTGCTGCTGCAATGGCGGCGGCGTTTTCTGTGAAGAAGCTGATTGATTTCGGAAAGGAATCGGTCGAAGCTGCGGCGGAGATCAATGCGGCAAATTCACAGCTTGCACAGACCTTCGGCAGCCTGCAATCGAACGCCGAGCAGGCCATGCAGCGCGTCGCAAATACAAGCGGCATCGTCAGCACAAGGCTTCAGGGCGTCGGCACTTCTGTTTATGCTTTTGCAAAAACCTCCGGCATGGATTCCGTTTCAGCGCTTGCCATGATGGAGGACGCGCTGACCGTTACGGCGGACAGTGCCGCATATTATGACCGCTCGCTCGAAGAAACCGGAGAGACACTGAAATCGTTTCTGAAGGGCAACTATGCCAATGATGCCGCACTCGGCATCTCCTGCACGGAAACGACCCGGAACACCGCAGCGAACAAGCTGTACGGCAAATCCTTCCGGGAGCTTTCAGAGGCGCAGAAGCAGCTCACACTGCTGCAAATGGTGAAGGATGCAAATGCACTCTCCGGCGCAGAGGGGCAGGCTGCACGCGAAGCGGACGGCTGGGAAAATGTCCTCGGCAATCTGAAGGAGGCATGGAAGCAGCTTCTCGCAGTGGTCGGGCAGCCGATTCTGACAGCAGCCGTCGCTGTAATCAAGGAAATGACTGCCGCCTTGCAGACCCTCACACAGCATGCACGGACAGCGGTCAACGCGATCTCGGACCTGCTTGGCATCGAACGCACGGACAGTGCGGATGTGACAGAATCCATCGCGGAGAGCGCCGCAGCACAGGAGGCCCTGACGGATGCGGTCGAGGAAACAACCGCGGCACAGGAGAACCAGCTCGCAGGCTTTGACAAAATCACCAAGCTGACAGAAGCACAGGAGGCTCCCGCAGCCGCATCTGCTGCGGCGCCGGCGCAGGCCGTACCGGTCACAATTGATACGGCACCGGCAGAGCAGGCGATCGGCGGCTTCGGAAAGAAGATCAGAGACGCATTATCTGAGATATCCGGATATCTCGACGGCATTACCGGCGGCAGCTTCTCCGGCATGTGGGACAGCATTTCCGAGGAAGCCGGAGAGCTTGCAAAAACACTAGGAAGCTGCTTTGATGACATCCGTTCGCTCGGAGAGCCGCTAAAACGGTATTACGAGAAAAACTTAACGCCGGCACTGCGCACCTGCTTCGATACAATCGGCCGGAGCGCATCCGGCATGCTCGATACGCTCGACCGCGTTTTCGGTGATATCTGGAATCTTGCAGCATTCCCGATGCTCACGAATTTCATCAATGTCGGTCTGCCGTTGATTACCGATTTCTATACACAGTGGATGGAAACCGCCGGGGTTGCATTCGACACGGCAAAGGGTCTGTTCGATATGCTTTGGACGGATGCTGCCGAGCCTGCGCTCACAGGCATTGCCGCTCTCTGGAATGATATGTGGGCGCTGCTCGGTGAATTCTGGGGCGAGTTCGGGCAGCCGATCTTCGACGGCATTCAGGATGCTGTCACGGCAACCGGTCAGATTTTTTCCGATCTGTGGAATCTGTGGATCAAGCCGGTATTCGATCTGGCCTGCGAAGCGTGCAGCGAGGTCTGGACGCAGCATTTGCAGCCGCTTCTCGCGAATATCCTCGGTTTTATCGGCGAGCTGATCACCGGCGCAATTTCGGTTTACAACAATGTCATTGCGCCGATCGTTCACTGGCTGATCGACCTGCTGGCGCCGTATGTGAAAAATACCCTTTCGACGCTTCTCAGCGCCGCAAAAACGGTCATCAGCGGGATCATTGACCGCGTGAGCGGACTGGTTCTGATGCTGCGCGGCGTGATCGTGTTCCTGAAGGGCATATTCACAGGAAACTGGAAAAAGGCATGGCAGGGCATCAAGCAGATATTCAAAGGCATCTGGGATGCACTTGTTTCGATCGTGAAAACACCGATCAACCTGATCATTGATCTGATCAACGGGCTGACAGGCGCCGTCGAATCCGCCCTGAACTGGATCATCGAAAAAATGAACACCCTGAGTTGGAAAGTTCCGGATTGGGTACTTGGCATCGGCGGAAAAACCTTCGGCTTTGACTTTGATCCGATCAGCATTCCGAAGATCCCGCACCTTGCGAGCGGCATGGTCGTTCCGGCGAATTACGGGGAGTTTCTTGCAGTGCTCGGCGACAACCGCAGGGAAACTGAGGTCGTCACGCCGCTGAGCACGATCGAGCAGGCCGTCCGGAATGCGCTTGCGGGAATGGATTTCCGGGGCAGCGGCAGTGAGGACATCAATCTGACGATCAACCTCGACGGCAAGCAGATTTACAAATCGGTCGTAAAGCGCAATAAGCAGAACTTCCGCATGACAGGAAGAAATGCACTGGCGGTAACATAAGGAGGCAGTATGGCAGACAATCGGATTCTTCTGGACGGTGCTGTGCTGCCGGTTCCGCTTGAGGAGGGCTTGAGCATCACCGCAAACCATATCTGGTCGAGCAATGCCGGGCGCAATGCGACAACCGGAGATTTTGTCGGCGATATCATCGCGGTAAAGCACACGGTTGTGCTCAATTTTCCGCGGCTGACCGGCGAGCAGATGCAGATGCTCTGGAGCATCCAGTCGGGCACGACCCCGTGGCACAGGCTGGAGTACCCGTTTCAGGGCGGCCGCAGCACGATCATCTGCTACATCACAGATATTCCGTACACGCTGAAGCACATTGATCCCAAAACCGGAAGGGCGGAGTATCTCGGCGTCACAATGGAGCTGATAGAGAGGTGATGCGCTGTGTATAACTTTGAGGATATCGACAGCAGCAAGGATATCGCGGCGGTGATCGCTGCAATCGAATCCGATTCCCGCACATTCCGCACGCTGCTGGAATTCTCTGAAAACGACCGCATTTCCGGCAGAGAGGTCGGCAAATGGACCATGACGCACGCATCCACAAACGATGACACCATTACGATCGGCGATGTGCTGGCACGGCAGCTTGAGATTTCCGTCTACAGCAGGCGGATGATCCGGCGCGGCGAAAAATTCCGGCTCAAAGTCTATCTGCTCGACAGCAGCAGACAGACGGGATGGTGGCGCGCAAAACTCTGGATGGTCGCAAAATGGCAGCTCATCGACCTCTCTGCTATGACACTGGAGCAGGTCGCCCACACGAACACCGTCGATGCAGACGGCGCGGCGATGAGCGATATCTACATAACACTCGGCGAATTTACAGCGGCAAAGTGCCAGCGGGACGGCGAAGCGCAGAAGATCACGGCATATGACCGGCTGGCATTTTCAGATATTGTCTATCAGCCGCATATTCCATTCCCCGCACTTTCGGGCAATGTCATGACGGATGTTCTGAAGCAGTGCGGCGTGCGCGAGCGCATTGTCGCAGATGTCGCCCCGCTTGCAACCTCTGACGGTGCAGCATTTTGCTGTGCAGACGGAAAACCGTTTTACTGCTCGGGAGAGTATAGCTTTGTGGTGCAGCAGAAGCCCGTCGGCCAGACCTGCCGCGATGTGCTCCGTCAACTGACTGCTGTTCAGGGGCGCAACGGCATTCTGACGCGGGAAGGCAAATTCACAACGGTCGGCATTGCCGATTCCGTCCCGGTCACAGAGCTGCGGCAGAGCGCGATCGACCGCATCGAGCAGAGCGACAGTACCGTGCAGATTGCAGGTATTGTCTGCGATACCGGCAGCGGGACATTGCAGATCGGGGATGTAAACAGTGATTACACCGTCGAGATCGAAAGCCCGTATATGACAGAAACGCGCCTTCTGGAGCTCTGGATGACAATGCGGGAATATTGCTGGACGCCCGCCGAATGCTCTGAGAAGCTCGCGGATCCGCGCAGGGATCTCTTTGATCAGCTCACCTATAACGGGCTGCAATTTCCGGTCACCTCGCTGAGCCTTGAATTCGACGGCGGACTGTACGGCAGCAGCGATGCCTGCGGGCAGATCGAAGTGAATGAAGATTTCGCCGGTGATGAACAGGAGATCGCGGCCGGCGTCTTCCTTGCGACCTCAGAGGGCGAGTATCTGGTCACAGAAGACGAAACCTATATCTGTGCAGAGGAGTGGTGAAAATGGCACAGGGAGATTTTTATAATTTAGGACTGACCGGCGATCAGGTCAAGGCGGCGCTTCAGCGGGCGCTGACGGACATGACGGATTCAGAAATCCGTCAGCTCCTCTCCGGAAAGCAGGATACCCTGACAATTGACAGCGAACCGACTGCGGGCAGCGACAATCCCGTGCGCTCCGGCGGTGTTGTGAACTACACTTTCGGAGCCGCATCTGTTACGATCCCATCAGGCGCGAACCTGAACACTTACACGACACCCGGCTCGTACCGCTGCGAATCAAATGCAATCGCGGCGTCGCTGCTGAACTGCCCCACAGCAAACGGATTTCGCATGGAGGTTATCTCCACGATTGCATCGGAGTCCACCGGGTACCAGCGGCAGCACATCTACCCGAACAACAATGACGGCGTATTTTATATGCGCAGACGCGGATCCAAATCCTCCCGCACATGGGGCGACTGGTATGTATTTCGGGGCACTGCCGTGCAGGCGGTCAACGTGCCGTCAGAATCGGTCTGAGGAGGTGATGAAGAATGGCAGATGAACGGTATCAGTCTGCATATACCGGCGACCAGATCGACGCGGCACTCCGGCAGTTCATTGAGCAGTTTTCCGGCATCCGGTACGGCCAGCATGCTTTTACGCACACCGGATCATCGGGTTCCGGCACCGGTGTCATCATCAGCGGAGTGACAGTCTCAGAAACAGATAAAATTTTTCTGTCCTGTGAGGGCGCCGCGAATATCCGTTACAGCCTTGTAGGGCAGGACGGTACAAATTTGCTGTGTATTTTCGACAGCGGCTTGCAGAACGGCAAGACATATTTCATCAACTACCTGATCATCCCGTAAAGGAGGGACTGAACATGGCGATTACAACCGCAAAATACGAGCTGAAGCTGCCGGAAGGAATGACAGAATTCTTTGACCCGAACCGCTATATCGGGAACATGTATAAGCTCGAAGCTGCGGTCAAGGGTGACGGCATCGAGCACATCCGGCGCATGAGCAAGGAGGAATATGACGTTCTTGTGCCCTCAGAGGACACGCTGTATTTCGTTACGGACGACAAAGGCCATATCACACAGTACATCGGCAGCACGGAACTCAGCAGCGGGCAGGGCTCCCCCTTCGCCTATTCCGATGTGCAGGCGGTCACGCCGGGCGGGGTTTCTGAGGATATCATTGCAATTGCAGAGGAGGTAATTTGATGTATATTCCGAATACAATGCCGCTGACGCTTGCCGAAATGCTTGACTTTTTGCAGCCGACTGTTGAGGACGGACTGTTTGATTCCGTTGCGTATGATGATGCAGACAGCCCGACGAAAATTGTCTGCACACAGAACGGGAATACGATTCTGGATATTTCATCGGCGAACAACGGCCACGGATGGTATTTTGTCCCGTACATCAGCGCAGGAACAGCGGCAACAGGCTTCGGCGTAAATGTTCTTGCATACACAGCACGCTGCAAGGGCGGGGTATATTTCCGGAGCACGAACACAGGCGGCCCCAATTATTATTTTACCTTTATCATTGCAAAAACCGGCAGCGGCAAAACCGGGTTTATTCAGTTCAACTCGCAAATGATCGCAGTCGGCGCATCTTTGGCACCGGTTCTGTATTCAAGATGCTTCGGCGATGACACGAGCTTATCCCTTTACACATACGGGTACCTCGTGGCGTGCAACTACACGAGTGCGACGGTCGCAGACCGTACAATCCTGACAAAGCTGCCGGTCGTCGGTGCAAGAGGCAGCACGGACGCTTTCTCCTCGGTTTTTGTCCGGTCGCTTTTCCAGTTCGTGAACGACGGACAGCAAAGCATCGGCGGGAAAACATACGGGTGCATCGACATGTTCGCAATTCTGGACGAGTGAGGTGCCATATGAAATATATTATCATGATGACCATTGTGCTCTGCCTTGCAGGAATGGACTTTCTGACCGGAATCATCAAGGCATATGTCAGCAATGATCTGTGTTCTCAGAAAATGCGCAAGGGCGGACTGAATAAGATCGCCGAGCTGGTGGTTATGGCGACTGCTTGCGGTCTGGAAATCGGCATGGACATGCTCGGGCGGTACTACCACACGGCGGAGCTTGCCGGTGTCGCCGGAACGGTTGCAGCGGGGGCGGTATTCACCTACATCGTGCTCATGGAGCTGATCTCCATTCTCGAAAACTACGGGGAAATCTCGCCGGACGCGGTTTGGGTGCGCCGTATCATCAAGAAGCTCAGGAATTTTAAGGATCAGGAGGATGAAAAACATGATTCCGAGAAAAACGATTCCGCAGACTGACAATCTCTGCTATATTGCAGTGTCCGAGGGCGGGCTGAATCCCGGCATTCCGAGGCCGAACGGCTCAAAACTGCCGTTCCAGAACTGCGTGTTTTATGCGCTCGGCCGATTCTTCGAGCTCTGGGGCGTCTGTCTCAGCTCGACCAATGCCGAGAATTTCATCGAATCCGCGAAAAGGCAGGGCCTCAAAACCGGCAACGAACCCAAGCCCGGCGCGGTCATTGTCTGGGCAAAGGGGAAGACCGGCGACAGCTCCGACGGTGCGGGGCATGTCGCGATTGTCGAGCAGATCAATGCAGACGGCAGTATCGTGACCAGCGAATCCGGGTGGAGCGCGGACAAGGCGTTCTGGACGAAGACGCGGAAGCACGACGGAAACTGGGGGCAGTCGGCATCGTATCGGTTCATCGGCTTTGTCTATCCGCCGGAGACCGTCAGCTTCTTCTATCCGACGCGATCGCTGCGGCAGACGTCGGTCGGCGGTGACGTCAAGTGGCTTCAGCACATGCTGCGCTGCTACGGCTGCTATGCCGGAGAACTCGACGGCAGCTTCGGCAAACTGACACTCGGCGGCCTGCTTGCGTTCCAGTTCCTGCACGATCTGGAGGTTGACGGGAGCTGCGGCGCGAAGACAAGGGCCGCGCTTACCGCATAAGAATAACTGTATAATAAGATAACAAATCCGCCTGCGGGGCATAACCGCGGGCGGATTATTTTGGTATATGCAGGCGCTCCTCGACGATCTGGACGATATTCAGAGCATTCACATTCTGAATACAGTGAACCCCGGCTTCCCGGAGGAGTTTTTCGCTGTAGGAGTTCCGGCGGTTCAGGATCGCGAGCTGCGTGATGCCGGGGATGACCTCGCCGTCAACGTACATGATGATGAGATCGGGTTTCTCGGCGGCGAGTTCAGCGGTCACGGCCTGTACCTTCCGCACCTTGTACCCGGCGCGCTCCAGCATCCCCGCGAAATAAACCGACGAAAACGAGCCGTCGTCCTGAACGATGATTCCTCCCATTTTTGCAGTACCTCCTGTGCTTTTTCTTCATCTTAGCACAGGAGGAATCACATGTCAATACTTTTTGCAAAAATTTCTGTTCCGCTTCGACTGCATTCGACAATATTAGAACATTCTTATATCTTTTTGGCTTTAAGACCGCCGAGCTGTGTCATGATCATCTTGGCAAGGCGGGCATTGGGGCGGGCGATCTTTACGGGATATTGCAGCGCCTTTTCATACTGAAACATTCAGTTCGCCTCCTTTTCCCACGGCCACGGCGTATTGCTCCACGCAGGCCAGCCGTCCTCCGTGCCGATCTGTGTCATAGTCAGTGCGCCGAAGCGTTCCGCAAAGGCATCCGCGTATTTTTTATATGCACAGCCGTGCTCCGTGAACCGTTCGAGCGCCTCCGCATCAGTGGGATGCGTGTCGAGATACAGAGCGAGGTCGCGCATCGCGAATGCATGGGACTGCACCTTATTCAGGAGCTCAGCCCTTCCCATCGAATCCAAAGACTGCAACGGTGTCTCCGCCATTGTCAGTGCCTCCTTTCCCCATAGCAAACGGTTTTACAAGCGACGGAAAAACGGTTCCCGCCTGCAGCGCCTCGGAAGCAGGCATCGGATCCTCCCAGCACTGATACGGCACATAGGCCATCGCAAGCGAAAGCTGCGCCGGAAACACGCCGCTCGGTGCTGCCGGTGTTGTCATATCCTGTATCATACCTTTTCTCCTTTCATCCGGATTTGTGCATGCGGTCATGCACAGTACAGCATATGCAGCGCCGGCAGGATTCGACACAAACCGGGAAAAGAAAATCGCCCGGACGCAGATTCAGAACCTGCCGCCGGGCACAGAATGCACATAGCGGATCATTTGCTCCGCTTTTTCTCAGATTCCAGCCGCTTTGCAGCGCGCTGCTGGAGCTTTTTGCAGTATTCCTCCAGCAGCTCCGTAAAGGGGCGGTCAGTTTTCAGCGATAAAAAGAATTTTGGCTTTCGCTGCTGCAAATGATAATTGATCTCCTCGCGGAGCGCCTCAAGCCGGATGACAATTTTGTGTTCGTCGGCATATTTCCGCATTTTCCGCATGAGCTGCGCAGAGTATGCAAAATCAATCACCAGAATGCCGTAAAAGAACCCGATCGCAAAGGAAAACGCAAGATTCTGCGAGAGCCACCTCAGCGCATCAAGAATGGACGGATGCACAAAGAAATAATACAGCGCGCTGAGCACCATCCAGTAAAAGGAATACTGCGGGCAAATGATTCCCTGAATATTACCGAAGCATTTGGTATAGTCCCAGAGCCGGACATGCTCGACGGTCAGCATCACCTTGCCGACGGTAAATTCCAGCGCCGTGATCGCCGCGGCCATGAGCAGGAACAGGACAATCTTTTTCGCTCTGTCAGGGAAGGCGGAGAGCCTCGGCTCAATGTCTGCGAGAAGATACAGAATACAGAGGGAGAAGCCGTACAGCGGCAGCCAGGGGCCTGTCAGGAAGCCGGGATTCACCCAGTGCTTCTGCGAAACAAAGCGGCGGTATATTACCTCGATGCCCCAGCCGGTCACGCTGCCGACAGAGAACAAAAAGGTCAGAATCAGAAAGCTGTTCACGGTACAAATCCCCTCCCCTCTTTTTCATTTTACCGTGAAGATTGCCCCCGTGTCAATATGCAAAAGTACGCAAATGTACAAAAGCGGCACTGAAAGGCTCAGTGCCGCTTTGCCGTGATTACCGCATATTCACCGTCAGGCGATCGGGGTTCTCCCGTTCCGCCCGCGCGATCATGTTGATCGCTGCCCTGCCGTAGCTGCCGAGATTGTCGATCAGGCTTTGCATGTGATTGAGATTCAGCGTTGTTTTCTCATTCATCGTCGTCAGGCAGTCATAGAGCGCATCCAGATTCGCGCCGTAATAGCCCGGCAGGCGGAGCTTGGATGAGAATGCCCTGTGAAACTCCGAACGGTCGTGAATTGCTGCACAGTCAATTGTAATTTGCATCGCTTATTCCTCCCCATATAATAATTCAAATGTACTGTAATGATCCTCCGTGTAATAAATCAGCCCGTCATTGGAGTAGACGATCCGCTTTGCGCCGCGGCTCTTTTTCCCGAGGGTATCAATATCGCACTCGTGATACTCTCTGCCCGGCGCCTCCGGCAGCGCGCCCTCATAATTTCCGAAGTAGCTTCCCCCGATGCAGCAGCCCGGCGCATACGGTTCGAGGGAGCCGCCGCTCCAGCCGAGCGACTGCGCTTCCTTTTTGGTAATGAAATTCTGCGGAAGCTCGCCGTAGGTATAGAGATACAGCGCGACGTCATCCTTTGTCGTATAGGTTCCGTCGCGGTCGAGCCGCCCCTCCGTGACGACCGGCTCTGTCTCGGTCCATGCATCCGTTTCGGTCAGGTAGGTTGTCTGCTCCGTCGCAGCAGTCGTGGCTTCCGCAGCGGTTGAGACCGTTGTATCATCCGGCTGAATGGTGCCCGCGGTCATGATCGGCAGCGTACCCGAGGGCTGTGTGAGCTCTGAAAAGCTATCGGAGGAGAGCTCCGCGGCGGAATTCTGATTCTTATTTTTCTTCTTTCCGCAGCCGCTCAGCGTTACGGCAATACAGCCGGAAAGCAGCAGCGCGATGAGCTTTCGCATCATCATCACCTCATTTATCGGTTATTTCGACAAAAATCATGCCGGTATCTGATACAATACAGATACTTTTATCTATTATAGCATAAAAAACAAAAAATGTAAAGACCTCAAATCAAATATTCAAATCGTCTTTTCGGATTTGATGCCGATTTTTGGGATAAAAAAAGCACTCGCATAATGCAAGTGCTCGGGCTGTCCATAAACTTCAATCCTTTTTAGAGAATAGTGAAAAGTGAAAAGTGAATCGTGAATAGTACAGAAACGCCCTGTCAGATACTATAAACCATTCACAATTCACTCTTCAATATAAACTGAGCCCCTTAACGACAGTTAAGGGGCGTTTCTGGTGGGAGAGGGTGGATTCGAACCACCGAAGTTAAAGAACAACAGATTTACAGTCTGCCCCCTTTGGCCACTCGGGAACTCTCCCATATATGAAATTGTGGAGCTGGTGGACGGACTTGAACCCCCGACCTGCTGATTACAAATCAGCTGCTCTACCAACTGAGCTACACCAGCAATTGCCTGAACTTCCGTGAACCAGCTTGTTTATTATACCACAGGCGCATACAAAAGTCAAGCATTTTTTTGGAAAAGTGCGTTTTTTGTCATTTTGCACAAAAGCAGCCCGCATTTTTGAAATGCCGCTTGCTGTATAATTCCCGGAAAGCGGCACATACTATGTTCGATCTGAAAAAAGGAGATGCTGACATGACTGAATGTGAAAGTCTGATTCAACTGCCGAATCCGCCCTCTGTGCTTGCATGGAGCAGCACCGTCGGGAAAAAGGAGGGCGAGGGGCCGCTGCGCGAATGCTTTGACGCCATCGAGCAGGACAGCTACTTCGGGCAGAGCACATGGGAGGCTGCGGAGAGCGAATTGCAGCGGCAGACCGTCCGGCGGCTGCTCGAAAAATCCCATTGCACCGAGCACGATGTCGGCTGCCTGTTCGCGGGCGATCTCATCAACCAGTGTACCAGCTCTACCTACGCACTGCGGCATTTCGACACGCCCTATCTCGGTATTTTCGGCGCCTGCTCGACCTTTGCGGAGGGGCTGCTGCTCGGCGCGTGCATGGTTTCGGGCATGGGAATGCAGCGCTGTGCCGTTCTGACCTCCTCGCATTTTTCGAGTGCGGAGCGGCAGTTCCGGTTCCCGCTGTCATACGGCGGACAGCGCATGTTGAGTGCGTGGTATTGATGTCAAGGGGTAAAGACTGAAAAATCCCGATTCTACGGCGATTTTCAGACTGACAACAAAACTGCACACTCAACTCTGGTTGTTTTTTTGCTGTATCTGGGAAAACATCTACGCACTAAAATCGCCTGACAACATTTCTGCACACTGAAGTTCGTGCGTCGATATGATAACATTGCTTCGAGAGTGCGTCAAAATGTTGTCAGAGATTGAAAAGTGCGTAGAATCGCAGAAAATGGACTTATCAAATGCTGCGATTGAGATATAAGGTTGAGTGCGTGGAAATGTTGTCATATTCCGCTGAATTGCCGTTGAAGCAGAAAGTCGGGAATCAGAAACAATCATAATAAATAATAAGTATAACAGCAGACACAAGGGGGGCGTGAATATATGCAGACAGAATTTGAAATCAAAAACGGTGTACTGAAAGCCTATCACGGAAAAGGCGGCGATATCGTCATTCCGGAAGGAGTCACAAGCATCCGCTATAAGGTCTTTTATAATCGGAAGTCTATCACATCTGTGAAGCTGCCCGAAGGTCTCATCGAAATCGGGGACGGCGCTTTTGAGGGCTGCACTGCACTCACGCAGGTTTCTGTGCCGGACAGCCTGCAAAACATCGGGCAGAACGCTTTTTCTCATTGTGAGGCACTGACTGTCTTCCGGTTTCCGAACAGTCTTCGGGAGATGAAAAGCGGTGCTTTTCAGTCGTGTACTGCTTTGGAAAGCGTTTCGCTGCCCGGAAGTCTGCATACAATATATCCGCAGGTGTTCCTGTACTGCTTTGCACTGAAAACTGTACAGATTGCTGACGGTGTCACAGAAATAGCCGAGGCAGCCTTTGCACGTTCCGGCATACAGAAGGCTGTCATTCCGGATACTGTGCGAATCATCGCAAAATCCGCTTTTGCTGACTGCAGCAGTCTGACCGACGTCAGACTCCCAAGATTTGCACAAATTGCACGTACTCATGATGAGGAGCAGTTGATTGACCATCCGCAGCAGCAAGGTTATATTAAGGAAACTGTGCGCATACCCGGTGCCTTTTTTAATACACCGTTTGGGAAAGAAAATGGTATGGAGTAAAAGACAATCCGCACCGCTGAATCAATGATGCGGAATGCTGGAACGACATCTACGCACTGAAAACGCCTGACAACAATTCTGCACACTGAAGTTAGTGCGTCGATATGATAACAAGACTTCGAGAGTGCGTCAAAATGATGTCAGGGGTTGAAAAGTGCGTAGAATCGCAGAAAACAGGACATATCAAATGCTGCGATTGAGATGTAGGGTTGCGTGCGTGGAAATGTTGTCGCACATCGCAAGATTACAATTGATACAGGCGGACAGAAAGGAGATGCTAGTATGATTCTGAAGTGGACTGCTGCATGGTACGAACTGGATCAGACAATTGTTGTCGGAGACAAAGCATGGTTCTACCTGCCGAGTGATGAAAATAAGCATTTCTTTTTCAGTGACCTTTATCAGAGCGATTCTTTTATACGAAAAAGGATGGAAATCATGCGAATCACACATCCGGTACTTGGTAATGTCAACGGCATTGTGACAATCGGGCTGGATTATACTTTTTATCTGGCTGATGGTACGGTGCTTGAAGTCAATGCGGAGGAATATCCGGGGCAGATTTATGATTCTTCTGTTGTGATACATGACTGGACGTTTGATGTGGAGGTCAATGTTCTTGATGAAACAGATTTGCCGGAACATGATAAAAAAGAATCGTTGAAGGATGCAGTCAGTCGATACAAGGTGCTGTTGGGAATCACAGAAGCACCGTGGGAGCGTTATGTCTGAAAACAAAAAATCCCCCTCACCAAGCAAGGAGTATCTCTACTTCCTGCCTGATGAGGGGGATCATATCATTATATTCTATTTCTACTTTTCCACGCTGACCGTCACACCGGATTTGAACCGAAACTCAAGGTAGTCATCGTACACAGTCACTTTTTCAAGCAGTTTCCGAACCAGAGCCTCGTCAAATGCTGAAACCTTGCATTTCTGACGCTCAATAAACCTCTGTAACTCTCGTATCCGCTTCTTGTGTTCCGATTTCGCTGTGCTGTCCATATCCGCCTGTGCCTGCAATTCACGCAGGTTCAGAATCTCCTCGGTGACGTCATCGTAATTCTCACGGCGTTCAGTGCGGTCGATCAGTTCCTGCTGAAGTTCAGCCATTCTTGCCGCCAGAGCCGCAGCACTTTCGGGATTTGCCGCATTGATTGCGGCTTCAAGGTTTGCCTTCAGGCGTTCCAGATACATTTCATTGTTGCCGACGATCTCATTGAGTGCGTCAACAAACGCTTCTTTCAGTATATCCTCATTGACCGTTCTTGCGCGGCACTCGTCTTTATGCTCCAACCTTGTCAGACACCGCCACACAATGCTTCTCTTGCCGCGGTTGTTCCAGTGAATTCTTCGATATTCAGCACCGCAGTCGGCACAGAACACGATCTGCGAAAACGGATGATTGGCACTGAATCCCTTTTTCCTGCCAAAGCAGGCGTTCTGTTCGCTGCGCCGTGCCATTTCCTCCTGCACCATCAGAAACAGCTCTTTCGGGATTATGGCTTCATGGTCATCCTCGATGTAGTACTGCGGCATGATACCGGTATTCTTTACCCGCTTCTTGTTCAGAAAGTCCACGGTGTAGGTCTTTTGCAGCAGAGCGTCACCCATATACTTTTCGTTCTCCAGAATCTTCCGAACTGTCGTATCATGCCAGCGTGCTTTTCCCCGTGAGGTCAGAATCCCGTCACGCTGAAGTCCCTGAGCGATCTTTTTACAGCTTTTGCCCTCAAGGTACTCTCTGAAAATACGCTTGACGATTTCCGCCTCTTTCGGATTGATGACCAGCCTGCCGTTTTCATCCTTGTCATAGCCGAGGAAACAGCGTGTATTGATCATCACTTTCCCCTGCTGGAAGCGGTACTGAATGCCGATTTTCACGTTTTTGCTGAGCGATTCGGATTCCTGCTGCGCCAGCGATGCCATAATGGTAAGCAGGACTTCACCCTTTGCGTCCATTGTATTGATGGATTCCTTCTCGAAGAATACGGGAATATTCATGCCCTTCAGCATACGGATGTAGTTCAGGCAGTCAACGGTATTTCGGGCAAATCGGCTGATAGACTTTGTCAGAATCATATCGATAAGCCCCTTCTTGCAGTCCTCGATCATGGCGTTAAACTGCTCTCTGCCCTTTGTCGATGTCGCACTGATTCCCTCGTCGGCGTACACCTTCACCAATTCCCACTCAGGTTTGGAATTGATGTACTCGGTGTAATGCTCGATCTGCGTTTCATAGCTGGTAGCCTGTTCCTCATTGTCAGTCGAGACACGGCAGTATGCCGCCACACGCAGACGCTTGACTTCTTCCTTTGCGGCGGCATTGCCCTTTTGCGGTTTTGCCGGGATTTTGATCACATTCATTTTATCACCTCAATTAGACTATAGATATATTCGGCTTGTGCAATCGGATCATCGTAATGTTTTGTCGGTTCCGAGAAAAGGAATTCCGTATGGATCGGTGGTGGTTGCAGGCGTTTTCTGCTGCCATGCCTCTCCGACCTCCGTATCAGCTCTGCATTGGCTTTTGAGAATGTTTGTCGGCTGATGATCGCTGGATAGAAGTCATCGCCGATGTAACAGTAGTTGCTAATGATCCGCTTTACCATGCTGTGAACCATCGGTTTGCCGGCTTTCTCTGCGGCATCCCGTAAGCTCATACCGGAAATATAGCCGTTGAAAATGGCTGTGATGATTTCGGCTTCTGTTTCGTCAATGACAGCTTTTCCATCCACTATTTTGTACCCGTACATACTTCCTCCTTCAGTGTCAGCCCGCATTTCAGCCGAAAGCCGATGCAGGTTCTGGAATATACGATGATACTGTCAACAAATTCGGTAAATAGGTCATCGCTGAACTCTGTGAGCATCTCTGCGGATTCGATAAAATGCAGGAGCCTTTCCGTTTCATGTTTGCAGATATTCGTGTCCACTTTGTCGAGACTTTTCAATTTCGCTCGGATGTCCTCGTTTTCCTTTTCCACACGCCGTAGTTCCTGGCTATAAACTGCACTTTCAATAAAGCCCTTTACCCGCAGCTTTCGCAGATCGTTCTTTCTGTCGGCATTACGCTGCAGCTTGCTCTTTAAATCCAGTATTTCCGTCAGGCTTTCATCACTGTCGCTGATGCGAAGTGCATCGTAATACGGAACCAGCACACATTTGCAGCCGAAAATCAGCTTGTTTATCATTGTTACGAATGCTGCTTTGATCGCGGCATCCTTGATAAACATCATGGAGCATTTTTCTTTATGATACAGATGCGTCGTGCAAGCCCATGCAATCCCGGCGTGCTGCGTCTGCCGCTTGAACTTGTCACCGCATTCACCGCAGATGATACGCCCGGAAAACGGATACTGCTTATGGTATTTCCCGGTATCCTTTTCAATATTGCGTTCATCACTGTGTTTCTGAAGCATGATCTGCACACGTTCAAAAGTCTCCTTGCTGATAATGGCTTCGTGATGATCTTCCGCATAGTAACGATCAACCTCGCCGTGATTGTGATGCCGCTTAAAGCTGCTGTCGGTATAGGTTTTCTGAAATGCGGCTGCCCCGTAGTATTTCTCATTTACAAGAATCCCTTTGACCGTAGAACCTGACCATTTGCCGCCCTTTCGGGTTGGCACATTCTTTTTGTCCAGCATCTGAGCGATCTTGTATGTTCCCATACCGGTCAGAGCTGAGGAAAAAATCAGCCGGATCACATCGGCTTCTTCCGAATCAATGATAAAATTCCCGTTGGCATCTCTTGTATAGCCATAAGGCGGATATCCGAATTTGAAAGTCCCTGCTTCGATTCGCTGTTGAACCGTCCACTTCACATTCTTTGAGATGGACTCAGATTCATCCTGTGCCATGCTGCTGAGAATCGACAGGATCAATTCGCTCTCCATGCTCCCTGTATCAATATTCTCCTTCTCGAAGTAGATCGGGATATTGTAGGAAAGCAGTTCTCGCACCAGCGACAGGCAATCAGAAGTGTTGCGGGAAAAGCGGCTGATTGATTTTGTAAGCACATAATCAACATTTCCCCTGCGGCATTCATACATAAGTGCCTGCAATCCATCGCGGATATCTGCCTTTGTTCCGGTGATTCCGAAATCATAGAACACACCTGCGAACTCCCAGTCAGAATGCCGCTTGATCCATGATTCGTAATGCGCTTTCTGGGCTTCAAGGCTTTCCTTCTGGTCCTCGTTTTCTGTGCTGACTCTACAGTATGCAGCCACACGGAGCTTTTTGATTTCAATCGGATTTGCTTCGATTTTCCTGATTTCCAATGGCTTCACCCCCTTTGTCAGTACACCATATTACCTCTGATTTGACGATTTATCAAGTGTTTTCGGTAATAAGTCCGCAAACATCGGAGAGAAAGATTGACGGTTTAATTCCGATAATTTGTCATACTCGACAACTGTAATCATACCGCTTTCAAAAAGGAGTCTTGTGATTGTCTGCGCTCTGTAAAAGTTCACTTCATCAATGATTTTCTGCTGTTCCATAGCATACCTCCTGCTTTCATTCATCATGGATATGTAAAAGTGTGGTATGCACATTGACTTTTTCGAGGATAGGATGTATAATGGAAAAGTACGAATGGCAGACTGTGCCAACTCTATGAATTGGAATTTGAAGGTGAAGGAAATGAATAAGATATTATTGCAAGTGAAAGAATATATGCACAAAGCACTTAAGAGCGAGCTGCCTGAAATAGATATAGCTGATTTAGAAGATAATGGTGCTGTTTTCTATATGAATGGGAAAAACGGAACAGCTTTCGACTGGTTCGTCAACGAGCATTTACCATGCTTTTTTATTTTCTACAACGACAAAGAAAAACTTGGTGCTGTTAAGGCTACCCTTTACTCTGACGGGAGATTAACTATTTATGTGTACGCTGATAAAGGACATTCTGAACGAGCAGAGATGAATCATATTGCTGCAGCAGATGCTGATACTCTTTTGAAATTAGCTGTTCTTCTTACTGAAAACGCTGACGAAAAAAAGATATGGGATGCGGATATCCAAAAACTTGCAAGCGATGATAAGATCGAAGATAAATCAGTTCAATCGTTTCTTGAATCTAAAAAATACTATATGCCTATGCTTGAACGCAAAAAATTCTGGGAAATGACAGCTATCGTTTCAAAGAAAGTTCGTGTGGAAGGCTGGAAGATCAGCTACGGAATACGCACAGAACCTACAAAAGACGGAGACAGCGGCTGGTATTTCGGCGCAGGCAATGAAACTGAGGATTATGTCAATGATGCAAGCAACCTTGAACTCTGGAAAATTGGATCTGTTTTGATGTTTGACAAGGCTCTCAATGAATTGATCACTGCGCCTTATGGCACGGAAATCATACGGGTAAGCCATGATAAATTTGAAATTGATGCACCTGAAAAAGAAGTATTGATTGAAAAACGGCAACCAAATTCTGAGTTATTGTAATATGTACCGGGCAGAGAACCTCCTCTGCCCTATTGTTTTACGCCTTCGTCAGCGTGCCTTTGTAGCTGTCATTGCCGATCTGCACAGTCACGGTGACACCCTCTGTCTTGCCGGTATCCTGCTTTTCATCAGACTCCGAGGGCGCAGGAATCGGTGCAGCACCGAAGCCGTTCAGTCCCTTCGCCTTGATCTTGGTGGGATAATCGGTATAGGCGATGTCCAGATCCACATTGCCGCTGATGCCATCCACCTTGCCCTTTTCGGAATACTGCCACAGACCGACTGCACCGCTGTAGTTGAGCTTTGCGCCCCATTCAGCCACCCACAGCGCATAACGCTTCTTGATATCATCCTCTATATGCGTGGACAGCACGGAACGGCTCGTATACAGCCCCACCCAGTAGCCGTTCTTTTCCAGCACATCACAGAATGCACGGATCATTTCCGAACAGTTCGCCTTGCCAGTATCAAGCGTTACTTTCTCCTCCTGGTCAAAAAAGATCGGGAACTCGAACTGCTTGCCCTTGAGGATAGACACACAGACCTCTGCCTCCTGCTTTGCCTCATCGGGCGTGGTCGCATAGGAATACCAGTACGCGCCAACAGGGATACCGACCGCCTTTGCGCCCTTATAGTTGTCTTCAAAACGAGCGTCCTTCTGCTTTGCA
>JAFUAD010000055.1 GCA_017460835.1 Oscillospiraceae bacterium
CACCGCACAGAGCTGGTGGTGCAGATGCGCAGTCAGATCTTTCGTCAGATTGTATGAAAACGACGCCGCTGGGCTGTCGCCCAGCAAGGAGTTTTCGTGCAAGATGACGAAAAAGCTGCAAGCAGATGTGCCGCCAAGCCATCAGGCGGGCTTTGTGCGGTGTTGCCTTTATGATGACGCGGAGATAAAAGATCACCCTACGGATAATCTGTCAGTTGTTCAATATCATAAATCATTGAAAAACAGCCCTGCATCGTGTATGATAAGGATGGAAACCGGATTCACGGACTGCCCGGCGGGACCTCTTCCCCCAAGGAGCTCCCGCCGGCAGCCCGACCCTTTTTCGGATTCCGCCAGAGATAAATACAAATGATAAAATAAAAATGCATGTTTGATTTTTTGAGGAGGAATTGAAATGGCAATCAAGGTTTTGCAGCAGAAGCTCAGCCTGCTGACCGCAGCGGCCGTGATGATCTCCGGCAGCGCGGCGGCGTTCCAGCAGCAGATTCCCGTTACCGTCTCGGCGGCGGGCATCGAGGCAACAATCGCAGCAACCGCAATCAGCGGCGCGGTCAGCCACAACTTCACAACGCAGGGCGTGAGCAGCTCGTATTTCGATATCACCGGCAATCTCTCGACCGGCAAGGGCACAATGACCTATAATAACCAGACACTGACCCAGTGCCTCAAAATGGAGAGCGCGACCAGCATCACCTTCACCACAACCACAACGCTGACCCTGACGCTTGCAATCCAGGACGGCACCAATTTCTATCTCGACAGCACAAAATACGATATTCCGGCAAACGGAATCTTCACCGTTTCGCTGAATGCCGGCTCCCATGAGATCAAAAAGGGCAGCGGCAGCTCGAATCTGTTTTATATCGACATCATCGGCGGCAGCGGCGGAACGACCGGAACTACTCAGGGCGGCGGCAGCCAGACCACGACCTCGACCACCGCACAGCAGGGCTCCGGGCAGATGACACAGGGCGATTTCAAGCTCGTGAACTCCGGCGGATGGAATGAGATGCTCTATGCAACGATCTCCGGCGTGAGCGATTCGCAGGTCACGGGCGTGTCGTACAGCGGCACCGCCTCCGGAAAGCTCACCGGCGACGACCTGACCTATCTCGTGCGTGATACAAGCAGCGGCCTCCGCGTCGATATCCCCGGCCTGAAGGCAGGCACCTACTCGCTGACCCTTGAGACCACAAAGGGCAATGCGACCGTCTCCGGCATTCAGGTCTCTGCACAGGACCGCTCCGGCTTTGCACATTTCAATTACACCGCGGGCGTCGGCGCCTACAAGGACGACGGCACGCTGAAGGCAAACGCAAAGATCATCTATGTCACCAATGACAACAAGAACAGCGTCAGCATCACCTCGAAGGACGGCACGAAGGTCACCGGCATCGGCAATATCCTCAATTCCTCCGGCGCGACCTCCACAAGCGGCAGCAAGACCAACTCCAACAACGGCATCATCAAGAAGCTCGCTGAGGACGGTACCCCGCTCGTCGTGCGCATCATCGGCGATGTCAAGGCACCGGACGGGCTGACTGCTTATGACTCCACCGACTACGGCGGGTCTGTCGGCGACAACGGCTACATGGCGAGAATGAAGTCCGGCAAGGACGTCACGATCGAGGGCATCGGCACCGATGCGCAGATCAACGGCTGGGGTCTCCACTTCATCGCGGAATCCTCCGCAACCAACTACGGCAAGAGCTTTGAGGTCCGCAACCTGAAATTCCGCAATGTCCCGGAGGACTGCATCGGCATGGAGGGCGTCCAGAGCGGCTCCACGCTGACCGCGACGGTCGAGCGCTGCTGGATCCACAACAATGAATTCTACAAGCCGACCATCTCCAACCCGGCAGAATCCGACAAGGCCGGCGGCGACGGCGCCTGCGACTTCAAGCGCGGCATGTACTTCACCAACAGCTACAACTACTACGAGGGCTATCACAAGACCAACCTGATCGGCGCCTCCGACTCGAACCTCCAGTATCACATCACCTTCCACCACAACTACTGGAAGGACTGCGAATCCAGAGGGCCGCTCGCAAGACAGGCAGATATCCACATGTATAACAATGTATTCCAGGGTCAGACCAGCTATTGCCAGAACCCCAGAGCGGATGCCTACATCTTCTCGGAATACAACCTCTTTGACAGCTGCAAGAACCCGCAGCAGATCAAGCAGGGCGCGATCAAGAGCTACAACGACACCCTGACAAACTGCAAGGGCGATATGCAGGCAACGGTCGTGACCAGCAAGTCCACGAAGGTTTCCAGCAACAACAAGTACGGCGATTTCGACACCAACTCCTCCGTATCCTACATCCCCTCCAATAACTACCAGCTTCTGACTGACACCTCCAAGCTGCTCAGCTACTTCGGCACATGGGGCGGCACACTGGATAACCAGAGCATCTCCGGCAGCTTTGCATCCTCCGCGACCACCACAACCACAACAACGACCACCACAACGACTACGACTACAACCACCACCACGACGACCACCACCACAACGACCACCACGACCTCTACCTCTACGACGACCACCACTACTTCCTCCTCCGTCACAGAGCCGCAGGGCAATGTGGTCAAGGGCGATGTGGACTGCAACGGTACGGTCGATGTGCTCGACGCCGTGATGCTCGCCCGCATTACCGCTGAGGATACCGGCACCGGCGTCACCGAGCAGGGCAAGCGGAATGCAGACTGCAATGCGGACGGCTCGGCCGGCGGCGCAGACCTCGCACTCCTGCTGAAGTACCTTGCAAATGTCATCCCCGAATTGTAAACCTGAATTGTAAGTTTCCCCAAACCCTCTCTTTATATTTCTCCTTTCCCGCACCGCACCTTCGGCAGAGCGCCGAGGGTGCGGTGTCTTTTTCGCGCTGTCAATAATCGGCAAAAACGCCCCCTTTCCGGCAGTATTTTTGCCGGAGATTCCGAAAAAACCGCCCCCGGAGGAAAAATAACTTGACTTTTTCATCCATTTGGCGTATACTGAATCTGTATGGATAATGAAAAAGTATTCGCACAGGAAGAAATGTGCAGAAAGAGAGGCTGACATTTGAACAGAAATCCAAACAGAAAGAAACCGTCCCTTCTCCGCGATGCCAAGCAGCAGCGCGGGGGAATCCCGCTTGCATCCATCGGAAGAAAGATCATGCCGGCTGAGCAGGTCAGCGAGAAGCTCGAAAAGCGCGAACGCAGACAGACAGAGCCGGCTCTGCCCGCCGTAACAAAAATCGTCAGTGCAGAGGGCAGCGCTTCCGGGCAAAAGAAGCGGCAGGCAAATGTGCAGATGCAGAAGGCGCCGAAGGAAAAGCCGGCGCGTGCCAAAACTCCGGTCCGCATCATTCCGCTCGGCGGGCTCGGCGAGATCGGCAAGAATATGACCGTCATCGAGTGCGCGAACGATATGTTCATCATCGACTGCGGGCTCGCATTCCCGGATGCGGAGATGCTCGGCGTGGATCTGGTCATTCCGGATTTCACCTATGTGGAGCGCAATGCAGACCGGCTGCGGGGCATTGTCCTGACGCACGGCCACGAGGATCACATCGGCGGGCTGGCCTATCTGCTCAAGAAGGTCAATACGCCGGTCTACGGCACAAGACTGACGCTCGCGCTCGTTGAGGCAAAGCTCAAGGAGCACCAGCTCAACGGCAAGGTCGAGCTCAATGTCGTGCAGCCGAAAAAGACCATCCGCATGGGCTGCATGGGCGTCGAGCTGATTCATGTGAACCACTCCATCCCCGATGCGGTCGGGCTGGCGATCCATACGCCGGCCGGCGTGCTCGTGCATACGGGCGATTTCAAGGTCGATTATTCCCCGATCGACGGCGGCATCATCGACCTCGGCAGATTCGGCGAGCTCGGCAGCAAGGGCGTACTTGCGCTGATGGCGGACTCCACGAATGCGGAGCGGCCGGGCTATACGCCCACGGAGCGCAAGGTCGGCGAATCCTTTGACAAGCTCTTTGCCGCGGCAGAGGGCAAGCGCATCATCATCGCGACCTTCTCCTCCAATATCCACAGAGTGCAGCAGATCATCGACTGCGCGGAGAAAAACGGCAGAAAGGTCGCCGTTTTCGGCAGAAGCATGATCAATGTCATCACCATTGCGCGGGAGCTCGGTTATCTCGATGTCAAGGACGGCACGATCATCGACATCGACATCATGAACCGCTATTCCGCCGATCAGATCGTGCTGATCACGACGGGCAGCCAGGGCGAGCCGATGTCCGCACTGACCCGCATGGCAATGGGCGATCACAAAAAGGTCAATATCACGCCGCAGGACTTCATCATCATCTCCGCGACCCCGATTCCGGGCAACGAGAAGTATGTCACCCGCGTCGTCAATGAGCTGATGAAATCCGGCGCGCATGTCGTCTATGAGCGGATGTATGAGGTGCATGTCTCCGGGCATGCGTGCCAGGAGGAGCTGAAGCTGATGCTCGCGCTGACCAAGCCGAAATACTTTATTCCGGTTCACGGCGAATACAAGCATCTGAAAAAGCATGCGGAGCTCGCGCTTGAGACCGGCATGCAGCGCGATCATATTCTGATCGGGCAGATCGGCGATATCATCGAAACAAACGGCATCGACATGAAGATCACCGGGCAGGCACCGGCGGGCAGAGTGCTCGTGGACGGCCTCGGCGTCGGCGACGTCGGCTCGATCGTCCTTAGGGACAGAAAGCATCTTGCACAGGACGGCCTGATTATCATTGTCCTCGGCATCAACCGCGCGGACAATGTCATCGTCTCGGGGCCGGAGCTGATTTCGAGAGGCTTTGTCTATGTGCGCGAATCCGAGGCACTGATGGAGGAAGCGCGCAAGAGACTGAACGATGCGCTGGAGGGCTGCGCGGCCTATGAGCTGCGCGACTGGAATGCGCTGAAGGGGAAGATGCGGGATGTGCTCTCGGACTATATTTTCGGGACGACCAAGCGCTCTCCGATGATTCTTCCGATTATTATGGAGGTCTGATCTCCGAAGGATACAAAAAGGCAGGTGAGATAGCATGCAGAGGAAGCCGCTCTGGAGGCTGTTCTGCTCTGTTGTGCTGCTGGGGTTCTCGTGTCTGGTCGCGATCATCCTGGCAGGCTCGCACTGGAGCAGTCCCATTTTCTGGTTTGTCATACTCCTGTTTCTGGTGTCCGTGTTCTGGTTCGGAAACGAGCTGCTGAAATTCCGCGAGAATACCGTGCGGTATGTTGCGCGGATGAATACGCTGCTCGACCGGACAATGGAAACCGCGCCGGAGCATATGCAGATTCCGCTCGTGATTCTGAATGCGCGGAGCGAAATTCTGTGGTATAACGAGAGCTTTGCCGACTGTGTGCCGAATTCCAACGATTTCTTCGGGGTTCCGCTGCAAAGCGTGATCCCGCTGCGGCCGGATGCCGTCGATGACGGGGAATCCGTCGAGCTCGATCTCTATGACCGGCATTATCTGGTCTCGCGGACGGACTATGAGCGCAAGAGCGGGCAGGCAAGGCTGTACTGCTTCCAGGATATCACGAACTATGCAACACTCCGCAGGACGTATATGGATTCCAGACCCTGCGTCCTGATGATCGTCATTGACAATTTCGAGGATTTGTTCAAGGGGACGCGCCAGAGCGAGCGGGCACAGGTGCTCGCCTCGCTGGAAACGCTCTTTGACAGACTGCTGGAGGGCACCGAGAGCGTGTTCTGCCATCTCGACGACGACCGCTTCATGATCGTCACGGAGGTGCGCTACTGCATCGAAATGGAGCGCGCACACTTCCCGCTGCTCGATGAGGCGAGAAAGATTCTCGTCAAGGGGCGCACCAGCCTGACGCTCTCGATCGGCGTCGGCAGAAGCGGCGTCACCATCGCGCAGAACGAGCGCTATGCACAGCAGTCGCTCGATATGGCGCTCGGCAGAGGCGGCGACCAGGCGGCGATCAAGACCGATTCCGGCTTCACCTTCTACGGCGGCGTCTCAAAGGGCATCGAGCACAAGAACAAGGCAAAGAACCGCGCCGTTGCCCGCGACCTGCACAAGCTGATGCTCCGGTGCAGCCATGTCTATATCATGGGACACCGCGCAAGCGACCTCGATGCGGTCGGTGCGGCGGTCGGCATCGCGTTCATCGCAGAGCAGACCGGAATTCCGTACAATATTGTCATCCGGACGGAGAGCACGCTCGCAAAGCTGCTGACCGACCGGATCGCAGAGGAAATGCCCGGCTGCATGATTCCGCCGGAAACCGCCAGAACGCAGATCACCGACACCGACCTGCTGGTCATCGTCGATACCTTCAGCAAGGATATCGTCGAGGATGTCGAGCTCTACCGCATGGCGCGGCATGTGGTCGTCATCGACCACCACAGACAGATGGTCAACTATCTCGACAACACCACGCTGAAGCTGCACGACCCCTATGCCTCCTCGGCGGCGGAGCTCGTGACCGGCATGATCCAGTTCCTCGATTTCCGCGACCAGATGCCGCAGTTCTGCGCAGAGGCGCTGCTCTCCGGCATTATGCTCGATACCAAGAATTTTATCATGCAGACCGGCGTCCACACCTTTGAGGTCGCGGCATTCCTGCGCGAGCGCGGCGCCGACCCGATTGCGGTCAAGACGCTGTTTGCAGAGTCGCTCGATGCCTACCGCTACCGCTCCAGACTCGTCTCCGAGGCAGAGCTGCACGGCAGATTTGCCATCGCCTATGAGACAGAGGAGCTGCCGGATATCCGGATCATTGCCTCGCAGGCAGCCGATGAGCTGCTCGGCGTAGAGGGCGTTGCGGCGTCGTTTGTGGTATATCCCGCGAACGGGCAGGCGTGCATTTCGGCGCGCTCGCTCGGAAAAATGAATGTGCAGCTCATTATGGAGCGGCTCGGCGGCGGCGGCCATCAGATCATGGCGGCGACCCAGCGGAGAGACTGCACGGTAGAGCAGCTCCGCTCCATGCTGATCGAGGTGCTCTATGAAACAGAGGCGCAGCTCCAGGCCGCGCAGCACGCAGAGCAGGAGAATGCGCAGAAAGGATGATTCAAATATGAAGGTGATTCTGCTTCAGGATGTAAAGGGAACAGGCAAAAAGGGCGAGATCAAGAATGTCTCGGACGGCTATGCCAGAAACTTCCTGATCGGCAAGGGGCTCGCCGCAGAGGCGACCTCTGCCAATATCAATAAGCTCGAGGGCGAGAAGTCCTCGGCGCAGCACAAGATCGACCTCGCAAAGCAGGAGGCGGCTGAGCAGGAAAAGAAACTCAGCGGCAAGACCGTCACGGTCCGCGCAAAGGCGGGGCAGGGCGGAAAGCTGTTCGGCGCCGTGACACTTGGCAATGTCGCCGATGCGGTCTCGGAGCAGTGCGGCTTTGCCGTTGACAAGCGCAAGCTGAGCGTCAGCGGCGAGATGAAGAACGCGGGCGAATACAGCGCAGAGGCAAAGCTGTACGCCGGCATTTCCGCGAAGTTTACCGTCTCCGTGGTGCCGGATCATGCCTGAGGAATTCTCGCTTCCGTCAGACGGCTTTTCCGGCAGCCTGCCGCACAGCATTGAAGCGGAGCAGTCCGTGCTCGGCTCGATTCTGATTGCACCGGAGACTCTCTCCACGGCGCTGGAATATATTAAGCCGGAAGCATTTTATCATGAGCAGCACAGAGAGCTGTTCAAGCTCATGGTGCTGATGTATACCGGCGCGAATGCCGATAAAATGGACATCGTCGTCATTCTGAATGAGGCGGTTCGCCGCGGGATCTTCGAGAATTCCGCAGAGGGCAAGCGCTATCTGACGGCGCTCGCGGAAAGCGTACCCTCGGCAGGAAATATCGACAGCTACTGCAAAATACTCGCGGAGAAGTATTGTGCGCGCTCGCTGGCGACGGTCGCAAGGGATATCCTTAAGGAGATCGAGAACGGCTCTGAAACCGCGCAGGATCTTCTGGATTCCGCCGAGCAGCGGATCTATGACATCCGGCAGGGGCGCGATGTGCGCGGGCTGATTCCGATTAACGATGTCATCGTGGAAACCTATCATCACTTAGGCGAGCTCTCCGGGCCGGACCGGGATAAATTCCTCGGCGCAAAAACCGGCTTCCCGGAGCTCGATTCCGTCACGGGCGGCATGACGAACTCCGACCTCGTGATTCTCGCGGCACGCCCGGGCATGGGCAAGACCTCGTTTGCGCTGAACCTCGCAACCAATGTCGCACGGCGCTCAAAACGCACCGTCGCGATCTATTCGCTCGAAATGAGCATGGAGCAGCTTGTCTCCCGTATGCTCTCGACCGAGGCGCTCGTCGATTCCCACAAGCTCCGCACCGGGCGGCTCGACCCGAAGGAATGGGGCAGAATCGCCGGCTCTGCGGATACGCTTTCCGGCATGAGCATCTACCTCTCGGAATCGACCGGCATTACCGTTTCGCAGATGAAGGCGCAGCTTAGGCGGATCAAGAATCTCGGCATGGTCGTCATCGACTATTTGCAGCTCATGGATGCCCCGCTGAAATCAGATAACCGCGTGCTGGTCATCTCCGATATCACCAGAAACTTAAAGCTCATGGCGAAGGAACTGAATGTACCGGTGCTGCTGCTCTCGCAGCTCAACCGCGGCGTCGAGAGCAGAACCGACAAGCGCCCGATGATGTCCGACCTGCGTGAATCGGGCTCGATCGAGCAGGACGCGGATATCATCATGTTCCTGTATAACGATTACTACTATAACCGCGAAAAGTCAGCAGCTCCGAACATTACGGAGTGCATCGTCGCAAAGAACCGCCACGGCGAAACGGCGAATATCAAGCTGGTGTGGGATGCGCAGTATACGCGCTTTTCCTCGCCGGAGCGCAGTGAGGCGCCGCCGGAATGACCGCCGCGGACGCACTGAAGCAAAAAATCCGCAGCGGCGCAGGGGCTCCCCACGCCGGAATTTGCACGGTTGCATTTTCAGGCGGTGCGGACAGCACGGCGCTGCTGCTCTGTCTGCATGAAATGCGGGAGGAGCTTTGCCTGACGCTCTCGGCGGTGCATGTGCATCACGGCATCCGCGGGGCGGAGGCCGACCGGGACGCTGCATTTTGCAGGACGCTCTGCGAGCGGAACGGGATTCCGTTTCAGCTCTTGTATGTCGATGCGCCGGGCTATGCCGCGAAAGAAAAGCTCTCGCTCGAAACGGCAGCGCGGAAGCTGCGCTACGATGCGCTGAGGCAGGCGGCGCCGGAGGGCGAGATCGCGACGGCGCACCACGCGGGCGACAATGCGGAGACGGTGCTGTTTCACCTGATCCGCGGGAGCGGAATGCGCGGGCTCTGCGGCATCCCGCCGCGCACACAGGACGGGCGGATCATCCGGCCGCTGCTCGATGCGGACAAAGCGGAGATCCTCAGCTATCTGCGCGAAAAGGGGCAGGACTGCCCGGAGGACAGCACCAATGCGGAGCTTTCTGCCAGCCGTAACCGCATCCGGCACCTGCTGATGCCGCTGATTTTGCAGGAAAATCCGGCGGCACTGCGGCATATCAGCCGGAGCGCGGCCATGCTCTCGGCGGACGATGCCCTGCTGCGGGAATACGCCGACAAGGCCTTTGATGCCTGCCGGGACGCCGTGAGCGGCGGGATGCGGGGGCTGATGCAGTATCCGCAGCCGGTGCGCATGCGCGTGTATCTGCGGATGCTCGCGGAATCCGAAACGCTGCTGCATGCGCCGCATATCGACCCGGATTATGAGCATCTCTGCGCGATCGACGCGCTCAATGCTGCGGGAGACGGAAAAATCAGTCTCTCGGCGGATGTTTATGCAGAGGCATACCGGGGCATGCTGTATATCAGCAGGACACTGCCGGAGCTGCAAAAAACACCGATGCAGATCGGCGAAAACCGGCTCTTTCCGCACAGATTCTGCACTGCAAGTGTCACAGAAGCGGATGCAATATCACATAACATTCACAAAAGCGACACAAAGTCTACGCTCGATTTTGATATGATAAAAGGGCAGCCGTATTTTCGCCGGATTCAGAGCGGAGACCGGATGCAGCTTCCGGGGCGGGATTTCAGCGCAGAGCTGAAAAAGCTCGTGCAGGCGTGTGTGCCGGTGCCGGAGCGGCGTTCGCTGTATGTGCTGTTTGATGAGGAAGGCTGTATTTACTGCGAAGGGGTCGGCATTGCGGCGAGAGTGAAGCCCGGTGCCGGAACGCGCAGGGTGCTGGTGCTGCAAACAGGCACCGGCGAACCACGAAAGCAATCAACAAAAGAAACTGAGACGAAGGAGTGAATGGAACTTTGGGCAGAAATCGCGGATTGCTGACCTATCTGATTATTGCGGCGCTGTTTATTGTCGCGATCTGGGTGCTGCTGCCGTCACTTGCAGGCGGACAGCATAAGGTGCAGTATTCGGACATCATGAAGAAATTTGACAATTACGAGATCACGGAATATACATTGGATCTCGGCAGCGGAGAGCTCAAATACAAGGAGCAGGACAATACCAAGTGGCAGACCTATGAGGTGCCGAACGTCGCAATCTTCCTCGACGATATCGAGGGATACCGCGAGGCTTACAACGAAAAGCACCCGGATGCGCAGCTCACGCAGGACTATTTCAAGGTCACGGATAATTCGTGGCTGCTGACGGTCGTGCCGACGGCGATCCTCATGATCATGGCGATCGTGCTCTTTGTCGTGATGTTCCGGCAGGCGAACGGAGGCGGAAAGATCAACTCCTTCGGCAAGGCGAATATCAAGGCGGCAACCGGCAGCGCGAAAAAGGCGATGTTCTCCGATGTTGCGGGCGCTGATGAGGAAAAGGCCGAAATGGCCGAGGTCGTCGATTTCCTGAAGGACCCGAAGAAGTATGATGATATCGGCGCGAGAATTCCGCGCGGCATTCTGCTGCTCGGCCCTCCCGGTACCGGTAAAACGCTGCTTGCAAGAGCGGTTGCCGGCGAGGCTGGCGTGCCGTTCTTCCCGATCTCCGGCTCTGATTTCGTCGAGATGTTCGTCGGTGTCGGTGCAAGCCGTGTGAGAGATCTCTTTGAGCAGGCGAAAAAGCACGCGCCTTCGATCGTTTTCATCGACGAGATCGACGCGGTCGGCAGACACAGAGGCTCCGGGCTCGGCGGCGGCCACGACGAGCGCGAGCAGACCCTGAACCAGCTCCTCGTTGAAATGGACGGCTTTACCGATAAGGAAAGCGTCATCGTCATTGCGGCGACCAACCGCCGCGATATCCTTGACCCGGCGCTGCTCCGTCCGGGACGCTTCGACCGCCAGATCACGGTCAATTACCCCGATGTCAAGGGCAGAGAGGAAATCCTCAAGGTTCACAAGGGCAAGAAGCCGATCGGCCCGGATGTCGATTTCCACGAAATTGCGAAGGATACGCAGGGCTTTACCGGCGCAGACCTTGAAAATCTGCTGAATGAGGCGGCCATTCTCGCCGCTCGCGCAAACCGCAAGGCCATCATCAATTCCGATATCGAGGAAGCGACGATGAAGGTGCTCGCGGGCCCGGAGAAGAAATCGCATGTCCCGACCGCGCGCGACAAGCGCATCACCGCATTCCATGAGGCGGGTCACGCCGTTGCGGCGTATCACCTCGAAACACAGGACCGCGTGCAGCAGGTCAGCGTCATTCCGCGCGGCATGGCTGCCGGCATGACCTGGACGCGCCCGGACACCGAGGACAGCCACATGACCAAGACAAAGCTGCTCGAAACCATCGTCATGATGATGGGCGGCAGAGCCGGCGAGGCCGTTGCGCTCGACGACATCTGTACCGGTGCATCGAACGATATCGAGCGCGCAACCAAGCTCGCGAAGAACATGGTCACCCGCTGGGGACTCTCCGAGGAGCTGGGGCCGGTCGCATACGGCTCTGAGAATGACGAGGTGTTCATCGGCAGGGATTACGGCCATGTGCGCGATTACTCCGAGGAGGTCGCGGCGCGGATCGACGCCGAGGTGCGCAGAATTGTCGAGGAGGGCTATGAGCGCGCGCTCCAGATTCTGCGGGAGCACAGCGACGAGCACACCCGCCTGAGCGAATTCCTGCTCGAATATGAGCGCGTCAATGAAAAGGAATTCCTGCAAATCATGAAGGGCGAGCTGACCGTCGAGAGCCGCAGAGCCGAGGAGGCCGCGAAGAAGGAGGCCGCAAGGCTTGCCGCCGCTGCTGCAAATGCGCAGGCTCCGGCAGGCTCGACGATCGACGTTCCGGTGTTCGATCAGAATGCGGAGAACGGCAGCGGACAGACCGCAGAATCCGGTTCGGATGAACCGAAGGCATAATCGCACACAAAACCGGCTGAACAGAGACGTTCAGCCGGTTTGTTTTTTTATGTTGTATCAATTCAATTCATTTTTAATCAGCAGTTCAAAATCACAAAACACTTTATATTTTTTTCGCTCCGGAAGGGTGCGGAATAAGCTGATGATGGTTCTTTCCTCTTGTGACAAGTCGTCTCGATACTCTCCGAATACGATATAATCAATCGATGTGCCGAGATAATCTGCTATTTTTACCAACACATCCCCTTTTGGCAATTGCCCGCGCTTCCAATTACCGGTACATCCGGTGCTGAGCCCCAGATCCTGCAACATAGTTGATACTGAGGTGTGATGCTCTTTGCAAAGAATCTGAAGTCGCTCATAAAACATACAAAAACGCCCTCTCTTTTTTGTTGAAAACATAGAAACTCATAAAAATGAGTGGTAACTCTTGACAAACTCATAAAAATGAGTATAATAGAATTATAGAAACTATGAAACATATCTAATAGTATAATACTATATTATATCATATTATTCGGAAAAGTGCAATGGGCGCGGGAGAAAAAGTCCGAGGGAAATTGCCGGGGAGTAAAAACGGAGCCGGGCACTGCCCGGTTATATCATATAATAAGCGTTTTTTCAAGAGTTGTTGATAATTTTCTGTTTCACAATGATGCTGTGAAACAGGACAGAATAAGGAGGTGAGAATATGATTACTGCTGGAGGATTTCTCGTTTTTTCCTGCTGCTACGCAGGCGCATGTGGGATCGCATGCTGGTGGGCTCTCCGCTGCCGCTGACGCTGATTCCCGCAGCAAAAAAACATATCCTGAAATGCAATTAAAATACGCCCTCTGAGCATCATTCAGAGGGCGTATCAACTTTATAATCCGGAAGCAGCAGCCGCTCAAAGGATAATTGTGCAGGAAAAACGGAGAATTGTTCATTGAAATCGGCGCAAAAATCAGTATAATTAAATTCAGAAGCAGGGAGCCTGTACCGAGCCTCCCTGCGCGCAGATATTTTTATTTTTGTTTCTGAGGGGGAAAATCATCATGATCTCAATGAAAAAACGCCTGACTGCTTTTGCCTGTACCGCTGCGATCGCGGTCAGCGCATGCACACCTGCCGTGTTCGGCGGCGTCAGCCTTTCCGCAGCGACCGTCTCGGCGGCGAATGCGGGCGGCTGGTATGAAGCAGCTTATATCACATGGGACCCGGTCTCCGGCGCCTCCGGCTACAATGTCTACGCGGACGGCAAGCAGATCGACAGCACGCTGATCCGGCAGTACAACGGCTATTACCGCGCCGATGCCGTCGGGCTCAAGGCCGGCAGCCACACGCTGAAGGCAGTTCCGGTCATCAGCGGCAAGGAGGACAGCTCCAAGGCCGTCGAGAAGACCGTGACCGTCAAGGCATTCGACCGCTCCGGCTTTGGCTGGGTCAACGGCACATCCTCCGGCGCATACAACGAGGACGGCACGCTGAAAAGCGGCGCAGTCGTGCTGTATGTCACCGAGAAGACGAAGGATTCCGTTTCCTGCGACATCGTGACCAGCTCGAAGGGCACAACCACCACAACAACCGGTATTCAGGAGATCCTGAATGCGATCAAAAAGGGCTATGATTCCCGCCCGTTCTGCATCCGCATCGTCGGCACCGTGACCGACCCGAACGGCATTTCGTCGATGGGCGGCGACCTGACCATCGACGGCGGCGGAAAATACAGCGCCGGCATGACGCTTGAGGGCATCGGCGAGGACGCCCTGCTGCTGGGCTTCGGCGTCAAGGTCAAGAATATGTCCAATCTCGAGATCCGCAACCTCGGCGCAATGCTCTGCGACAGCAGCGAGGGCGATAACTTCTCGCTCCAGCAGGACAATGACCATGTCTGGGTTCACAACTGCGACTCCTTCTACGGCATGGCGGGCGGCGACGCGGACCAGGCAAAGGGCGACGGCGCGCTCGACTGCAAGAAATCGACCTACATCACCTTCTCCTACAACCACTTCTATGACAACGGCAAGTGCAATCTGCTCGGGCTGAAGGAGAATACCACCAGCGACCTCTACATCACCTATCACCACAACTGGTACGATCATTCCGATTCCCGTCATCCGCGTGTCCGGTTCTATACCGCGCATGTTTACAATAACTACTATGACGGCAATGCGAAATACGGCATCGGCTCGACGCAGAGCAGCTCGATCTTTGCCGAGAGCAACTACTTCCGCAACTGCAAATACCCGATCCTGACCTCGATGCAGGGCTCCGATATCGCAACCGGCGGCACCTTCTCCAGCGAGGACGGCGGCGTCGTCAAGGCATACGGCAATATCATGGAGGGGCAGAAGTCCTTTATCCCGTACAGTCAGGATAATACCTCCTACGATGCCTATGTGGTCTCGAACAAATCCGACAAGGTTCCGTCCTCTGTCATCGCAAAGCAGACCAGCAAGCTCGGCAGCTCTTACAGCCACACCTACAACAATTTCGATACCTCCGGCAGCATGTACTCCTATACTGCCGATGCCGCAAAGGATGTCCCGGCGATCGTCGAGGCGAATGCGGGCAGAATGAACGGCGGCGATTTCAAGTGGGAATTCAACGATGCAGCGGATGACGCGGACTACGCCGTGAACACCGCGCTGATGAACGCGCTGAAGGCATACCGTTCGCCGGTCGTCGCGATCGGCAGCGGCTCCTATGTCACCCCGACCGATCCGGTCTCCACGACGGCAACATCCTCCGGCAGCACCTCGACCACGACCTCGACTGTCTCTACCGGCGGCGGCTCTGATATCCCGGTTCCGGCATCGGGCTATGTGCATAACTTCACCGAAAACGGCACAAACAGCGATTTCTATTCGATCAGCGGCAATCTCTCGACCGCGAAGGGCACCGTGAACTATGCGGGACTGACCCTGACACAGTGCCTGAAGATCGAGAGCGCGACCTCTGTCTCGTTCAATGCCCCCGCAGGCGGCACGCTGACGCTGGTCTTTGCAGAGGCCTCCGCGACGATCAAGCTCGACGGCACCAAGTATACCGCAGACAGCACCGGCATTATGTCGCTGCCGGTCTCTGCGGGCTCTCATACGCTCGCAAAGGCCGATACCTGCAATCTGTTCTACATGGCACTGAGCACGGAGGGCGCACCGGCTGCCTCCGCCACGACGTCCTCGTCTACCACAACGAGCACGACGACCGCCACCACAACCACTTCGACCGAATCGACACAGGCGCCGGTCACCGACAAGGTCTTCGGCGATGCGGACTGCAACGGCTCTGTGGATGTTCTGGATGCGGTTATGATCGCGCGCGTGGCGTCTGAGGACACCGGAACCGGCATCACGGCCGAGGGCAAGATCAATGCGGATATCACGCAGGACGGCTCGGTCAAGAATGACGATCTCAGCAAGCTGCTGAAGTTCCTGTCGAATCAGATTCCGTCGCTTTCATAATGAGAAAATGCCCTTGCTGAAAAGGGGCGAAGCAGAATCAAAATTTCAGCCCCGAAGCGATTGTGCAACTCGCTTCGGGGCTTGCTCTGTTCCCGCCGTTTTCTGCCGCAGTCCTCTATGACCTGATATCATGTTTATGACAGCATATGCAGTGTTCAATTTTGTGAACGGATCGCAGCAGAGGGCAGTATCAAACAGGAGAAAAAACCGGCGCCCTGAATCAGGACGCCGGTCAAGCCGCCGGATACGATAAATTTTACGAGCCGGATGCCCAGCGAATGCTGCCGAGCATCGCCTGAACGGCCGCGTCCTTCAGATCAGCGCCGTTCTGCGGATAAACCGTCACGATCTTTCCGTCGATATCAGCGCCGGCAACCTTATCTGCGCAGTACCATTTGATTCCGTTATAAGTATATTCTCCGTCATACTTGATATAGGTATCGTTTTTGATTTGTGCCGCCCAGTCGTCGATATTGCCGGTTGTCTGAGAGATCTGGAGATAGGTTCCCGTCGCTTCAAAGGCCGTTCCCTTGACAACGAAATCCGCTTCCATCATGCTTCCTGCTTCCTCGGCAGTCACCAGCTTCCAGCCGTCCGCTACACCGACGGTAAAGTATTTGCCGGTCGCATCCGTCAGAGCGACATCCGAAGAAGCTGCCTGAGCAGCGGAGCTGCTGCCGGCGGGCGCAGATGACGAATCGTCACCGCAGGAAACCATCCCGATTGCCATTGCAAGAGCGAACAGCGCCGGAAGAATTCTCTTTGCATACTTCATTTTTCATACCTCCTATACTATGCATATGCAGCTTTTCTGCATGGTTATATTATACCATATCTCTGAATCCATTGCAACAGCAAGATGACATATTTACATAGATATTTGTGAACACGCAAGTATATATATATATATATATTACACAAAATTAGGCAAAGCGCCGACTGTGCGAATTGTTCTATATTGGTTTGAATCTCGCCTGTTGGCTATTGGGCGTGTTCATCACGCGTGCACGCCCAAGCGTGCCAAAATATTCGGCTGAGACATCAGATTCAGCTCCGCTCATTATGGTGCGAAGCGAATCGGCAGCCGGCACTGCCGGCGCGAAATGAAAAGCGAGAAAACGAGAAAAACAGAGAGAATGGCAGAGAAAACAAGAGAATGAGTGATATATTTTGAATTTTCGGCATTTTGCCAATTGACACCGGCGCAAAATTTATGTATAATAATGGAGAACGCCGAAAAAGGTATGGTTCTCCCCGTGAATCTTCCCCTCTTTTCGGCTATCCAAAATCAAGATGGAGGAAGTTACTATGTCAACGACAACAACCATGGTCAAGGTTGACGAGATCAACCGGAAATGGTATATCCTTGACGCCGCCGGACAGCCGCTCGGCAGAGTTGCTGCAAAGGCAGCTTCGATCCTGCGCGGCAAGCACAAGGTCGATTTCACCCCGAACGCAGACTGCGGCGATCATGTGATCATCATTAACTGCGGCAAGGCAGTCCTGACCGGCAAGAAGCTCGATCAGAAGTTCGAGATCTGGCACACCGGCTGGATCGGCCACCTCAAGAAGGTTTCCTACCGCGAGCTCATGGCAAAGAAGCCTGAGCACGCAATGTTCATCGCCGTCGAGGGCATGCTCCCGAATAACCACATCGGCAGAACCTCGATGAAGCGCCTGCGCGTCTATGCCGGCGCAGAGCATAAGAATCAGGCACAGAAGCCTGAGCTCTACACACTGTAAGAAAGGAGTCCTGAACAATGAGTGAAGCAGTATCCTACGAAGCAAAGCTGAAGTCGTTCTACGGCACCGGCAGAAGAAAGCACTCCGTTGCGAGAGTTCGCCTGTATCCGGGCTCCGGCAGCGTCACCATCAACGGCAGAACCATCGACGATTACTTCGGGCTTGAGACCCTGAAGCTCATCGTCCGTCAGCCGCTGGAGCTCACCGAGACCACCGCGCAGTTCGATGTTGTCTGCACTGTCGCAGGCGGCGGCGTCACCGGTCAGGCCGGTGCAATCCGTCACGGCATCGCCCGTGCGCTGCTCCAGTTCAATGCAGAGCTGCGTCCGGCACTGAAGAAGGCCGGCTACCTGACTCGTGACCCGAGAATGAAGGAAAGAAAGAAGTACGGTCTCAAAGCTGCACGCCGTGCTCCGCAGTTCTCGAAGCGCTGATTGTATCACGCAATTCGTTATACGGAAAAACGCCCCGCAGAAAGGCTCTGCGGGGCGTTCATTTTGCCGGTTCGGCCATGTGTTGATTGCAGATTGCCCGCCCGATCCCTCCGAATTGTCCTGAATTGGATTTTGCGGCAAACAAAGCCTGAGCGTGATCTGTGCTCAGGCTTTTTTATCAGGATTCTGTTGTTTGCGCCGACGCTTTGCGTGCTTCGGGCGATAGGCGCCGCCCTCCCGGTCATCGGGGCGCCTGCGCGGCTTTCTCTGCTGTGCGGGGCGCTTCTTCACCGGTTCGGGCATGTCATACGGCCCCTTCACCGCCTTGCAGCGCGGATCCTCCGGCGCCTCCGGCCTGCGGTGCTTCTCCCGGAAATCGTCAACCCATTTCGCTATGCGCGGGGTCAGAACCGTCACCAGCGCGACAATCGCAAAAATCGCAAGAAATTTTCCGCCGAATTTCAGCAGAACCGGCGTGATATTCGTCCGCTCCTCCGGCTCCGCCTCGGCAAGCATTGTCAACAGCATCAGCATGCCGGTTCCTCCTCGGGCGGTGTGCTGTCCTTTGTCACGAAAACCGCATACGGCGGGCAGCCTGTCCGGTTCGGGAAGCTGCATTGCAGCACGGTATAGTACCGGCTGTCGAGTGCGGCAAGATATTCGTTCAGTGCATCGCGCTCGGAAAAGCCGTTTGCGCCGCCGTAATAGATGCACAGCACCAGCGCACCGCCGGGCTTCAGCAGGCGCAGCGCCGCATTGAGCGCGGCTATGCTGGATTCGGCGCGGGTGAAGATCTCATGGCTCCCCCGCGGCAGCCAGCCGAAATTGAACACCACGCAGGAGACCGTCTCCGGCGCGGCATACTGCGCCATATCCGCATGGCTCTCGCAGTGCAGCTCCGCCTGCATCCCGCATTCGCGCAGCAGCGCCGCAGTCGCATCCACGGCCTCCTGCTGGATATCAAAGCCGATCACTTTTCCGGATGCACCGGTCAGCTCACAGAGCAGCCTTGTGTCATTGCCCCGCCCGCAGGTCGCGTCGATGCAGAGGTCGCCCTCCTGCACATGCTCCCGCAGGAACCGGTGTGCGAGATCGAGCACGCCGAGCTGCCGTTTCGCCGGTTGCTTCATACATAAAACACTTCCATGTCATCGAGGCGCAGGCAGGCGAGCTTTCCGCCCGCTTCATGGAACACCGCGCCGCAGTCGATGTTGATATAGGTATCGGTGAACAGGACCTCCGCTCTGCCGTGCATCTGCGGATAGGTCAGCGTCGGGGTATGCCCGAAGATCAGCGTTTTGTCGGAATAGAACCGGTCGCTCTGCTGCGGCCGTGCATTGATGAGCGCGTCGAGCGGATATTCGTGCAGCGGGCGCTCGGGATCAAAGTCCTCGATGCCGCTGTGGGTCATCACGAACTGCCGCCCGTCCGGCATCGTCAGCTCCTCATACACGCGGAATTCCTGCATGTAAGCGAGCAGCTCCAGCCGCTTCTGCGGCGGAAGTCCGAGAAACTGCGTCATTGTGATCGAGCCGCCGTTCTGCATCCATGCAGAATACACGGCATAGCCTGCGTCGGTATAAAAATCTGTCACGTTGTCAATATTCGCCTCATCCGGCAGGCCGGCCACGCATTGCAGCATGATCGCCTCATGATTGCCGAGCAGCGGATAGACATTGATGCGCTCCATACAGTCCAGCAGCAGCGGGATCGGGGTGTCGCCGCGGTCGATGAAATCGCCTAAAATATAGAGATCGTCTGCTTCGCTGAACTGAATTTTCTCGCACATTTTTCGGAAAAGCGCATGACAGCCGTGAATGTCGCTCATGACATAGATCATGGGTAATTCCTCCTGTCAGTTGAGGTTTCCGGTGTGATACATCAAAATCGAAAGCGCCGTCAGCGGTGCGGTCTCGCAGCGGAGGATGCGCTTTCCGAGCCAGATCTGCTGCACATTATGTGCCCGCAGCAGCGCGATTTCCTCCGGGTCAAAGCCGCCCTCGCTGCCGATGCACAGGCCGTATGAGCCGGCATCTGCGCGGACATCGGAGAAGGAGCAGCCGCCCCCTGGCTCCTCATAGAGCACGAGCGGGACCTCCAGCGCCTGCATGCGCACCGCGGCCTGCTCCAGTGTATGAAGCGGCGCGACGGCGGGGATCATGCCCCTGCCCGACTGCTGTGCGGCGGCCTGTGCGATTTTCTGATAACGAGGGAGCTTTTTCTGGAAGTCTCCCGCAGACATACGCGAAATGCAGCGCCGCGTCAAGACGGGAACGATCTCCGTGACGCCGAGCTCGATGGATTTCTGAATGATCTGCTCGAGCTTGTCCGCCTTCGGCAGCGCCTGAAACAGGGTAACGGAGACCGTCGGCTCTGCGCAGCAGGGTGCAGCGGAGCGGATCACCAGCCGCACCGCGTCCTGTGTGATCTCCGCGATCTCGCATTCATAGTCGGTTCCGCAGGAGCAGACGGTCAGCGCTTCCTGCGGACGCATCCGCAGCGAAAAGCCGATATGCCGCACATGCTCGCCTGTCAGAACCGGATGCTCCGGTGAAAAGCTGTCGTCAAAGAATTTCGGCACGCATTTCTCCTGCCTTTCTGTTGCATTTGATACAATCCGGATAATTCCCCTCTATTATAACACATTTCCGCAGAAAAGTAAAGAGGGGGAATCGGCCGGAAGTGCGGCTGCGGGGGCGTGCTTCTCCCTGCCGGTGCTGCCTATATGGCATTGATATAGACCGCATACCAGTTTTCATTGATTTTCCGGAACACCTGATAGTCCTGATCCGTTTTCCTGTGCGCCCGGTCTATCCCGCCCTGAACGGAATAAATCAGCTTTCCGCCGTATGAATCCTCCTGAAACACAATGTAATCCTTTGACACGCTGATATATGCGATGCCGGAGCGCCCCGTCATTTTGTAAAATGCCTGTTTCGTCTGCCTGAGATCGGCTTCATCGGCAGCCGATAACAGAACCTCCGAATTCGTACCGCCGCCCATTCTGACCAGCCGGTATTTCCCGTCATGATCGCTGACCGCATATATGACATTCTCCTGACCGGCAGGCTGCGCATCCTTCAGAAGAAAATCCGCAAAACCGGTGCAGGAGGCTTCGTATTCAGAAAAAGCATCCCGGATTCTCTTTCGTTCATTTAATACCGAGGCGAGGATGACCGCTGCGATCACAGCAGAGAAAATGCCAGCAGCGGCGATTCTTTTTTTCATGCTCTGCTCCCTCTCTTTCCCTATGATTATATATCATCAGCCCGGAAAAGTCAACCGGCGCGGCCGGCAGTGCCGGCTGCCGTTTTGGCTTCGCGGGTTTCTTTGTATATTCGCCCAATCTGATTCAGGACGCAGCACAGGAGTGTGCTGCTTTTTGGGTTCATCCTCCCATAATCCGCGTGCACGCGCAAGCGTGCCAAAATATTCGGCTGAGATAAAACACACGGCTCCGCTCATTATGGTGCGAAGCGAAATGGAGGCCGGCACTGCCGGCTGCACGCGCAAGCGTGCCAAAATATACGGCTGAGATAAAACATCCGGCTTATCTTATTATGGTGCGAAGCGAATCGGAGGCCGGCACTGCCGGCTGCACGCCCAAGCGTGCCAAAATATTCGGCTGAGATAAAACATCCGGCTTATCTTATTATGGTGCGAAGCGAATCGGAGGCCGGCACTGTCGGCTGCACGCGAAAGCGTGCCAAAATATTCGGCTGAGATAAAACACTCGCCTCCGCTCATTATGGTGCGAAGCAAAATGGAGGCCGGCACTGCCGGCCGGCCCGCTGCAGGCAGAGGTCACCGCAGCACGGCATAGAGGGTCTCTCCCGACGCAAAAACGCCGTGCAGCATGATCTGCGCCGCAGTTCTGCGCGCCGCGGCATCCAGCGCCTCCCACGGCGGGAGCGCCGCCGGCTGAACAGTCTCCGCCGCATCGAGCTGCCTGCGCAGGGCATCGCAGCGCGCTGCGATCCGCGCAGCCGCCTCCGTCAGAACAGCGATCTCCGCCTCACTGCACGCGGTGAGCTGTCCGATCAGCCGCTCGCGATGCAGCAGCCCCGCGTCCAGCTCCTCCCGAAGCTGCCGCGTTCCGTCTCCGGTATGCCGCAGCGCACCGCCGCAGGCAGCGATCTCGCGCAGACGCGCCGACAGCACCTCTCCGACCAGCGCCTCCGCAGCATCCGCCCGCCAGACCGTCCCCGCGCCCGCACAAATTCCCCGCTTCTTTCCGCTGCACACCAGATAAACGGCACTGCGCCCCTGCACCGCGGTCATCGCACTGCCGCAGGCTTTGCAGAATATCACGCCGCTGAGCCATGTTTTTCTTCCGGAGCCGGCAGTCCGGCGGTGCCTGTGTGCATCGAGCTTCTTCTGGCAGGCGAGCCAGATTTCCGGCTCGATCAGTCCCTCGTGCAGCGCGCAGACCGCATATGCGCCGTGCAGATCGGTAAAGCGGCTCAGGCAGATGCGGCGGTCGGCATAGAGCGTGACGCCGCGCCCCTGCGGGATCGGCTCGGGGACGCAGAGCGCGGCGCCCTTCTTTGAAAGATACGCATACACGCTGCCGTCTGCCCTTGCATAGACCGGATTCCGGAGCACGCGCCGCAGCGTTCCGGAGCTCCACAGGCCGCCGCGTGCCGTGCGGATGCCCGCGCGGTTCCAGCCCTCGCTGATGCGCCGCAGCGAGCCCTCCGCGGTCAGGTATGAGGCAAAGGCATCGCGCACCGCGCCCGCATGTTCGTCGGGCGAGAGCATCTGCGTATGCCTGCCCAGCAGCAGCGCCGGAACCTTGCAGAAGCCGAAGGGCGCGGGGCCGCCGGGGTCAAAGCCGCTTTTTGCGCGGGCAAAGGCGGCATCCCGCACGCGCCCGCTGATCGTCTCACGTTCGAGCTGCGCAAATACCATCAGCAGGCTTTGCATGGCCTGCCCCATCGGCGTGTCGGTCTCAAAGTGCTCGGTGTGAGAGGTGAACGCGATTCCGTTTCTCCCGAAGATGCGGAGCAGGCCGGTGAAATCCGCGAGATTGCGGCTGATCCGGTCGAGCTTATAGACCAGAATCCTGCCGATCTCGCCGCGCTCTGCATCGCGGAGCATCTGCCGGAGCGCGGGGCGCTCGGTGCTGCGGCCGGAGTAGCCGCGGTCGCTGTAAACGGTGACGGGCTCATCCGGGGCGGTATCCTGCCGGCAGAGCGCCTCCTGTGTTTCGAGGCTGACGCTGTCGGCGCGGTCGGCGGACTGGCGCACATAGATTGCTGTTTTTTTCATGGAATGCTCCTTTTTTGCATGCTCTTGCGCTATTTTATTCCTTCGACAGCCTGCCCTATTCCCGCTGAGTAAAGATGCCGCTCACGATGCAGTCGGCGCAATGATGAACGGCGGCAGCGGCGGTGCGGTCAATCACTACAACAACAGCCGCACAGTGAATCAGACCAATAATAGTCCGAAATCGCTGTCGCGGCTGGAGATTTATCGCATGACGCGGAATGCGCTGAATGTTGCGCTGAATGTGTAATGGGGTGGGCTTTATGCCTGCCCTGTTACTTTATCCTTGTCCTTTTTCGGTTGAAGGATATTTTGTCCAGTAGTATTTATACTCCGAACCGAAGAATCTTCTGAACACTTCCCTTTGCTGTTCAAGCGGATTTCCCGGCAATTTTTCA
>JAFUAD010000056.1 GCA_017460835.1 Oscillospiraceae bacterium
ATGGTAGAAAAAAAGTGGCATTCACGCTTATATTGTCTACCAACGCTCACTCGAAACGTAGTTAAATCGGGCAGAAACGGAAAAATTTACAATCAAACTCATATAATAGAGTAGACAAATGCACGATTTTATGATATAATAGAGACAATCGCGCCGGGAAAGCAGGGGCTTTCAGCCGGATGCATCATCAAAATGAAACGGAGAATGAGAAAATGGCGGACGAAAAGCTGATGCAGCAGGAGCCGGAGACCGAGGACGACGATCTGGTGCTGCTGGAGGATGAAAACGGAAACCTGACGCGCTTTCAGTTCCTTGAGCTGGTGACGGTCGATATGAAGCCCTATGCGGTGCTGCTGCCGGTCGATGACAACGAGGACGGCGGCGTGGTCATTGTCGAGGTCGTGGATCTCGGCAAGGATTCCGAGCACTACGATGCCGTGACCGATGATGCGCTGAACGAGCGGATCTTCGAGCAGTTCCGGAAGGAATTCCGCGACAGCTATGACTTTGAATAAACAGCCCGCTCTGACAGAAAAAGGATGGTGAACTATGCGCCATAAGGGACCGCTGCTGCGAGGTTTGGATTTCGCAGCCCGTACATCCGAAAAATTCAACCGGGATCATCTCTCTGCTTTTTCGGCGCAGGCGACGTTTTATCTGATGCTGGCAATCTTCCCGTTTGTCATGCTGCTGTGTCTGGCGATCCGGCTGCTGCCGTTTATGTCAAAGGACACGCTGCTGATGGCCGTCGGCCTGATACCGGAATCCTACCGCAGCTTCATCACAGAGATGATCAACGGCTATTTCAACGACAATTTCGGCTATGTCGGAATCGCGCTGATCATCTTTCTGATCTGGACGGCCTCGCGGTTCATGCAGGCCTTGATCAACGGCTTCAACACCGCTTACGGCATTGAAGAAAACCGGAATCAGGTCGTGCTGCGGCTGATCGGCTGCCTGTATACGGTCGTGCTCTGCGGCATTCTGGTCTGTCTGGTCGTGATGTACGCGCTGGGCACAAAGATCGTCGGGCTGATGATCAATTTCGCGCCCGCGCTGCTCCCGCTGGAATTCCTGATCACGCTTGCGCGGAATCTCGCGATGCCGGCGCTGCTGCTGCTGATCTTCTGGATGTCTTATGTGTTCCTGCCGAGCCGCAAGGGGCATTTCCTCGATGAGCTCCCCGGCGCGCTGCTGACGACGATCGTCTGGCGCGGCTCTGCGGCGCTGTACGGCTTTTTCGTGCAGATGTCGATGGATCGGTATTCGTATGTTTACGGCACCCTGACCGGTGTTGTGATGATTCTGATCTGGCTGTATACGGATATGTTTTTCTGGTTTGTCGGCGCCGAGCTGAACAGCTTTGTGCTGAAGTACAAGTCAGAGCATCCGCCGCTGCGCAATGCCTACCGGAAATCCAAGCTCTTCCGGAAGAAAAATCAGAACCCGCCGCCCGATCAGCAGAACCAATCGCGCTGAACCTGATACCGAAACAAAAGGCACAGTCCGGTCAATGGGCTGTGCCTTTTCTGCTGCCTGTTTGATTCCGTAAAACCGAAGCCGCCGGCGGACAAGGGCATACCGTCCGTGCCGCTTTTTGTGATTTGTTATTCCATGCCCTTGAGCACCTCGACCATATCAATCTTCCTGATTCGCTTTGAAAACAGGAAGCTGACCAGCACCGATACGGTCATGACGAATACCGCCGCGATCAGATAAGTGACCGGCGAGATGTAGCAGGGCCAGTCGATCGCATCGCCGTTGGAATCCATCATCGCCTGAAGCGGAACCTGACCGAGCGGCAGGCCGCAGATCACGCCGAGAACGGACAGCCACAGATTCTGCGTGGAAAGCAGCCTGCGGATTGCCCCGCTCCGGAATCCGAGCACCTTGAGCGTCGCAAATTCCTTTTCGCGCTCGTTGAAGGAGAGATTGCCGGAATTATACAGCACAATGACGATCAGCAGGATCGAGAATCCGACCATGAAATACACAAGCAGATTCATAATTTCCATCATCTTGTCGAATGCGGCGATCAGGTCCTTCATGCTGTGAACCGCGGAAACGCAGTCCTTGTCCGCCGCATTTTCACAGTTGTTTTTCGAGACCAGCATCACCGGGCGGAAGGTCATATCCGCCGCTTCATAGTCCTCGCGCAGCATGGTGATGCCCGTGATATTCGGGTGACGGGAGATCAGGCCGATCCGGTTCGCATTCCATTTGCTGCCCGAGGCGGTTTTCCAGTAAACGGTGTCGCCCTCTGACAGTCCGAGCTTTCTCGCCTGCTTCATGGTCAGCGCAACCGTCCCCGCCGGAATGGGCTTGGTGTTCAGGTCAACGTCGGAAACACAGTATAGCTGCTCGCCCTCCGTCACGGCGAGCCGGCAGCTCAGAATGCCGTCCGAGGTCGGGTGCGGCTCCGCTGCAATGGAGATCGCATCCATCGCGATCAGCTCGCCGCCGATCTCCTGCTTCAGTGCCTCCGCCTGCTCCGGCGTGCAGCTGTCATTCAGCAAGACCTGATATTCATAATTCTGGATATCATGGAAATACCACTCGCGGACATAATCGACCGTATCATAGGCGCCGATTCCGAGCTCCATGATCATCATGCCCATGCATGTGCCGAATACGCCCATAAATGCCCGCATTTTCGAGCGCGAAATGTCGCGGAGATTGTATCTTGCACTGAAGCCGAGCCGGTTCCAGAACGGCAGCTTTTCAAAGATGCAGGGCTTTGCCGATTTGGCCGCCGGGGGTCTCAGCGCTTCGGAGGGGTGAATCTTCAGAATCTTCTTGCAGCTCAGATACGAGGTTCCGGTGCAGATCAGCACAAGCACCGCCGCAACGAGAATGCTCATATAGCTGAAGCCGGGGTGCCAGTCAAGAATCGTATAAAACTGACTGAACATATTGACCATCAGTCGGCCGAGCGTCAGCAGCCCGAGGACAATGCCGAGCACACAGCCGATCACGGAAAGCAGGAAGCTGAAGCTGAGGTAATGCAGCATGATTTTGCTGCGCTTCATGCCGAGTGCGTTCAGCGTGCCGATCTGTGTTCTCTGCTGCGCGATCATGCGCTTCATCGTCGTGATGATGACAAGCATCGCGATCGCGACAAATACAAAGGAGAAAATATACGAAAAGCTGTCATGCTGCGCCAGCTCATCCGAGAGCTGATACCAGCCGCGGATGCTGTTGCGGTCGCCGAGATAGGCATAATCATCGCCCAGTGCCGCGGCGATCTGCTGCTCATAGCTGAGCGCCTTGCCCTTGCAGGTATAGATGATCTCATTGCTGGCGCGCAGCTCCTCCGGCAGCACATTCTGCGACAGATAAACAAAGCCGATATTGTGAAAATCCGTGTCCGTATCGGAGGAGGCGCACGCAAATTCATATTCCGGCGTAATGATCAGGCCCTTGATCTCCTTTTCGATGTCCAGCCCCATGACATGCACGGTGAAGCGGTCGCCGACCTTTATGTCCCATGCTTCGGCAAACCGGCTGAACAGCCAGATTCCGTCCGGATCGTCCGGGCGAAAGTCCGCGCCTTCCACAGTGCGCGGCACCGTCACATCGGCGCTGCTCTGAAAGTAGCAGTACATCTCCGCGGTATTGTAGGCCTCATCGGCTTTTCCGAGCACCTCCGTGCGGCGCTGAACCCGCGTGATTCCGTCGATTTCTTTGATTTTCTGCTCCTGTTCTGCACTGAAATCCGCGCCGTAGATCCAGCCGTCCGCAAAATCGGCATCGGCCTCAAAGGCCTTGCGCGCCTTGTTTCCGCCGATGACATTCGCCTGAAAGCCCGTATAGCACCACATGGCGACCAGCGAGAGCAGCATGATTGAGAAAAACTGCGCAAAATTCGCCCTGACATCACGGAGCATTTTTCTTCCGAGCATTGCTGTCACCTCACCATTCGATGTCATGGACGGAGAGCGGCTTTTCGTTTGTTTTGATGGATTTGATCTTGCCGTTCCGCATATGGATGATCCGGTTCGCGCATTTTGCGATATCCGCATTGTGCGTGACGAGAATGACCGTATTGCCGTTCTCGGTCGAGAGCTTTTGCAGCAGGTCTATGACGATCTTGCCCGTCTCGGAATCGAGCGCACCGGTCGGCTCATCGCCGAGGATGATCTTCGGATTCTTCGCAAGCGCCCGTGCGATCGAGACCCTCTGCTGCTGGCCGCCGGACATCTGCGCGGGGAATTTGTGCTTCTGGTCGGCAAGGCCGACCCGTTCAAGCATCTCATCCGCGCTGAGTGCGCCTTTTTTGATGTCCTTGACCAGCGCAACATTTTCATATGCGGTCAGGCCGGGCAGAAGATTGTAGAACTGGAAAATGAACCCGATCATATCCGCGCGGTAATCCGAAAGCCGGCGGTCGGAATACGCCGAAATATCCTGCCCGTCTACGATCACGCTGCCCTCCGTCGGGCGATCCATGCCGCCGAGCATATTCAGAACGGTGGATTTTCCCGCGCCGGACTGCCCGAGAATCACAACAAATTCGCCCTTTCCGATCGTAAAGCTCACATGATCGACGGCGACCTGCTGTCCCTCTCCCTTGCCGTAAATTTTGACAACATCCTTGAATTCCACTGCATCCATGTGCAACGCTCCCTCTCCGTAAAATATAGTTAGCCTATGCAAACTACTGACCATATTATAGCATAAACCGGCGAAAAAAACAAGCGCCGCCCTGCCCAAGAGTGTGTGACATTTTGCTCCGGATTCTGTACCTTTTTTCTGCTGTATGAGGCTGGGAAGTGAACGAAACGCGGAGATTATATATAAAAGAAGTATCCGCTTCGCGGATGCTATTTTGGAATGGGGACCTCTATCGCCCATGTTTCGCAAAGCGAAACTGCGCAGTTTGCCTTCGGCAAACATGGGGTCCCCAAGCCCGCCGAGCTCTTTGCACGCTAGGGGAGTTTCGCGCTCTGCGGAGCGCGACCAGAGGCTCTGCCTCTGGACTCCGCAAGCCTTTGAAAAGGCTTGAGCGAAACTTTCAGAATGGGTGCTCGCGTCGAGTTTGAATGATTTCCCCGATTTGTCATACCTTATACGACTTTGTCCCTTTACTTTTTCCCGGAATCGGTGTATAATAAGAGCAGAACTCAACCGCAGGGTGAACCCCTCAACCGTATCTTACGCCAAAGCAAGCAGAATTCGCTTGAACTCAACCGCAGACTATGCTACAATCAAGAAAGGAAAAGCCGCCGGTGCCGGTGTACCGCTCCCCTTCAGCGTGTGCAGAGCAGCACTGCCGCGGCAGATACCCGCTATGAAGCAAAAAGACCGTTTTCACGAAATCCTCAGCAGCCGCCGCAGGGAGCTCGGGCTCACGCAGGAGCAGCTCGCACAGCGCATGAATGTCTCTGCGCAGGCGGTGTCCAAGTGGGAGAAAAACAGCTTCCCCGACGCCGCTGTTCTGCCGCGGCTCGCAGAAGCACTGAATATCTCGCTCGACACGCTCTTCGGGCTGCACGACCCCTCCGGGCAGCAGGACCCCGAGGCGGTCATCAGCCGCATCTTCCGCAGCATTGCGCCGGAGCAGCGCACTGCCCTGTTCATGCGGATGCTCTACACCGCGGTCTGCACCTATGACCCGTCATGGGAGGAGATCAGCCGGCTGCCGGACCGCTTTGCCTGCGAGACCTTCGCATCGCTGAAAACCGATGATGCGCTCTTGCTGATGCGCCTGAATCCCGATCTGCGGTATGCGTGCTTTCTGGAGGTTCCGGAGAACGGCATCGGCGCCTACCTCGGGGATACGATCCAGCTCCGCCGCCTGTTCCGGACGCTCTCCGACGACGAGGCGCTCCGCATCATCGCGCACCTCGGAAGCGGCGCCCGCAATAAGATGTTCTCGGTTGCGGGAATCGCGCAGACACTTGAGATTCCGTCAGAGCATGTTCAGGAGATTCTGAACCGGCTCGAACGCTTCGGGCTCGTGTGGCGCATGAAGGCGGAATTTGACGACGGCCACCGCATTGTCTACGGCAATACGCACAAAACGCCGCTGACCATGCTGCTCATTCTCGCAAAAACCATCACGAATTACATCCGCAATATCAATCCGGATACGGATATCTGGCAGCACGGAGTTTTTCGCGGCGGCGATGCGGGAGAGCTCGAACCGATCCCGTTCTGGGAGGACAATGAACTGTAACCGATCACAACCGTACCCGATTCAGAAAAGGGACGAAAAAAGGGGTAATTTTATGAAAAAAGCAATTGCATTTCTCACCGTACTGGTGATGCTTTCCTCCAACGCAGCGGCCGCTGCACCGGCTTCCCCGGCAATCGCCGCGGGCAGCTATGACATGAGCATTACGGTGGATCTCTCCGGCAGCGGCAAGGCGATCAGCCCGTATATCTACGGCATCAATGAGTACGGCCATCAGGATGATCTGAAAAAGGTCACCGCGACGGCGCTGCGGCAGGGCGGAAACCGCATGACCGCGTACAACTGGGAGACCAACGCCTCCAACGCAGGCTCCGACTGGAAGTACAGCTCGGACAACAATCTTTCGGCCTCGGATGCGCCGGCGGACTGCGTACAGCAGCTCTCGAAGGAAGCGGAAAAGTACAATGTCGGCTACAAGCTGACGACCCTTCAGCTCGCAGGCTATGCCGCCGCAGACAAAAACGGCACCGTCACCGAGGCGGAGGCCGCGCCCTCGGAGCGCTGGAATGAGGTAAAGCTCACCAAGGGCGGCGCCTTTGCCGAGAGCCCCGATCTCACCGACGGCACCGTTTACATGGATGAATATGTGAACTATATCATCGGAATACTCGGCGATTCGCAGACTGCATCGGGCATTCAGGGCTATTCGCTCGACAACGAGCCCGCGCTCTGGCACAACACCCACAGCCGCATTCACCCGAATCGGGTCAGCGCCGCCGAGCTGCGCGACAAGTCGGTCGAAATGGCGGCGGCGGTCAAGAAGCTCGACCCGAATGCGGAGATCTTCGGCCCGGCGCTCTACGGCTACACCGCCTACGATCATCTGGCGGATACCGATTCCGATACCGAATGGGAAACGATCAAGGCAGAGGGCGGCTATCACTGGTATATCGACTACTACCTCGACAGCATGAAAAAAGCCTCCGATGCGGCGGGAACCCGTCTGCTGGATGTGCTGGATATCCACTACTATTCCGAATCCTGCCGAAACGGAACAGCGGACCGGCTGCAATCAGTTCGCACGCTCTATGAAAAGGGCTTTGTGGAAAACAGCTGGATCGGACAGTGGTGCCAGACCAATATTCCGATTCTGCCGACCGTTCAGGCGTCGATCGACAAGTATTTCTCCGGGACAAAGCTCGGCGTGACCGAGTACAACTTCGGCGGCGATGACGAGGTTTCCGGCGCGATCGCGCAGGCGGAGGCGCTCGGCTGCTATGCGGATGCCGGTGTCTATTTCGCATCGCTCTGGGGCGGCAGCGGGTACATCCTCTCCGCGCTGAATCTTTACACCAATTATGACGGAAAGGGCGGCTGCTTCGGCAGCACGCTGATGCCGGCTTCGACGGAGGATGTCTCGAAATCCAGCGCATATGCCGCGAAAAACGACGATGCCTCGCTGATTACGGTCATGGTGACAAACAAGGAGCTCACAACGCCGGAGCATGCCGTAATCTCGCTCAGCGGCGCGAAAAAGACCTATCAGAAGGCTGCCGTTTACATGATCGACAGCACCTCGACCGACATTCAGTATGTCGATGTTTATGATGTATCGGGCGGCAAAATTGATCTCACGCTCCCTGCATACTGCGCCGCAATGGTCGTGGTTTCCGACGATGAAAATGCTTTTGCGGATGCAAAGCCGGAGGAGCAAACGCTCAAATCGGCGGTTTATGATGCCCCGATGGATCTGGTCAACAAAAACGGCTATGTTGAGATTCCGATTACCGATCCTGCGCATCTGAAGCAGATCATCATTACCGGCGATGTGACGTCGAGTGCGGGCTCTCAATGGGGCAGTGCAGGCTGTGCTGTCTGCATCAACGCCGTCACGCCGGACGGCACCAAATTCTGGACCTCAAAGGGCTATTCGCTCTCTCTCGGCACCGGCTCAAAGGCAATTGTCGAGTTCGACGGCACGCTGAACAAGAAGGAATCGGCGGAGGACACCGTCGGAACAGACGTCGAGGCTGTCATCGCAGACGGCAAGGTGGAATTGCAGCAGTGGTGGTCATCCTCTGAAAAGCAGGAAGCGAACATTGCCGACACGGTCTCCGTGAAATACACAAGGGTCGAGGTCATTTACAGCTACACCGGCTCCGGCGAGGCCGTGCGCGGCGATGTCAATGCCGACGGAAAGCTGGATTCCGCCGATGCGGTCATGATGCAGCAGTTCCTGTGTACGGAGGGGACGCTCACGGACTGGAACGCCGGCGATCTGGATGAATCCGGCAAAATCAATGCTGCCGACCTCACGATCATGAAGCGGCTGCTGCTTGCAAAATAACAAAACACAGACCGCCGTCTGCAACAATATGCAGGCGGCGGTCAGTCTGTCGGGAGCCGGTTGACTTTTCAGGCAGAGTTTTGTATAATAGATGACAGAGGACTGAGGGCAGGCAGCGGCATACCCGCCGGAGCGGAATCAACGGCTGTATTTCATGCATTCCGCACCGGACCCCGACAAAGAGTGCACAAAATGTCGGGCGAAAGCTGCCGCAATGTGATATACTGATCTTACAGCGGAAAGCGGTGAGCATCATGCAGGGTTGGATTGACGGATTTCAGGAGTCGATCGAGTACATTGAGCAGAATCTTTCCGGAATGCTGGAGATTGAGGAGATTGCAGCGAAGGCCGCACTTTCCCCGTTCTATTATCAGCGGATCTTCGGCGCGCTCTGCGGCATGACCGTCGGGGAGTACATCCGTGCCCGGAGGATGACGCTTGCGGCACAGGAGCTCACCTGCTCTGACCGGAGAGTAATCGACATTGCCCTGAAGTACGGCTATGATTCCCCCGACAGCTTTGCGAAAGCCTTTCAGCGATTTCACGGCATCACCCCGACCGGGGCGAGGGAATCCGGCGCAAGCCTGCGGTCATTTGCTCCGCTGCACATCAAAATTACATTGGAGGGCGGAACAATGCTCGATTACAAAATTGTGGAAAAGGCGCCGTTTACGGTCGTCGGCATCAAAAGACGGTTCAATTCCGAGACAAGCTACACGGAGGTTCCGGCATTCTGGGGCGAGTGGGCGTCGGATATGAAGGGCTTAAAGGGGATGTTCGGCATCTGCTCGGACATGGACGGAAAGAACTTTGACTACTGGATCGCGGATCTGTATCAGCCGTGGCTGGATATCCCGGCGGGCTGCGAGACATTTCAAATACCCGGCGGACTGTGGGCGGAGTTCCGGTGCAAGGGTCCCCTGCCGGAAAGCTTACAGAAGGTCAATACGCAGATCTGGTCGGAGTGGCTTCCCTCGTTGCAGGGCTATGCCTTAGCAGGCAATTACTCGCTGGAATTCTATCTGCCGCCTGCGGAGGATCCCGCCGAGACCGTCAGCTACATCTGCATTCCCCTGAAAAAAATCTGAGAGGTGATCGTATGAGATTCAGCCTGATGCAGCCCGCGGAAGCGGAAATCGAATACCGCAGCCTGCCCGATTCCGTGATGCACGATCTCGGGCTGGACAGCATCTGTGCCTGCGTGACGGCGGATGCAAAGGAGCAGAAGCTGATTCTCCGCACACTCTCGCAGATGACAGCCGACCCGCGCGCTGCGGCATACAGACAGAAGGTTTTTGCGGATATTCTGCGGCTGCCCGATTTCCGGGAGCGGATGACCGCGCTGTTTGACCGCATCGGGTTTATCCGCGATTTCGACAGCAATCACCGCAGCCGCGATGAGGCAATCGGGCTCTGGCATCTGATGCACCGTCTGGACGAGCTCGACCAGTATATTCAGTGCATCGAGGAGATGCGGGACTGTCTCGCCGGAACGGATTTGCAGTCTGAGGGGCTGAAAGCCTTTGCGGAATATGTCGAATCGCTCTGGCAGGACGCCGCCTTTGATGCGATGAAGCAGGACATTGCCGCGCTGAAGCAGCAGACCGCCGACATCAAAAGCGTCACGCTCGGCATCAATGTCAACGAGCGCTTTGAGGCGATCAGCATGGGGCTCATCTCGATCAACAACAAATACTTCAAAAAATCCGGCATAGTGCGCAATTTTGCAAATGCGATCACCGCCGGAAACGGTATACAGGACGGCACTGACTGGAACGGCGACATGCACTATCATCCGCTCGTGCGGGAAAACGCAGGAGAGGTCGCGGCGTTTCTTGAAAAGCAGGCGAGCTTTGGCAGCATCGGTATGTCGGCGCACGCTGATGCCGCGACGCGCGCCACGATCGTCAGCACGGCAGAGGGCGACAGCTCCCGCGGCACGACCTTTTACCTTGAGGGTGTCATCAACAAAATGCTGGATGCGATTGTCCGGCGCCTGCGCGAGACGCTGACCAAATACGCAAATATCGCGATCGTCGATCTCTCGCGCCTGCTGCCGGAGTTCCTCTACTATATCCGGTTTGCGGAGTTTATCGAGGCGCGGCGGGCAGAGGGGCTGACGTTCTGTGAAGCGGAGGTTCTGCCGCAGGATGCCGCCTGTTCGATGGAGGCTGCGGACTTTTACAATCTGCGGCTGGCCGTCAACAAAACCGATCCTGCGGAGATCGTCTGCAATGATCTGGTTTTTGATCCGCAGCACACGGTTTATATCCTCACCGGCGCAAACCGCGGCGGCAAGACAACCGTTACACAGGCGATCGGGCAGCTTTTTGTGCTGGCGCAGGGCGGGATTTTTGTTCCCGCGGCGAAATTTGCCTATGCGCCCGCGGACTGCATCTGCACCCACTTCCCGGCGGACGAGGAAAAAACGATGGATCTTGGCAGGCTCGGCGAGGAATGCGTGCGCTTCCGGGAGATGTATGCGGGCTGCACCGCATCGAGCCTGATGCTGCTGAACGAGACCTTCTCGACGACCTCCTTTGAGGAGGGCTTCTACATTGCGCGGGATTCCGTCAGGGCGCTGCTGAAGAAGCGCGTCCGGACGGTTTACAATACGCATATGCACAAGCTCGCGGCGGAGGCGCCGGCCATGACGGCAGAGGCGGAGGGCGCCGGTGCCGCGTCGCTGACCGTGCAGAGCGAAAACGGCGCAAGATCGTTCAAAATCGCAGTTGCGCCGCCGGAGGGCATGTCCTATGCGCGGGATATTGCGGAAAAATACGGCGTGACCTATGAGATGCTGGTCAGCGGCTCATGAGACCGCGGCGCTCTCTGTCACGGCTTTTTGTATGAAAACAGAGCGGCCAGGGTATTGCCCCTGACCGCTTTTGCATTATTGCAGCGAGATCACATTGTCATTGATGCGGATGGCGGTGAGGCCGTCCATAGTAACCGGTGTGTCAAAGATGTATGTCCTGACAAGCTCCCAGTCATATCTTCCGTCCGGTCTGCCCGCTGTTATGCGATGGTTTAAGCCGCCGTGGCGGAGCGTGCGCAGCGCAAGCTCGGTGCCGTCGGCATAGACAGCCGTAATGCTGACCTCATCCGCATCCTCGCCGAAAACCGGCCCCCATTTCGGTGCGGAATCCATCACGCCGACAATGCCGCTGCTCCCGAACCGCATCATGAACGGCGACACAGTCGCAGTGTCAAACGTATTGTGATTTGCGTCATTGGGCAGCGTGCCGCCGTAGGAAACCGTCTTGCCGGGCTGAACGGTGATGCCGGAGAGATCGTAGCGCAGATCAAAGTCCGGTGCCGCCAGCGACATCTCCTCTCCTTCCCCCTCGGAATTGTAATTGTATCCGATGTGAATGAGCTCCTTGTTCATCTCAGGTTCCGCGATATGTCTCAGCTGAAGCTGCTTGCCGTTCAGATCGGTTCCGGTTTCCATATCCATGACGGAAATGCAGTGCCAGATGCCGTCTTCGCCCCGGACTGCCGGGAATCCGCTTCCGCCGCAGTTCAGCGTGGTTCCGTCCTCTGCATTGACAATCTCAGGGGTCAGGTACAGCCCCAGTGCGGTGCTGTCATCGGGCTTGATCTGTTCCGTGATCTCACTGCTCAGTGCGATATCAAGCGCAACATACACATTGCTGCTGTCCGCCACGACCGACCGCACCGTCATCGTGAAGCCCTCTCCCTTGATCTCCTCGCCGATATCCAGTCCCATGCCGGTGTAATCAAACGAAACCGGGCTGCCGGATTTCTCGGTGAAATATCTGTTGAAAACTGCGCCGTAATTCCAGTCGTTTGCGGCACCGACCGTTACCGCACCGCCGACGAGCAGTGCCGCCGCCGCTGCAAATCCGATCAAAGCTCTGCGGCGGGGTGCATGCTTTCTGACGGCCTTTGTGTTCTGCGCATCAAACTGCGCCTGCATCTGCCTTGCCTTCATAAGAATCTCCTCCTTTTCGGTGAAAATCTGCTGCATGGCTGTCCGGTACATCGTCTTGTTCATCCTGCATAACCTCCTTTAGCTGCTTTCGCGCTCTGGTCAGCCACGAGCTGACGGTATTGCTGCTTCTTCTCAGGATCGAAGCAATCTCTTTGACGGAATATTCCTCATAATAATAAAGATAAATGACATTCCGGTATTCCGGGCGGAGCCGCTGCATCGCCTCCAGCACTGCCAGCGTTTCTTCACTCTGAAAGCCGCCGCTGTCAGGGGGCAGTGTATGCTCCTCGGCGTCAGTCAGCGAAATATTCCGCTTTCTGCGCGCAGATTTCAGATAATCGAAGCAGCGATTGACCGCGGCGCGGATCAGGAATGCCTTTGCATGCCCGTGATCGCAGAACTGCTTTCCGGATTCGAGCAGCTTCAGAAAGGTATCCTGTACGATATCCTCCGCCTCCGCCGTATTTCCCGTGTGCTGGACTGCGATGCGCAGCAGCGTGTTATAATGGGTCGTCATGAGCTCCTCAAAGCTGATCGGGTTCATTCGCCGGATCACCTCCCCGTTTTTGTATTCAGCGCACTGAAAAGAGCAGTGTTGTTTTGCTCTTCACCTATAAAACGAATGAGCGGGCAGTTTCCGCGCATTCTGCTGCAAATTTTTTCGCCGCAGCAAAAAGGCAGAGCCCGGAAGCAATTGCCTCCGGGCTCTTATGCATATTACCGATCATCATGCTCCGATCGTATTGGACAGGAACTTCAGCAGCCATGTGAGGTCTGCCGCATCCACACTGCCGCTTAAGTCGCAGTCGGAATTTGCCTTGCCCTGTGCGGTCACGCCCGTTCCGGTATCCTCCGAGGTGATCCGCGCCAGCATGACCGCATCAAGCACATTGACCTCGCCGTTACAGTCGGTGTCGCCGCGCAGCAGCATCACGATCGGCTCTGCGGTGGTCGTTGCGGTTGTTGTGGTTTCGGTCGTTGTGGTTGTGGTCGGCGTGAGGGTCGTCTCGGTCGCGGTCGTGGTCGTTGTAGTGGTGATCTCCGTCGCAGTCGTGGTTGTGGTGATCTCGGTTGTGGTGGTCGCAGCGGGCTCTGTGACGGTCGTCGTGGTTTCCGCTGCGGTTGTTGTGGTCGTAGTCGTGGTCGGGTCGGTATCGGTTGTGGTGGTTGTAGTCGTTGTGGTGGTGGATTCCGTAACCGTTGTGGTCGTTGTGGTGGTGGTAGTTGTGGCCGTTGTGGTCGTCGCAGACGTTGCAGTCGTGGTCTCCATCTGCTCGGGCGAATCGAGCTGAAGCGTGTGGAATTCCCGGACAACAGCCGGATCAAGCGGGCTGTTCGGGTCCTCAAAATCCGCGCGCTCCATGATCTGATAGGTCAGGATGCCGGTCTCATCGTCAATGCGGATGCCGTAGAGATAGCCAGATGCCTTTTCCTCCGCAGTCAGCGTGTAGATCTGCTCGGCGCTGCTGCCCGAGAGCGTGATTTTGTAGATCGAATCCACGGTATGATAGTAGATCATATCGCCGTATACATCCGAGCAGACATAGCAGGCGGTGTAGATTTTATTGTCCGGGGTCGGCCATGATGTTTTGACGGTGCCGATTTTGACCGGGTCTGTGTTCAGGCTGCCGCGCGTGAGAACGGTATAGATCTGGCTGCTGGTCTGAATCTTTTCCGGGTCATTCATCATCGCATAGATGAAGGTGCCGTCCGGCATGGGCTCGACGGTATCGCACGCGCCGACCCAGAATGCGTCCTCATACGCCGTACTGCTGCATGTAATGGTATTTCCCTCGGAAAAATAATTCCAGTCGTCCGCATTGTGATTGATATCCGCCTGCATGTAGGCATCGCTGCACAGGACATAGGCGTGCATGGTGTGCCCGAGCATATTCGGCGCAAAATCGTCGTTTGTCGCATCGAGCTGATACCAGCTTCCGTCCACATTGACCACATTCCACATGTGGTTCAGGCTGTCGCTGGTGATCGCATAGCAGGGAATCCCAACCTCCCGGCAGAGCAGGTTCATCGCGAGCGCATAGCCCTGACAGACCGCCTCGCCGCCGACCAGCGCCGCATAGGCGTCGCCGTAGGTGTAGGTGAAATCGTACTCGCAGCCGTCCACAACGCTGTCGTGCAGATACAGAACGGTCTCTGCGGTGCTCCATTCCGGCTGAATGCCGCTTGTGATCTCGTCGATTCTCTGATTGAGCGCATCCCGCTTCCGGTCGATCTCGTCCTTTTCGTAGTTGTAGGTGATCTGGATATTCGTGACCCTGTTTCTGGAATTGAGCTGATAGTAGAAGGATTTGATATAGAACCAGTCGGAATCCGTATACAGCAGATCCATATACAGATCCGTGATTTCGTCAAGCGTCAGCGAATAGCTGCTGACATTGAGAACAGTCTCATAGTTTGTCCATGCAGTGCGGATGGCATTTGCGGCAGCGTCCAGCGTCGTGCTGCTTGCGGCGGAGACGGGAAGCGCCGGGATTGCAGTCATCGGAATCAGTGCCGCAAACAGTCCGGCAGTCAGGCGGAAAAACGGATGCAGATGCTTCATGACAGACACCTCCGAACAAAACGGTATGCGGCATTGCCGCGGCTTTTTTTGCTTATGTATATTATAGCATATTTTGCAGAATATTGCCAACGTGAAAACGCTGAAATTCAGATTCCGTTTTTGTGCGATACGGACAAAAAAGGCGCTATCTTAAAGCGGATTTCAGAATAGGCGAGGCATGCATATTTCTTGTTAAAATATAAAAATTATAAAATATGCTTGACAAATCCCGAAGACTGCGCTAAAATAATACTGACATCCGAAACCGTTGAAGCGGAGATAAAACCGTCGATGCCCTTACAGAGAGTCCGGGAGGCTGAGAGCCGGACAGGAAACAAACCGGTAAATGGCCCGCTGAGGGCACAGTCGGCATTGCGCCGGGAAAACTGTGACGTCAGGACACACGTTAGCTGTCAGGGATATGCTGGTATCCTGTAAAAGTGCGCAGCGGGGGCAGCCTTGCTGCGAATCAAGGTGGCACCGCGAGTATGTGAAAGCTGCTCGTCCTTGACTGTACTGTATTTGTTCAGTCGGGGGCGGGCTTTTTGTTTTGCCCCGGCACAGAATGAAAGGAGGGCGTTTGATATGAACATCAGACCGAAACAGGAGGAGGCGCTGCAATTTGCGGCGGCAGGAGAATTCGATGTACTCCCGCTGAGCTGCGAGCTGCTCTCGGATGCGCTGACACCGATCGAAGCGATCCGCATTCTCAAGCACATTTCCGTTCATACCTTCCTGCTCGAATCCGTCACCGAGCGGGAATCGCACAGCCGCTACACATTCCTCGGCTATGACCCGCGCATGGAGATCAGCTGCATCGACGGGCAGATGCAGATCGGCGATGTCACCGTGCAGACGGATGACCCCGCGTCGTATTTGCGGCAGCTCCTGAAAAAATACCGCAGCCCGAAGCTGCCGGGGCTTCCGCCCTTTACCGGCGGGCTGGTCGGGTATTTCTCCTACGATTATTTCGCATACAGCGAGCCGACCGTCCGGACGGCCGCCGAGGACGCAGACCAGTTCCGCGACCTCGATCTGATGCTCTTTGACAAGGTGATCGTGTTCGATCACTTCCGGCAGAAGCTGATTCTGATTGCGAACATGAAGCTCGCGGACGGCGCCGCAGGCTATCACCGTGCCGCGGCGGAGCTCCGGCAGATGGCATCGCTGCTGCAAAACGGCACGAAGCATACCGAGCCCAAAAGCCGGATGACCGGCGAGATGGTGCCGCTGTTTGAGAAGGCTGCATACTGCGATATGGTCGAAAGGGCGAAGCACTACATCACCGAGGGCGACATCTTCCAGATCGTGCTCTCCAACCGCTTCAGCGCACCGTTTGAGGGGACGCTGTTCCAGACCTACCGGATTCTGCGGACGATCAATCCTTCGCCGTATATGTTCTATTTCTCCGGCACGGACGTCGAGGTCGCGGGGGCATCGCCGGAAACACTGGTCAAGCTGGAGGACGGCGTGCTCCACACCTTCCCGCTCGCGGGGACCCGCCCCCGCGGGAAAACCGAGGAGGAGGACAAGGCGCTGGAGGCCGAGCTGCTCGCGGACGAAAAGGAGCTCGCCGAGCACAATATGCTTGTCGATCTCGGCAGAAACGACCTCGGCAGAATCAGCAGATTCGGAACGGTCGCGGTCGATGCGTTCCATGAGATCGCACGCTATTCGCATGTCATGCACATCGGCTCCTCGGTGCGCGGACAGATCCGGGATGACTGCGACGCGCTCGATGCGGTAAATGCGGTTCTGCCGGCGGGCACGCTCTCCGGCGCACCGAAAATCCGCGCCTGTCAGCTCATCGGCAAGCTGGAAAAGGCAAAGCGCGGCATTTACGGCGGCGCGGTCGGGTATCTCTCCTTTCAGGGCGATCTCGACACCTGCATCGCCATCCGCATCGCCTACCGCAAAAACAACACGGTCTTTGTCCGGAGCGGCGCCGGCATCGTCGCAGACTCCGTCCCGGAAAAGGAATATCAGGAGTGCCTCAATAAGGCCGCCGCGGTCATCCGCGCACTGAAGGAAGCGGAGGAACTGGAATCATGATTCTTCTGATTGATAATTACGACAGCTTTTCCTATAATTTATACCAGTATCTCGGCGAGCTCGCGCAGGAGATCAAGGTCATCCGGAACGATGCGATGACCGTCCCGGAGATCGCGGAGCTGAAGCCGGAGCGCATCATTCTCTCGCCCGGCCCCGGCCGCCCCGAGGATGCCGGCATCATCATCGAAACGGTGCAGCAGCTCGGCGCGGAGATTCCGGTTCTCGGCGTGTGCCTCGGCCATCAGGCGATCTGTGCCGCATTCGGCGCGAAAATCGTCCACGCAAAGCAGCTCATGCACGGCAAGCAGTCCGATACGGCGGTTTCGCCGGACTGCCCGCTCTTTGCCGGGCTGCCGGAAACCGTAAAGGTTGCGCGGTATCATTCCCTCGCAGCCGATGAAGCCACGATGCCGGAGTGCCTGCGCATCACGGCGCGCACTGCCGACGGCGAGGTCATGGCGGTGCAGCATGAGACCTTCCCGATCTTCGGCGTGCAGTTTCATCCGGAGTCGATTCTGACGCCGGACGGCAAGCACATGCTGCAAAATTTTTTGAATAATCAGCCCGCAAACAAATAAAAGGAGGAATTTACCATGATCAGCGAGGCAATTAAGAAAATTGTTGACAAGCAGGAACTGACATACAATGAGGCGTACACCGTGATGAATGAGATCATGAACGGCGAAACCACCCCGACCCAGAATGCGGCATTTCTGGCGGCACTCTCCACAAAGAGCGCAAAGGCGGAGACGATCGACGAGATCTCCGGCTGCGCGGCGGCAATGCGCGAGCACGCGACGCCGGTTCACTACGGCGCACCGGTGCTGGAGATCGTCGGAACCGGCGGCGACAATGCCAACAGCTTCAACATCTCGACGACCTCGGCACTGGTCGCGGCGGCGGGCGGCGCAAAGGTCGCAAAGCACGGCAACCGTGCCGCCTCGTCATTGTGCGGCACCGCCGACTGCCTTGAGGCGCTCGGCGTCAGCATCGACCAGCCGCCCGAGAAGGCCGTCCGCCTGCTCGATGAGGTCGGCATGTGCTTCTTCTTTGCACAGAAATATCACACCTCGATGAAGTATGTCGGCGCGATCCGCAAGGAGCTCGGCATCCGCACCGTTTTCAACATTCTCGGCCCGCTGACAAATCCCGCGAGCCCGACCTATGCGCTGCTCGGCGTCTATGATGCATCGCTCGTCGAGATCGTGGCGCATGTGCTGATGCGGCTCGGCGTGAAGCGCGGCATGGTCGTGTTCGGGCTCGATAAGCTCGACGAGATTTCGCTGAGCTCGGATACCCTCGTCTATCAGTTCTCCGAGGGCGACACCAAGACCTACACGATCTCGCCGGAGGACTTCGGCTTTGAGCGCTGCACGAAGGAGGACCTCAGGGGCGGCACGCCGGAGGAAAATGCGGCGATCACCCGCGCAATCCTCTCCGGCGAGGAGAAGGGGCATAAGCGCAATGCGGTTTTGCTGAATGCCGGCGCTGCACTCTACATCGCGGGCAGGGCGACGACCATGAAGGAGGGCGTTGCCCTCGCAGCCGAGCTGATCGACAGCGGTAAGGCACTCGAAACGCTGAACCGCTTTGTCGAAGCCTCGAACCGGTGAGCGGCATGCCGAGCATTCTGAATGAACTCGCCGCCTTTGCCGCAGAGCGCACCGCGCAGGCAAAGCGCAAGCGCCCGCTGTTTTCGATCCGGGCGGACGCGGAATGCATGCCGAAGGGCAATTTCGGCTTCGAGAAGGCGCTGAAAACCGACGACATCGCGTTCATCTGCGAATGCAAGAAGGCCTCTCCCTCAAAGGGGCTGATCGCGCCGCATTTCCCGTATTTGCAGATCGCGGAGGAGTATGAGGCTGCGGGCGCGGACTGCATCAGCGTCCTGACTGAGCCGCGCTGGTTTCTCGGCGATGACCGCTTTCTGCGGGAGATTGCCGCAGCCGTGCGGATTCCCTGCCTGCGGAAGGATTTTACGGTTGACCCGTACATGATCTATGAAGCAAAGCTGCTCGGCGCCTCGGCGGTGCTGCTGATCTGCGCGATTCTCGATGCAGAGCAGCTCCGGGAGTATCTTGCGATTACCGATTCGCTCGGCCTCTCGGCACTGGTCGAGGCACACGATGAAACGGAGATCGGGACCGCCGCGCAGTCCGGCGCCCGCATCATCGGCGTCAACAACCGGAATCTGCACGATTTCTCGGTCGATACCGGTCAGGCGGCGCGCCTGCGGAAATATGCCCCCGCTGAGACGCTGTTCGTTGCCGAGAGCGGAATCCGCTCGGCGGAGGACGTTCAGGCGGTGCGGGAGGCAGGCGCGGATGCGGTGCTGATCGGCGAAACATTGATGCGCGCCGCAGACAAGAAAACGGTTCTGCGTGCGCTGAAGGGTGAGGAAGCATGACCAAAATCAAGATCTGCGGGCTGATGTCCGCGCAGGATGCGGAATCTGTCAATGCAGCGGGCGCCGATCTCGCGGGGGTCATCCTCGCGCCCGGCAGGCGCCGCACGGTCACGGCCGAAGCGCTCCGCAGCATCCGCGGCGCACTCGACCGGCGCATTCCGCTGACGGGCGTCTTTGTCAATGCACAGATCGCGGAAATCTCGGCGCTTGCCGAAAAGGGGCTGATTCAGCTCGTGCAGCTTCACGGGCAGGAGGATGCCGCCTATCTGCTGAATCTGCGGAAGGTCTGTGCGCTGCCGGTCATCAAGGCGTACAGCATCGCCTCCGCAGCCGATCTGCGTGCCGCAGAGCAGTCCGATGCCGATATCGTGCTGCTGGACAACGGCGCGGGCGGCACGGGGCTGGGCTTTGACCGCTCGCTGCTGGAGGGCTTTTCCCGGCCGTATCTGCTCGCAGGCGGGCTTTCGCCGGAGAATATCGGCGGTGTGATTGCCGCGCATCATCCCTACGGGGTCGATGTCAGCAGCGGCGTCGAGACGGACGGAAAAAAGGACCCGGAAAAAATCGCGGCATTTGTCAGCGCAGTCCGGAATTCATAATTTCAGGCAGATGATACCTTAGATCATGAGATGAAAGGACAGGAACTATGAAGAATGAGGCAGGACGCTTCGGCATTCACGGCGGGCAGTATATCCCCGAAACCCTGATGAACGCCGTGATCGAGCTCGAAGCGGCATATGAGCACTATAAAAATGACCCGCAGTTCAATGCGGAGCTTGAAACACTGTTCAATGAATACGCGAACCGTCCCTCCCGGCTGTACTATGCCGAAAAGCTGACGAAGGCGCTGGGCGGCGCGAAAATTTACCTGAAGCGCGAGGATCTGAACCACACCGGCGCACACAAGATCAACAATGTGCTTGGGCAGGCACTCCTTGCGAAGAAAATGGGCAAAACGCGCCTGATCGCGGAGACCGGCGCCGGCCAGCACGGTGTCGCGACGGCAACCGCTGCCGCTTTAATGGGCATGGAATGCGTCGTGTTCATGGGCGAGGAGGACACCAAGCGGCAGGCACTCAATGTCTACCGGATGCGGCTGCTCGGCGCCGAGGTCATTCCGGTCACGACCGGCACCGCGACGCTGAAGGATGCAGTATCCGAGGCGATGCGCGAGTGGACCAGCCGGATCGCCGATACGCATTACTGTCTGGGGTCGGTCATGGGGCCGCACCCGTTCCCGACGATCGTCCGCGATTTTCAGGCGGTGATCTCGAAGGAGATCCGCGCGCAGATCCTCGAAAAGGAGGGCAGGCTGCCCGATGCGGTCATGGCATGCGTCGGCGGCGGCTCGAATGCGATCGGCACCTTCTATCACTTCATCCCCGACGAGGGCGTCCGGCTGATCGGCTGCGAGGCGGCGGGCAGAGGCATCGACACCTTTGAGACCGCCGCAACCATCAACACCGGCAGGCTCGGCATTTTCCACGGCATGAAGTCTTATTTCTGTCAGGACGAGTACGGGCAGATCGCGCCGGTTTATTCGATCTCCGCGGGACTGGATTACCCCGGCATCGGCCCGGAGCACGCCCATCTGCACGACATCGGCAGGGCGGAGTATGTCGCCGTGACCGATGACGAGGCGGTGCAGGCTTTTGAGTTCCTCTCGCGGACAGAGGGCATCATCCCGGCGATCGAATCCGCACATGCCGTCGCGCACGCGATGAAAATTGCGCCGGAAATGGGAAAGGATCAGATCATCGTCATCACGATCTCCGGCAGAGGCGACAAGGACTGCGCGGCGATTGCGCGGTACAGAGGGGAGGATCTCCATGAGTAAGATTCAGAATGCATTTCAGAACGGCAAGGCGTTTATCCCGTTCATCACCTGCGGCGACCCCGACCTTGAGACAACCGGAAAGATCGTCCGCGCGCTCGCGGAAAACGGCGCCGATCTGATCGAGCTCGGCATCCCGTTCTCCGATCCGACCGCGGAGGGTCCCGTCATCCAGGGCGCGAACATCCGTGCCCTCTCCGGCGGCATCACAACGGATAAGATCTTCGATTTCGTCGCGGAGCTCCGCGCAGAGATTTCCGTGCCGCTGGTGTTCATGACCTATGCGAATGTGGTCTTTTCCTACGGCATCGAGCGCTTTGCGGCACGCTGCGCCGAGGTCGGCATCGACGGCATCATTCTGCCGGATGTGCCGCACGAGGAGAAGGAGGAATTCGCCCCCGCCTGCCGCAGCCACGGCATTGATTTCATCTCGCTGATCGCGCCGACCTCCGAGAACCGGATCGCGGAGATCGCGAAGGATGCAGAGGGCTTTCTGTACGTCGTATCGAGCCTCGGCGTGACCGGCGTCCGCTCCGAGATTCAGACCGATATCCGCGCCATGACCGAGAAAATCCGCGAAAATACGACGATTCCCTGTGCAATCGGCTTTGGCATCTCCACGCCGGAGCAGGCGCAGCATATGGCAGAGGCCGCAGACGGCGTGATCGTCGGGTCTGCGATCGTGAAGCAGATCGCCGCAAACGGCAGAGACGCCGCACCCGTTGTCGGGGAATATGTAAAGCGCATGAAGCAGGCGATCTCCGGGTGAAAACCGGCAGATGTTTCTGAAAATCTGCTGAAAGAAAAAAATTTCCGCTTGACAAATCCCGCCTTTCTCCGGTATACTGATACCAGAAAGGCGGGATTCGGCATGATACGGCATAAAATACTCCGGAATATTCTGATTGTCACGGCATCGGTCACGGCGCTGCTGATCGCACTGAGCTTTTCGCAGGGCTTCTGCGACTGGTACACCGATCACATTTACCCGTATCCTGCAAGCATCCTCGGCCGGCTGACGGCGCTGCTGCCGTTCGCGCTGGGCGAGATTCTGATGTACCTCAGCATCCTGCTGATTCCCGCGACGGTCATCATCCTGCTCCTGCTGTTTTTCCTCCGCAGGCGCCCAAAATACCGCAGATTCGCGGCAATCTACGGCAAAACGCTGCTGACGGCTGCGGTCTGCATGGGCTTTCTCTATACGGCAAACTGGCTCGTGCCGTTCCGGGGCAGCGTGCTGGGGCAGCAGGTGCAGGCAGAGCAGACATACAGCATTGACGCGCTTGCCGCGCTGCGGGAATATGCCGTCACGGAACTGAACCGTGCCGCCGAAGATGTCCCGCGCGATGCGGACGGTGTTGTCATCATGCCCGATCAGGAGACGATCGACAGCGCGGTCGTCCGGGCGATGCAGCAGCTCAGCGCAGAGTACCCGCGCCTTGCCGGATATTACCCGCCGATGAAGGACGCGCTCTGCTCGGATGTGCTGGACTGGATGAACATCGGCGGCTTTACTTATCCCTTTACGATGGAGCTGACCGGGAACCGCTATGTTTCGCGGCTGTATTATCCGGTGCTCTATGCACATGAATCCAGCCACCACAAGGGCTATTACAAGGAGCATGAGGCAAATTTCCTGAGCATTCTCGGCTGCTCGCGGAGCGAGGAACCGGTGCTGCGGTATTCGGCGTATTATGAGATGTATTACTATCTCGACGATGCATACCGGACGAGCCTGCTCGCGGAATATGAAAGGGAGGATGCGGCTGCGATCTACAAGGCGGCGGCCATGCCCGCGGGCATTGTGCGGACGGACTGGCAGCGCAGTCAGGCGGAGGCAGAGGCGCGCTATGCGGCGGATTCTCACCCGCTGAAGCGGTTTTCTCAGACGGCAGAGCAGGCGGCGGAGACCGGCTGGAGCACGCAGGCGAAGGTGCTGAAGGAATACAATTACGGCGGCGTCGTCGGGCTGCTGCTGCAATATTACAAAGGTATCGCTGCGCGATGATTTTGAATGGGCGCTCGCACGCTTCGCTATGAGTTTGCACCGCAAACTCACCAAACCTCGCCAAAGGGATACTATCCCTTTGGAAACCCATTATAAATGATATATAAGTATATGTGCGCTTTTTATATTTATATTCATATTTATCGAAAAGCAGAAAACTCCCCTCTTATGGGGGAGCTTTTTTGCGTTCCGGGGCAGGAAACAGAAGCGCCCTGCGGTCCGGGAATAAACCGCAGGGCATGAGGGAGGCTTGTGTCAGACGGTCATTTGCTCTGATAGGTGACCCACTGATAACGGGCAGTGAGAGGGGTATTGCCGTTATAGGGCTTCAGCCATTCGTCCACGCCGATCCCCGGCCATGTGTTCATCATGATCTTGCCGGGTGTATTGGGCATATTGCCCCACATGGTGTGGGCTTCCTTGCCGTCCACATACCAGGTGATGTGATCGGGCTGCCAGTCGAAGCCGTAGGTGTGGAAGCCTTCAGAGGCGTCAAATCCGAGGTCATACATAAATTCATGACCGCCCTGACCGTCTTTGTAATAATTGAGCTGTACCTTTGTGGTATCCTTGCCGAGAATCTCGATGTCGATTTCGTCCCACGGGTTGTTGTCCGAGGGGCCGGTGTAGGTGAAGAACGAGGACACAACACCGTCATTCTTGATCGCCTGCATCGAGGTCTCATAGTAGCCGTAGCTGTAAAATTTGTTGGTGCGGTATTCTGCGCCGGAGTATGCATATTTGCCGGTATAATCGCGGTCAATGGTGAGCTGGAGGCAGCCGTCGGAGATCTTCGTGTTCCCTTTATACCAGCCGCAGTTGAACGGATTGCCGTTCGTCCAGCCGTCGGATGCGAAGAAATCGCCCGCAGAGCCGGAGGAAAAATCTGAAACCATCGTCGCATTGGCGTTCATCTTCGTGCCGTAGTCGGTGAAGCCGGAGGGCGTTGTGCCGCCCTGCTGACCCTGCTGACCCTGCTGACCCTGCTGCCCCTGAGAGGCGGACTGCTGATAGGTGACCCACTGATACCGCGCAGTCAGCGGCGTATTGCCGTTGTAGCGGTTGAGCCATGAGATGATGCCGCTGTCGGTGGTGATGCCCGGCCAGACATTCATCATGATCTTGCTTGCGGTGACCGGCATATTGCCCCATGTGGTGTAGGCCTCCTTGCCGTCCACATACCATGTGATGTGATCGGGCTGCCAGTCAAAGCCGTAGGTGTGGAAGCCCTCGGAGGCGTCAAAGCCGAGATTGTACATATACTCGTGGCCGCCCTGACCGTCTCTGTAATAGTTGAACTGCACCTTTGTGGTGTCCTTGCCGAGGATTTCGATGTCGATCTCGTCCCACGGGTTATTATTCTCGCTCGGGCCGGTGTAGGTGAAGAACGAGGACACAACGCCGTCGTTCTTGATCGCCTGCATCGAGCACTCGTAGTAGCCGTAGCTGTAATTTTCAACGGTGCGGTACTCGGCGGCGGAATAGCCCCTGTCCGCCTGATAGCTGCTGCTTCTCTTTCCGTCGATCGTCAGGCTGAGGAAGCCGCCGTCGAGCGAGGTATTCTCCTCATACCATGCGCAGTCAAACGGGTCGCCGTTTGTCCAGCCCTTCGAGGCAATGAAGCTCGACGGTCCGGTCCCGGTGCGGAAATCCGCAAACAGCGTCGCGGATGTATTGGGCGGTGTGCCGTAATCCGGAATCGTCGGGCCGGGCGGATCAATGATCTGCGACGGGAACATCAGCTCATGCTTGACCAGAGAGAGGTCAACTGCATTGATTTTGCCGTCGCCGTTGACATCGGCCGCACCCGGGGCATTGCCCTGCCCGGTCAGATGGCTGAACAGCGATGCGGCATCCTGCTTATTTGCAGAGCCGTCCTGATTGACGTCGGCATTGATGCCGGAGGCAGCGAATACGCCGGTCGTGCCGGCACAGAGCGCTGCGGTTGTGAGGAGGGTCAGTGCCCTCTGGAATCCCCTGTGTTTCATGATAAAATCTCCCCTTGTTTCTGTGTTGATCCTGCACTTCTCTTTCACGGGATCGGGTTCTGATTTCATTATGCCACAACCGGCACCGGAGATTCTAGCAATCATACTCACAAAATAGTAATTTCATAACCTCATTTTGGCTTCATGAACCCGACTGTATAGAATCTGCTCCGGTACTCCTTCGGCGTCAGACCGATCTGCCGGCGAAAGAGCTTGATGAAATAGCTCTGCGAGCTGAAGCCGAGGTAGTTGCTGATATCCAGCGCGGAAAAATCGGAGAATTGCAGCATATTTGCCGCAGCCTCGATCTTTTTGCGGCTGATGTATTCGCTGACCGGCATGCCCATTTCCTGCTTGAACATTCTGGAGAGATAGGGCGCCGTGCGCGAGACCGCTTCGGCAAGGTCGGTGATGAGAATGCGCTCGTGCAGGTGGTCGCTGATGTAATCGAGCACAGCGAGCATGGTTTTGGTATATTTCTTGCCGCTGTTGATCTGCCGCATGCGCTTTGTGAAGGTCACGGTCATCTCATAATGCACCGTGTTGATCTCCTCCTGCGAGGTACAGCTGTCGGTGCGGAGGATGTAGATATCGGAGAGATTGTAGGCATCCTCCGGCTGCATGCCGCCGTTGATGCAGAAGCGGGTAATCAGGGCGATGCTGACAACCAGATGATATTTGAGATTTTGCAGCGGATTGCGGCTGAGCGTGCCGAAGCCCTCGCCGCCTAAGGGCGTGAACAGGGTCTTGACCGTTTCGAGGCTGCCGGAGCGGACGCTCTCGTAAAAGGCGATCTCCCGCTCAAAGGGCGCATGCCGGAAGCCGGTCTCGCGCTTGGTAAAAAGATGCTCTGCAAGCGCCGTCCGTGTATCGAGATGATACGGGCTTTCCTCCGGCTGCGGAGAATCATGCTTCATAGGACTTTGCTCCTTTCCTGCGGTATTTTTTGGGGATTGTGCCGGGCGCTGCCCCCCTTGAAAATTCAGAAAGAGCCCGCAGGCAGCGGGCTCTTGGCGGTGTGATTTATCCGAGCTGATATTCCGTCGGCGGCTCAGCATCGGGGTTTTCCGGCGGAGGAGGAGGAGGCGTCTGATCGGCATACAGCCTGCCGCCCTTGCGGAACTGCTGCGCCTCGGCGTCATACAGCAGCTCGTAGTAATCGGAATGCACGCCGTTGCTGAAATCAAAGCCGGTCTCAGTCGTATAGAACGTGCCGCTGCTGTCCTGATAAAAGCCGTTGAGGTCGCCGCAGACGTCGAGCCGGTATGGCTGCCCGTTTTTCACGCTGTAAACCAGCGTATTGTTCACGAGCGTGATGCCGGAATAATCGAACCAGAAGAACGATTTTCCGCCGCAGCTCCGGATGTTTCCGTCGGAGCTTTCCGAGTAGCTCTGCGCCGTCGGATTGTAAAGCACGGTCAGCTCGCCGTAAGCGTTGATGAAATACACCTTGTCGATCGTGTGCGTGAACAGCACCTCGCCCATGACCGTCAGCGCAAAGGCCTCGCGCAGCCCGTCGCCGTCATAATCGGCATAATGCCACAGCGCAATATTGCCCTGCCCGGAGACGATCTGCTTCAGCACGCTCTCGGGCAGAACGACCGTGTTCCCGGCGGGCTCCGTCGTGATCTCCGTTGTGATCTCTGTCGTGGTGGTGAGCTCGGTCGTCGTGACGGTCGTCGTCGTCAGCGCCTCGGTCGCGGTTGTCGTGGTGGTCTCGGTAATCATCGGCAAAGTATCCTCAACCGACTGCTCTGCGGTGCTCCCGACTGCGCCCTCTGCCCGCGTGGACATCCGGAACACAAAAAAGACCGCCGAGCCGATTCCGGCAAGAAAGAGCAGAAATACTGCCGTCACCATTCCGGCAGCGCCCCTGCGCCGGCTGCGTACAGCCGCCTTGAGGTCCTCCTGAAAATCTGCCTCCTCCAGCGGGATTCCGCAGTTTTTACAGAAGTTATAGTAATCCTTGATTTTCTCGTTGCATTCACTGCATCGCATGCGTGGTTCCCTCCGTTTCCGAATCCTGTGCCGCATTCAGCCGGGTCTGCGGTACCGTTCAAACGCTTCGGGAGATGTGCTTTTTCTTTTTTATCCGAATCCTTGTTATCGTTTTTCTGTTTTTGTGAGATGCGCGGGAGCCGCCCGCACATTCCCCGATATTTGCGTCTATTATATCACAACCGCAGAAAAAATGCAACCCTTTTTTCCGGCAATGCCCGGTATTATGGGAGAAGCGGCTTTTCCATGCGGATGCAGCGGAAGGTATCGCCGCAGATTTCCGCGCCCGGAACGGTCTGATAGCCGAGCTTTTCATAAAAGCCGGTTTTTTCGAGGCGCGATTCCAGAACGGCGGTGACGAAGCCGAGCTCTGCCGCCCACTGCTCCGCCTCCTGCACGACGGCTCTGCCGAGCCCTTTTCCGCGGTATTCCTCCAGCACGACGATCCTGCCGAGCATAACGCGCTCTGTGTCGATCGCATAAAGCCTGCCGGTCGCGACGGGCAGCACGCCGTCATAGAGCACGATGTATTTCGTATCGGGGGTGTCGTGTTCATCGAATTCCTGCTCCGGGGAAATCCGGTGCTTGACCGCCATCGCGGCGATGCGGACATAATACGCGCCGGTGCGCTGCGCGAGGGTCTCCGTTCGGACAGCCTTGATCATAGTTTTCGCTCCTTTCTTAAAAAAAACCGCGGAGCATGCAGTATGCCCCGCGGTTCGTGTCAGATCAATGAACATCAACAAACCTCGACAGTCTGATGGAATCTTCGTAGCCCACAATGACCTTCCAGCCGCCGCCGCCGTTGCCGAGCTTTGCAACATAGAGATAGCCGGTATCGGCATAGTGGTCATCGCTGCCCCTGAGCGAGAAGCGAACCTTCAGCTTATAAGCCTTCTTTACAGTTGCCTCGGTGCCGTATTCATCCACGATGTACTCTTCGAGCTGTTCGACTGCCTTCTTTTTGAGCTCGGTCGCCTTGCGGATGTCAATGGAACACTTGAGGCTATCGCCGTATTCATCCTCAAGTTCTTCCTCCATTTCTTCGTTGGCTTCTTCGAGCTCCTCCTTGAACTCGTCTTTTCCGTATTCTTCCTTCCACTGGTCGATGATATCATCCGGGACGCAGGCATCAAAAATGCGCTCGTAATCGCACTTCTGAATACCCTTCTGCAAATCCTTGACAGCGCCCTCATAGCCCCAGCTGACGCAGAAGATCAGGATAAACAGTGCAATGATCGCCGCGAGAATGCCGCCGCAGATCGCGCCGAGCTTGATCTTGGTGTTCTTGTCGCCGTTCTTGAATTTGTCAATCAGCGAGCCAAAGAAATTCTTGACATTGTTGACAATCTCGGTGAACTTGTTGCCGGCCTTCGGCTGTGCCTGTGCATATGCACCGCCTGCCTGCGCATAGCCTGCCTGCTGCTGGTAGCCCTGAGCCTGCCGTGCAGCGGCCGCGCCCTGACAGGTACACGGTACGCCTACCGGAATCTGTCTGCCGCAATACTCACAGAATGTGGTCGGTGCCGATGCGGGTGCTGCCGCCTGACCCCGTGCTGCCTGTGCTCCGGAACAGTTACAGAGCTGTCCGTCCGGAACCTGCTGTCCGCAAAATTCGCAAAATGCCATAATACTTCCTCCGTTTCTTTGATACGGCACAGATTGTGTATTCTGCCCGCCGTACATACTATATAAAGCTATTATATCATATTCGACAAATCTTGTCAATCGTTTTTACCGAACTTTTTGCAGCAGCAGAAAACTGCGGTTCATTCCGGATGCTCAGCGGTTCCTGTGATATCCGGGACTGTCCGTTTACGACAGTCGAGCTTCCAGATCCATAGAATCAGAATAACCCATGATGACCTTCCAGCCGCCGCCGCCGTTGCCGAGCTTTGCGACATAGAGATAGCCGGTATCGGAATAGCGGTCATCGCTGCCCTTGATAGAGACATGAACCTTCAGCTTATATGCCTTCCTGACAGTTGCCTCGGATTCAAAGCGGTTCGCCACATAGTCTTCGATGTCTTCCAGCTTCTTTTTCGAGAGCTCCGTCTTCTTGCGGATATCAATTGTGCACTTGATGTTATCGCCGAGATCATCCTCAATGTCTTCCTGAAACTCCTCGCTGCGTTCTTCGAGCATATCCTTGAACTCGTCTTTTCCGTATTCTTCCTTCCACTGGTCGATGATATCATCCGGGACGCAGGCATCAAAAATGCGCTCGTAATCGCACTTCTGAATGCCCTTCTGCAAATCCTTGACAGCGCCCTTGTAGCCCCAGCTGACGCAGAAGATCAGGAACAGCGCAATGATCGCTGCGAGGATGCCGCCGCAGATCGCATAGAGCTTGATCTTGGTGTTCCTGTCGCCGTTCCTGAATTTGTCAGCCAGCGAGCCAAAGAAATTCCTGACCTTATCCGGGAATCCGCCCGTCTTCGGCTGCGCCTGTGCATATGCCCCGCCGGGCTGCGGATAGCCTGCCTGCTGCGGATAGCCCTGAGCCTGCCGTGCAGCGGCCGCGCCCTGACAGGTACACGGTATGCCTGCCGGGATCTGTCTGCCGCAATACTCACAGAATGTGGTCGGTGCCGATGCGGGTGCTGCCGCCTGACCCCGTGCTGCCTGTGCTCCGGAACAGTTGCAGAGCTGTCCGTCCGGAACCTGCTGTCCGCAAAATTCGCAAAATGCCATAATACTTCCTCCGTTTCATTGATACGGCACAGATCGTGCATTCCGGCCGTCATCATTACGAGATAAATTTATTGTATCATATCCGGCAAAGCATGTCAATGAAATAAACAAAAATTCTTCATATATTTTTCGGGGATATCATGCGGCCGCGGCGCCGATTGACAAAGCGCCGGAAACATGCTATAATTTAGTGGAAAATTCCGACCGAACCGAATAAGTGAAAAGAAGGGAGGCATCCGGGCGATGATCTATGCAGATCACGCGGCAACAACCGCGATGAGCCGCGCCGCGCTGGAAATACTGCTGCGGTATTCGGGCGAGCTTTACGGGAACCCTTCTGCGCTGTATACCTTCGGGCAGCGGGCAAAGCGCGTGCTGGAGGATGCGCGCAGCGAAACCGCCGCGCTGCTCCATGCGGATGCAAAGGAGCTGACCTTCACCTCCGGCGGCAGTGAATCGGACAATCAGGCGCTCCGCTCCGCCGCAGCGATCGGAGCGGCAGCGGGCAGGCGGCATATTGTCTCAACGGCATTTGAGCATCACGCCGTTCTGCGGACGCTCGAACAGCTCCGGCGCGAGGGCTTTTCCGTGACGCTGCTGCGGGTGCCGGAATCCGGCATCGTCCGCGCAGAGCAGGTCGCCGCCGCAATCCGCGGGGACACCTACCTTGTCTCCGTGATGTTCGCGAACAACGAGATCGGCACGATCCAGCCGGTCGCGGAGATCGGCGCAGTCTGCCGCGAACGGGGCGTGCTGTTCCATACGGACGCGGTGCAGGCTGCCGGCCATCTCGAAATCGACGTAAAATCGCAGAATATTGATCTGCTTTCGCTTTCCGCGCATAAATTTCACGGCCCGAAGGGAATCGGCGCACTCTATGCACGGCGCGGCATCCGCCTGACACCGCTGATCTGCGGCGGCGCACAGGAGCGGGGCGTCCGCGCAGGGACAGAGAACGCTCCGGCTGCCGCGGCAATGGCGGCGGCGCTTTCCGAATGCTGTGCGCAGCTCCCGCAGATGCAGGAAAAGCTCACGCGGCAGCGCGACCGGCTGATCGAGGGGCTTTCTGCGATCCCCGGCAGCATCCTGAACGGCGACCGCCTGCAACGCCTGCCCTCAAATGTCAATTTCAGCTTTCCGGGGATTGAGGGGGAAACGCTGCTGCTTTTGCTCGATCAGCGGGGCATCTGTGCATCCTCCGGCAGCGCGTGCGCATCGGGCTCTGCCGAACCGAGCCATGTGCTGACGGCGATCGGGAGAGACGCGGAGACCGCGCGCGGCTCGCTGCGCCTGACCATCGGCAGGGAGACGACCGACGCGGAGATCGAAGCGCTGATCGCCGCCGTAACCGAATGCGTCACCGCGCTGCGCAGCCTGATGCATGACAGGAGTGACAACACATGAAAACAGCACTGATCGCGATGAGCGGCGGCGTCGATTCGAGCATCGCCGCATATCTGACGCAGCAGGCAGGCTATTCCTGCATCGGCTGTACGATGAAACTGTATGAAAATGCGGATGCGAATATTCCGCGGGAGAACACCTGCTGCTCGCTCGATGATATCGAAGATGCGCGCAGCGTCGCCTTCCGGCTGGATATGCCGTACTATGTCTTTCAGATGACCGATCTGTTCCGCGAAAAGGTCATCCGGAAATTCTGCGATGCATACTGCGCGGGCAGAACGCCCAACCCCTGCATCGACTGCAACCGCTACCTGAAATTTGAGGCGCTGCTGGCGCGTGCGGATGCCCTGCACTGCGATAAGATCGTGACGGGGCACTATGCGCGCATTGAGGAGACCGACCGGGGCTATTTGCTGAAGAAGGCCGCCGATCCCGCAAAGGATCAGAGCTATGTGCTCTATATGCTGACGCAGGCGCAGCTCGCGCGCATCCTGTTTCCGCTCGGCGGACTGCAAAAGCAGCAGGTGCGGGCGCTGGCCGAAGCGCAGGGCTTTGTCAATGCGCACAAGCACGATTCGCAGGATATCTGCTTTGTGCCGGACGGCGACTATGCCCGCGTCATCGAGACGCAGACCGGCATCACGCCGGAGCCCGGAGATTTTGTTGATTTGCAGGGCAATGTGATCGGGCGGCACGACGGGCTGATTCACTATACCGTCGGGCAGCGGCGCGGGCTCGGCATCGCGATCGGCAAGCCCGCCTATGTCTGCGGGCTCGATGTGCCGGGGAACCGCGTTGTCATCGGCGAAAACGCGGATTTATTCCGCAGAGCCTGCATCGTCACCGGCATCAACTGGATATCCGGCGAGCCGCCGCAGGAGCCGGTGCGCTGCGAGGCGAAGATCCGATACCGCCACCCCGGACAGCCCGCGCTGCTGGAATTCACGGATTCCGATACTGCCCGGCTGACCTTTGATGCGCCGCAGCGCGCGATTACGGCGGGGCAGGCGGCGGTGTTCTATGACGGGGACACCGTGCTCGGCGGCGGGGAAATCCTTAGAACAGAGAACGAATAAACCCGCATTTCCGTGCATATGATGTGCAAAAGGAGTGATCGTATGCCGGAGCAAAATGGGGAAAACTCCCTGCGCGATCTGTTTGCGGCGCAGGGAATCGTTGCAGTGCCGGCAGCCATTTTGGTGCTGGTGCTGCATATTTTTTCGCCGGATGATTGCAGGGCACTGCTGGCCGCGCTGCATCATGCCGCACAGGAAAGCCCGGAGATTCCGGAGCTCGTACACAGGCTTGTTTCGGCGGTGACGGCATGGTTTGCTTCCGGCTCCGCGGCATAACGCTGCTCGCGGATTTCACCGCGCCGGCACTGCTCTGCCTGCTGATGCTGATGCAGCCGCAGGAGGCGGTCCTGCGGCTGCTTGGAGCATGCATATTACACGAAAGTGCGCACTTTTTCGCGGCTGCGCTGACCGGCCGGCGCCCGGATACGCTGCGGATTTCCGCATCGGGGCTCTGCCTGACGCTGAAGCAGCCTGCGCTCTGCCCGCTGCCGGCGTATACCGCGATTCTGCTCGCCGGGTCGGGGGCAAATCTTGCGGCGGCAGCGGGATTTTTCGCGGCGGGATTCCCCGCAGCGGCGCTTGTGAATCTGGAGCTCGGGCTGTTCAATCTGCTCCCCTATCGCTGCACGGACGGCGGCACGCTGCTGTATCTGCTGCTCTGCCGGGCGGCGGTGCGGCGCAGCTTCCGGGTGCAGCGGGTCATGTGCGGGATTTCGCTGCTGACCTCGCTGCTGCTGGCGGCGGCCATGCTGTACTGCGGGGCGGGAAGCCCGGCACTCTGGGCAATGCTCGGGTATCTGAGCCTTTCGGCGGCCGGCGCGTGAACCGGCCGTCATATTGCATCCCATCAGCCGAAGCAGTCATCCGCATGCCGCAGAGCATACATCCATTACAATAAATACAACAAAAAGAAAACCGATACGGGCTTTCCGCATCGGTTTTCGTGTAGGATTACTTCTTTGCCTTCTTAGCCTTCTTTGCGGGCTTGGTGTTGACCTTTTCCTTCAGGGCAGCGCCTGCCTTGAATTTGACCTGGGTCGAAGCCGCGATCTTGATGGTCTCACCGTTTGCCGGATTGCGGCCGGTTCTTGCGGCTCTCTCAGCCGTCTCAAAGGTTCCGAAGCCGATGAGCTGCACCTTGTCCTTCTTCTGAAGTGCATCAGAAACGACATTGATGAAAGACTTGAGCGCTGCGTCAGTGTCCTTCTTGGAAAGGCCGGTTTCATTTGCGATCGCATCGATCAGTTCTGCTCTGTTCATTTTTGTATTCCTCCAAATCATTACGCACACAGGGTCAGTCCCGTGTTGCTTTTTCTATTATAGTACAAGAGCGGCAGTTTGTCAAGAGGGAAACCCCGATTTTTCTGCAAATCTCCGCCCTTTCCGGTCATCGGAGGAGAAAAGCCGCGCCCGGCGGCGCAAAACGCTGCGGCATCTGCCGGGCGCCGTGCAGTGACCGGAGATGGTAAATTGCTTGACAAATCCGGGGAATTATGCTACAATACAAGCGAAAACCCGCATAAATGGCACAGAAGCTGCTGTGCGGAGCAATTCTAATAGGCAAAGGAGGGCAGCAGATTACAAAAAACCTGTTTCATGTCAGGGGGAGCAAATACGGCGGACAAAAGGCTGCACAAAAAAAGACGGCTGCGGTCCGGCTGAAAAAAGTCATGATAAACGGGGAGGATCTGAAGCATGAAAACAAACAAAATGGGCTCTGTGTGTCTGGCGGCAATGCTCGCGGCTGTGTGCAGTCTCGGGGCGGTGCCGGCGATACAGGCGGATGCTGCTGCATCGGGCGATCTGGACAGCGACGGGAAGGTGTCCGCCTCTGATGCGCGGCTGCTCGCAGACTGGCTGCGCGGCGGTGCAGCACTGCCAAGCTGGCAGAATGCCGATCTTGACGGGAACGGCAGACTGAATGCCGCCGATCTCACACTGCTCAAGCGCCTGATACCGGAGGAGGAAAGCGATCCGGTCTACATTCATCTGAACGGGAACAGCATTACCTATGAGGGCGCAAATGTCACGGTCAGCGGCAGCACCGCGACCGTCACGCATTCCGGCACATACTATATCGACGGCAGACTGACGGACGGGCAGATCATCGTCAATATTCCCGATGAGACCGCCGACGCAAAGACCGTCAAGCTCTTTCTGAACGGCGTGGAGATGACGAACCGCACCGCGCCCTGCATCATGATCGAGAATGCAGAGAATACCTCGGTCAATCTTGTAGATGGCACGGAGAATTCGCTCTCGGACGGCACCGAGGCACCCACCACCGAGACCGAGCCCGCATTCGCGGTTCTGCATGCAAAGGACGATATGACGATCAAGGGCAGCGGCACGCTGACGGTCACGGCCGGCATGCAGTACGGCATCCACTGCAACAACGATCTGAAATTCAACGGCGGCACGGTCTATGTCACGACCGGGAATGCCGATGCTGTCCGCGGAAAAACGTCTGTCACCGTAAAGGACGGCGATCTGCATATTGATTCCGAGGGCGACGGCATCAAATCGACAAAGGGCAGCATGGCCGTCACCGGCGGCAGCATCGCGGTCAAATCCGGCAAGGATGCATTGCAGGCCGAGACCGACATGACGCTCACCGGCGGAGAGATTCAGGCATGCGGCGACCGCGGCCTGCGGGCATCCGGCGCGATCACGCTCGACGGCTGCACGCTGCTTGCGACTGCGACCGATTACCAGTGCGAGAATCTCGGCACGCAGCCGCAGAGCACGATGTCCCTCACCTTTACAAAGGAATGGGCAAAGAACAATCCGATCACGCTGACGGCATCGGGAAAGACCGCATTCGAGCAGAATACGCTCAAAAAATTCCGCTACGCGATCGTTTCCGCGCCGGCGCTTTCCGGAAGCTGCCGGCTCTGGACAGGCGGCATCGCGGTCGAGGCAAACGGGCAGAGCAGCTTCAGTGTATCCGGCTCCTATGCCGATGTCAACAATACCGACACCGCAGAGCTGCTCTATGCCGATCTGTTCGATCAGAGCCGCGTCCATAAAATCGAGATCGAGATGCCGAACTGGAGCGCGTTTATCGCCGATGCGGATTCCGAGGAATACTACCCCTGCGATATCACGATCGACGGCGAAACGATCAAAAATGTCGGCATCCGCACAAAGGGCAACAGCTCGCGGCAGTTTGTCTCGCAGGCAAACCGGGACAAATACAGCTTCCGCGTCAAATTCGATAAATACGACAAATACGCGAATTATCACGGGCTGACGGAGCTCTGCATGAACAACATGTACTCCGATCCCTCGTGCATGCGCGATATTCTGTGCTATAATGCCTGCTATGAGATCGGCGCCTATGCGCCCAGATGCGCCTATACCGATACCTATGTGAACGGCTCGCTTTACAGCTTCTATTTCCTCGCCGAGCAGCCGGGCGATACGCTGGCAGAGCGGCTCTCGCTCAGCGACGGCGCGGTGTTCTATAAGGCCGCGGATAAGATCGGCGGGAACGGCGGCTATGACTGCTCGTTCAAATCCTCGATGGAGCTCGACAATTTTGAGGTAAAGTTCGGCAAGGACGACACCTTGCAGCACATCGACGAGGTCAAGCAGGCGATCAACAGCTTCAATACAAGCAATTACAAAGCAATCGAGGAAATCCTCGATGTTCCGAGCTTTTTGCAGGGATTTGCGGTCAATGCGGCGCTCTGCAACTATGACAGCTACAACGGGCAGATGGCGCACAATTTCTACCTTGTCTACTCCGAGGGGAAGATGCACTATGTCTGCTGGGATTACAATTTGTCGCTCGGCAACTTCATGGATTACGGCGCCTCTGCGGAATCGGACATCCGGACGGCGGCCTATCAGACAACCGTCGCGGACCGTCCGCTCTTAAAGCTCCTCGATGTGCCGGAATACCGGCAGATGTACGAGGGCTATGTGAAGCAGATCGTCGCGATGTATCAGGATCCGGAGCGCGCAGTCGCACCGATCGCGTCACTGATCCGCCCGCATGTGCAGGCAGACCCGCGCTTCTTCTTCACGGCAGACCAGTTTGAGAGCAATATCGCGCGCTCGGCAAACGGCCTTCAGGTCGGCGGAGGCGGCGGCTGGGGCGGCTTCGGCGGCTTTGGCTGGGGCTTCGGCGGAGGCGGCGGACTGTTCTCCTACGGCGGCGAACAGGTCTCGATCGTCGATTTTATGATCAAGCGCAATGAGGTCATCCGCGCTGCGATCGGAAGCTGAGGATGTAATAAGGTATCGCCTGTTTCACTTCGTGAAACTGCGCAGTTTGCTTCGCAAACATGCGCTGCGCGATGATTTCCCGGAAAACTAAGGCGGACACCGTTTTTGGTGCCCGCCTCTGCTTTTTTACAGTGTTCCGCGCTCCGCGACGATCTCCGCGAGCTCGCCGACATTCTTCATGCCGGAGACCTCCTTCATCTTAAAGCGCATTCTGAACCGGCTCTCGATCTCCGAGATCAGGTTGAAGTGCTCGACGCTGTCCCAGCCGTCCACATCGGCAGCGGTCATCTCCTCGCTGAGCTCGATGCTGTCGTCATCAAACAGCTCCTGAAAAATCGGGGTCAGGGCCTCCATCGCTTCCTGCTTTGTCATAATTTTCTGTTCTCCTTTCTTTATTCCGCCGCGCCGCATTACTGCGTGCGGATCGTATCAATCTTTCTGCCGTTTCCGCCGTTTGCGCTGAAGGAATTCATGCAGAACAGCACATCCGTCACGCCCTTTTCCTTCATGAACTGCACCGCATTCACCTTGAAATAGCGCATGTCGATCACAAAAATCTCCTCAAAGGACGAGGTCAGCCACGGGATCAGCGCATTGCCGTAGCTGTCCTTGATGACCGCGAGCTTGCGCCCGTTGTGTACCTCGGTCTGCAAATGCACCATATGGTCATCGCCGATCATATACACCAGATAATAGCTGACCGGCTTCGTATTCTTCAGGCTCATGAAGTAGCTGCCCTCGGCCTGCTTGACCAGACTGCTGGTATAATAGGTCGTCCGGAAGGGCGCCTTCGGCACATACCAGAAGAATTCCTCCGGGTTTTCCTTCAGCGTGATATCGCCGGAATAGCCGTAAAGCGTGCCGACATAGTCATCCTTGGAATTTCTCTCGTATTCCTCGATCCGCGCAAACGGCACTCTTGCGGCAGCCGAAAACTTCTCTGCGGCATAGAACGCGCCGAGCGCCGACCAGTGGTGGTCGGTGCGCATGAAGATCGGTTCATCCTTGTGCTGCTCAAGCGCGGAATACGCATCGACCGGAATCACGCCCTCAAGCTGGCTGTTGAGATAGTCGATATTCTTTTTCTCGCTGGTGACCAGCCGCTTGTATTCCTCCGGCAGATAGAATGAGCAGACCGTCGGGATGGTCATGTTATACATTCTGACATTGGGCAGATCCTGCTGAAAGCGGTTCAGGATGGCGGCATATCCCGCGCCCGTCTTCTCACCGGCGCCGAACAGCATAATACCGCGCTTATTGACGACGAAGATGCTGTTTTTGCCCATTTCGCCGCCCTGTACCTCTTCCTCCTCTGCCGGGGCAGCCGTCGTCGTGACCGCCGCGGTCGTCGTGACGGTGATGCCGGTCTCGCCGGGCGCCGTTGTGATCTCTGCGGGTTCTGTTGTCTCGGTGACCTCCGCAGTCGGCTCCTTCTCGATCAGCGGTGCGCCGCCGTGAATGACCGGCCCGCCGGTCAGCCCCATATGCTTGCGGAATTTCTGCGTCAGCACCTTGAAGGTCGAGCGGAACGGCACGGTGTCATTGTAATATTCCGCGACGCCGTTGGTATATTCGCCGCTGAGATAGCTCTCCGTCGAAAATTTCGGCATTCTGGCAAGGTTGCGGTTTTCCTCCATCGAGACGGTCGGGCGCTTCAGCACCAGCATGCCGATTGCGATGCCGAACAGCATCGTCAGGCAGACCGCGATGTTGATTTTCGCGGAGATGCGGCCGACCTGCTCCCCCCGGATCTTCGCCTGAATCTCGGAGGATTCCCGCCGCCATGCGCGGTCGCTTTTCCGCGAGAGTGCCCTGACATAGGATTTCGCATCCCTTGAAATGCGGCGGTACTGATCCGCTGCCTCGGATTCGGACATCAGTGCGCGCTTGGCGGAAAATGCCCGCAGCTCCCGCAGAACGGTCTCCTCGGTCTGTTCAGTATCCCCGGGCTGTTCTATTTGCTCCGGCTCCGATTCGCTGCTTATTGCCGCGGCCTCGTCTGCGATTTCTTCGGGCTCTGCGGATTCTTCGGGCTCTGCGGATTCTTCGGGCTCTGCGGCAGCATGCTGCTCCTTTGCCTGTGCCCGCGATTCCTCCCGCAGCATCGCGATGATCTCGTCCGCATCGGCATGGCCGGTATCCCCGGGCTCCTCAGGCCTTGCGGCATCATCGAGCCAGCCGAATTTTCCGCTTGCATTGGAGATCGCCTTCGGGGCGGTCTGACGGTGTCTGGGTCTGCGGGGCGGGGCGGGCTCTGCATGCTCCATGATCGAGCTTGCCTCCATTGCGGCGCGCGCCTTCACGCCCTGTCCTTCATTTGCCGCTGCTTCTCTCCGGATCGCACGCGCCTTCCGGATCGCTGTCCGGCGGTCGGTCGGGGCATCCTGCGGCTTCGGTCTGCGCGGCTTCTGAGCCGGTCTGTTTTTCTCCGGCATATCGTTCTGCGCCAATTTGTATGCTCCTTTCTGTCTGCGGGGAAAACCGCTCAGAGCGGTTCATAGGAATACGTTGTAGTCTCGGTGCCGCCGTCAAGATAGGTCGTGACGACCTGAATCAGACGGTTCTCCGCATCGTATTCCCGCTCATAGGTTGTTTTTTTCGAGATCTCATTGTCAAATTCCCAGTATGTGTTCTCGCTGAACACCGCATTGCCGCGGTCGTCATAGCGCGATTCCTTCAGGATGCGGTAATAGGGCGCCTTCACATCGGACTGATACACCGCGTCCTCCGCGATGCGGCTGCCGTTTTCATCATAGCTGTAGGTCGTCTCGGACTTGAGCCTGCCCTCGGAATTATACATACGGCTTTTGAGCAGATGCCCGCTGTCATCGTATTCGCATTCGGTCTGAACCTCAGTCGATGTCGTGTAAATCTCTTTTTTATGCGATGCCGGGTCAGTCCGGTCATAAAACTCGTAATACACGCCGAGGTAATTGCCGTAATCGTCATAGAACTCCTCGATCAGAAAAGAGGGCACGCCGTCCTCATAATGCTCCTGCGCAACCGGCGCGTCAATGCCGTCTATATATTGATAGTACATCTCCGAAATGCGCTGCTCCCCGATGACCGTGGAATACTCACATTCCCAGAGCTTCTGTCCCTTGTCGTTATACTCATATTCACAGCATTTGATATCGCTCTGCTCGCCGGTTTCCAGCGTGATCTCATATTCCAGCAGCGGGTCGCCGTGATCGTTCCGGTATTCGACATTCGTATAAAGCGGCTTGCCGATCCCGGAATCGACCGAGGTGCGCGAGACCTTTACGCAGGCATCCGCGGGAATCTCCGTGCTGATGCCGCCGAGCGTTCTCTCGTGCGTCCGGAAGGTCTGCGTGGAGTAGCGGGATTCGCTCCCCTTGACTTTCTCAGAATTTTCGTCCTTTTTGCCGCATCCGCAAAGGATGCAGCAAATCGCCGGAAGAAGCACCGGCAGGATACGGGCTTTGTTCATGGTCGGCTCCTTTCCTCCCTCAGAAGCGGAAATACAGGAACGGGTTATTCGTCGCATCGACGAGCAGAATGCTGCTCATCGCGAGCATCGCGGCATTCGCAATGATCTGGAAGGTATCGACCGCGGCGACCGCGCCGGGCTTTCTGCTCCGCAGCTTTTGCAGCCCGTCATAGAGCGGGAAGCAGCAGATCAGCGCGGCGATCAGCAAAAACAGATTGTTCTTCATCGAAAGTGCCGTGACGCTGTCCCAGAGCGCATTGTGATTGAGCCCGACGAGGTTTTTGAAGAAGCCGCCGAGGCGTCCGAGATTCTCGAAATAGAAGATGCCGAAGCCGATGATAATGATGATCTTGCTGTAAATATGCCGGATGACCAGCGGGATTTTCCTGATGCGCTTTTTGCCGATGAGCTGCTCGATCAGGATAAACACGCCGAAGTAGAGACCCCAGATGATGAAATTCCAGCTTGCGCCGTGCCAGAGGCCGGTGCAGAACCAGACCAGAAACAGTCCGCCGTATTTTCTGCGCTTGCCGAAGATCGGCACATAGAGCAGGTAGTCGCGGAAGAAGGTGCCGAGGGAGATGTGCCAGCGCTGCCAGAATTCCGAGATATCCTTGCAGAGGAAGGGATGCCGGAAGTTTTCGTCGAAGTGGAAGCCGAACATCCGCCCCATGCCGATCGCCATATCCGAATAGCCGGAGAAATCGAAATAAATCTGCATCGCGTAGACGATCACCGCATACCATGTTCCGGCGACGGAGATCTCGATGCCCGCCGTCCCGAAGAATTCCTTGACGATGACAGAGAGATTGTTCGCGAGGATGACCTTTTTCGCAAGCCCGATCATCAGGCGGGTCAGCCCCTCGCTCAGGTCATACAGCGTGGTTTTCCGGTTTTTGATCTCCTCCGCGATCGTGCTGTACCGGACGATCGGGCCGGCGATGAGCTGCGGGAACATGGAGATATAGAGCAGCAGGTGCAGCGGGTTTTTCTGCACATCAATCTTCTCCCAGTAAAGGTCGATGACATAGGAGAGAATCTGGAAGGTATAGAAGCTGATGCCGATGGGGAGCGTCAGCTTCGGAACGGGGAGGTGAATCCCCGGAATCCGGTTGAGGTTTTCGGCGATGAACCTGCTGTATTTGAACACGCCGAGCAGCCCGATATTGAACACGAGGCTGAGCGTGAGCAGCGCCTTTGCCGCGCCGGGCTTATCGTGCTTCTGGCAGCCGCCCAAGCCGAGCCCGAACAGGTAGTTCGCAAAGACGCTCGTCAGGAGCAGCAAAATATAGACAGGCTCTCCCCATGCATAAAAGAACAGGGAGAAGACTGTCAGTGTGAGATTTTTGATTGTAAGATTCGGGGAGAGCCCGTAGACCAGAAGGCATGCGGGCAGAAAGAGGTAGAGAAAAATCAGGCTTGAAAAGACCATATGAACCGACGCTCCTGCTTTTGTTCTGTATTGACTGCCCGGGCGGGAGATACTGAGGGGGGGCGCTGTCTCTTTCTCCGCGCACTTCGCCGCATCCGGACAGAATCTACTCTATTATACCACATCTTCCGCAAACATGCAAGACATTTCCAAGAAATTTGCCTGCCGGCCGGCAGGGCCGGCAGCCGTTTCGCTTCGCACCATAATGAACGGAGGCGTGTTTTTTTTCTCAGCCGAATATTTTGGCACGCTTGGGCGTGCACGCGAATGGAAACTGCTTTTTTATTCGCCCAATCGTCAACAGGCGAGATTCAAACCAATATAGAACAATTCGCCTAGACGGCGCTTTGCTGTATCGCCAGCGGGGGCTCCCCGCCGCAGCACAGGAGTGTGCTGGCCGGCAGGGCCGGCAGCCGTTTTGGCTTCGCGGATTTCTTTTCGCATGCACCCAGTACCAATTAGGACGCAGCACAGGAGTGTGCTGCTCTTTGAGTTTATGCTCCCATTGTCTGTATTGATTTGTCTAATATTGCCGCAAGATGATACAACTCCGGTACACCATTTGAAGAAGAAGAAGGAGTAGATTTTTCTCTAAAAATATAAAATTAAATATATATATTATTATTTTAGATTTTACTCCTCCTTCTTCTTCAAAAAAGGAGCGCGCTTTGCCTTATATTGCTGCAAGATGATACAATTCCGGTACACCATTTGAAGAAGAAGAAGGAGTAGATTTTTCTCTAAAAAAATATAAAATTAAATATATATATATTATTATTTTAGATTTTACTCCTCCTTCTTCTTCAAAATGGGAGCGTGGTTTGTTTGATGTTGCTGCAAGATAATTTTAACGATGTGCTCCAATGTATCTGCGCCCGCTGACTTTGGATGAGGTGAACCCCGCGCCAACAGGCGCGAAGAAAGTCGATATAGAACAATTCGCTCAGCCGTCGCTTTGCTGTATCGGCAGCGCGGGCTCCGCGCCGAAGCGAATTGGCAGCGGGGGCTCCGCGCCTCCTCCTTCTTCTTCAATATGGGAACATGGTTTGTTTGATATTGCCGCAAGATAATTTTATCAAGCGTTTCGGATTGTCTGCACCCGCTGTCTTTGGATGAGGTGAATCCCGCCTGATGGCTATTGGGCAGCTAACAAAAGCAGTTTCCGTCTGCGTGCACGCCCAAGCGTGCCCACATATTCGGCTGAGATAAAACAATCAGCTTATCTCATTATGGTGCGAAGCGAAATGGAGCCCGGCACTGCCGGGCAGCACACTCCTGTGCTGCGTCCTAATTGGTACTGGGTGCATGCGAAAAGAAACCCGCGAAGCCAAAATGGAGCCCGGCACTGCCGGGCGGGCAGTGCCCGGCTCCGGTTCTGCTCCCCGGCAATCCCCCCTCAAAACTTTTTTCATCCGCTCCCATTGCGTTTTGGGGCATAATATGGTATAATAACCGTAAAAGAAAGCCCATGTGCATCAGACAGGAGCGTGAAACCGGTGTAAAACCGCAGTGAACCGAACACTCAACCGCGATCATACCATAATACAATAAACAGGAGGTAATCCCCCTTGCTGACATTACAGGAAGAAATCCGGCGCCGGCGCACCTTTGCGATCATCTCGCACCCGGACGCCGGCAAAACCACCCTGACCGAAAAGCTGCTGCTCTACGGCGGCGCCATCTCGATGGCAGGCGCGGTCAAGGGCAAGAAAAATGCGCGCCATGCCGTCTCAGACTGGATGGAAATTGAGAAGCAGCGCGGCATTTCCGTCACATCATCCGTCATGCAGTTTGAATATAACGGCTGCTGCATCAACATCCTCGATACCCCGGGACACCAGGACTTCTCAGAGGACACCTACCGCACGCTCATGGCCGCCGACGCTGCCATCATGGTCATCGACGCATCAAAGGGCGTCGAGAACCAGACCCGCAAGCTGTTCAAGGTCTGCGTCATGCGGCATATCCCGATCTTCACCTTCATCAACAAAATGGACCGCGAGGCGCGGAATCCGTTTGATCTGCTCGATCAGATCGAAACAGAGCTCGGCATCAAGACCTATGCGGTCAACTGGCCGATCGGCTGCGGAAAGGACTTCCGCGGCGTATTCGATCTCGAAACGCGGCACATCCTCTCCTTCGAGGGCGACAGCGGCGCACATGCGGTCTCCAAGACCGAGGTGCAGCCGGATGACCCGGCGCTCGCTGAGCTGATCGGCAAGGACAACCATGCACAGCTTGCCGAGGACATCGAGCTGCTCGACGGCGCCTCCGAGGACTTCGATCCGGAGGCGATTCAGAAGGGTGAGCTCTCTCCGGTATTTTTCGGCTCGGCACTGACCAATTTCGGCGTAGAGCCGTTCCTGAAGCGCTTTCTGGAGCTGACGCCGCCCCCGCTCGCCCGCATCGCAGACGGCGAAACCGTCTCCCCGTTCGACGAGGGCTTCTCGGCGTTCGTGTTCAAGATTCAGGCGAATATGAACAAGGCGCACCGCGACCGCGTGACATTCCTGCGCATCTGCTCGGGAAAATTCACCCGGGACATGGAGGTCTACCATGTGCAGGGCGACAAGAAAATGCGCCTCTCGCAGCCGCAGATGATGATGGCGGAGAACCGCGAGATCATCGACGAGGCCTATGCCGGCGATATCATCGGCGTGTTCGACCCGGGGCTGTTTGCGATCGGCGACACGATCTGCGCGCCGGGCATGAAGCTGCGCTTTGAGGGCATCCCGACCTTTGCGCCGGAGCATTTCGCCCGCGTGCGCCACAAGGATACGATGAAGCGCAAGCAGTTCGTCAAGGGCGTCATGCAGATCGCGCAGGAGGGCGCAATCCAGATCTTCCGCGAGCCGGGAACCGGTATGGAGGAGGTCATCGTCGGCGTGGTCGGCGTATTGCAGTTTGAGGTGTTCGAGCACCGGATGCGCACGGAGTACAATGTCGAGATCATCCGCGAGCCGCTGAGCTACCAGTATATCCGCTGGATCTCCGGCATTCCGACCGAGACCAAGCCGCAGCTCATCATCAGCGAGGACACCAAGCTCGTGCAGGATTTCCGCGACCGGTATCTGCTGCTGTTCACGAGCGAGTGGAATATCCGCTGGGCACTGGAAAAGAACGAGGGTCTGGAGCTGGAGGATTTCAGCCGGAACTGATACACCGGGAAGCATGCTGTCCGTCTGAGGCAGTGTGCTTCCCTTTTCAGGCTGTTCCCGCTGTCCCGCATACCGCGGGCATACGGGAGAACGCCGCCGTGACACAACGAAAGCGAGGCGATAACCGTGCCGAAGATTCTGCTGATCGAGGACGACAAGCAGCTTGCGAAAAACCTGACGCGCTTCCTCACCGACGAGGGCTATGCCGTGACCCATGCCGAGGGGCAGAGAGACGGGCTCGCGGCATTTTCTGCATCGCGCTTTGACTGCGTGCTGCTCGATCTCTCGCTCGCCGACGGAAACGGATTTGCCGTCTGCTCGGCGATCCGCGCCGAATCGGATACACCGGTCATCTTCCTGACCGCCTCCGCGGACGAGGCCTGCACGGTCGCGGGCTTCGAGGTCGGTGCGGATGACTACATCGGCAAGCCCTTCCGCACCAGAGAGCTGATCGCCAGAATCAAGAACGCCATGCGGAAGCATCCGCAGAGCGCCGCACAGATCACCTGTCAGGAGCTCTGCATCGACACGGCAAAGGGAACCGTTGCCAAAAACGGCACCGAGCTCTTTCTCTCCGCGCTCGAATACCGGCTTCTGCTGATTTTCCTGACGAACAAGAACCAGCTTCTCTCCCGCGACCGGCTGATCGACGAGCTCTGGTCGATCTCCGGCGAATTTGTCTCGGATAATACGCTGAATGTCTACATCAAGCGCCTGCGCGAGAAGATCGAGGACGACCCGCAGAATCCCCGCATCCTGAAAACCGTGCGCGGGCTCGGGTATAAGGCGGTGGATGCGTGATGCTCCGCGGCAGGGATATTCAGATCACGCGGGTCATACAGTTGATCTTCGCGGCAGCCGGGACGCTTGCCTGTCTGGTGTTCTGCGGCATTATCCCCGCGGTGATACTGGCTGTGACGGCCGCTGCAATTCTGATCACCGGCGCAGTATTTCAGCACCTCCGGCAGAAGAAAATCGCGGAAATGTGCGAAAATATCAGTCAGGTTCTGCGCGGCGCAGAGCAGTTCCGCATCCCGGAATACGACGAGGGCGAGCTGAGCATCCTCAGCACCGAAATCCAGAAGCTGACCCTGAAGCTGCGCGAGCAGAATCAGCAGCTTTCGGATGAAAAGCTGCATCTGAAGGAGTCGCTTGAGGATATCTCGCACCAGCTCCGCACGCCGCTGACCTCCGTCATGCTGCTGCTGGAGCGGATGCACCGCCCGCCCGATGACCGCGCACAGTATACCGAAAACCTCCGCGAGCTCTTTGCGCTGACCGCAAGGATGCAGTGGCTGATCGAGACGCTGCTCGGGCTCTCGCGCATGGAGACGGGCGCGGTGCGGTTCCGGCAGGAGACGGTTCTTTGCCGGGATGTGATCCGCAGCGCGCTGGAGCCGATCGCCGTGGCGATCGAGCTCAAGGGGATCGAGGTCAGAACCGAGATCAGCGGGGAGCCCGCCTTCTGCGGAGATGCGCAGTATTGCGCCGAGGCGATCGGCAATCTGCTGAAAAACTGCATGGAGCATACGCCGCCGGGCGGGACGATCCGGATCGCTTCGGAGCAGAATACGCTCTATGCCGGCATTGTCATCACCGATTCCGGCAGCGGCATCGCGCAGGAGGATCTGCCGCATCTGTTCGACCGGTTCTTCCGCGGCTCGGAATTCGCAAAGAACGGCTACGGCATCGGGCTGGCCTTCGCAAAGCGCGTCATTACGGGGATGAACGGCAGCATTCAGGTTCGGAATGCCCGGCCGCAGGGCGCCCTCTTTGACCTCCGCTTCTACCGGCTTCCTGATAAATAGAGGTGCGGCGGGGAGTGTTTGTTGGGGGAATTTTCGCATCCATAATCGGAGCTCTCTTTGAAGTTTTTGGTCGAGCTTTTTTCAAAAAGCTCGCGGGTCGAGGGCAGAGCCCTCGTCGCCCGTCGCAACGGGCGAAACTCCCCTAGCGTGCAGAGAGCTCGGCGGGCTTGGGAACCCCATGTTTGCCGAAGGCAAACTGCGCAGTTTCGCTTTGCGAAACATGGGCGATAGAGGTCCCCATTCCAAAATAGCATCCGCGCAGCGGATACTTTATCCCTGTAATCATAAAATCCCCGATATGCCACACCGAGAGGTGCAGAGGGCAGTTGCTTTTTTCGGCAAAACGTGGTATAATAGAATTTGCACGGGATCGTGCGAGAATCCTATACAATCCTATACATTGAGAAAGAAGTGTTCATGTTGACCAAAATCACCATTTTCTCCGGCTTTCTCGGAGCCGGTAAAACGACCCTGATCAAAAAGCTCATTCAGGACGGCTACAAGGGCGAAAAGCTCGTGCTGATCGAAAACGAATTCGGTCAGATCGGCATTGACGGCGGCTTCCTCAAGGATGCCGGCATCCAGATCAACGAAATGAACTCCGGCTGCATCTGCTGCTCGCTTGTCGGCGATTTCGGCAAGGCGCTGGTGCAGGTTCTGGAGGAGTATCAGCCCGACCGCATCCTGATCGAGCCCTCGGGCGTCGGCAAGCTGAGCGACGTCATCAACGCGGTGCGGAACATCCATGCACACGATGTCGAGCTCGACGGCTTCACGACCGTGGTCGATGCGAAGAAATGCAAGATGTATCAAAAGAATTTCGGCGAATTCTTCAACAACCAGATCACCTATGCGAGCTGCCTGATTCTCAGCCACACCGCCGGCCTGACGCAGGAGCAGATCCAGGATGCCGTACAGCGCATCCGGAGCTTCAACCCCTCCGCCCCGATCGTCACGACCGAATGGGACGAGCTGACCGGCCAGCAGCTCATTGATGCCATGACGCAGAAAAACACGCTCGATGACGCGCTGAAGGAGCTGCTCGACGAAGCAAATCACCATCATCACCACCATCATCATGATGACGACGATGACGAACATGAGCACGAGCATCACCACCATCACCACGATCATGATGATGACGAGCATGAGCATGAGCACGAGCATCACCAACATCACCATGATGACGATGACGAACACGAGCATGAGCATCACCACCATCATCACGATCATGATGATGACGATGACGAGCATGAGCATCATCATCACCACGACCACGGCCCCGACTGCACCTGCGGCTGCCATGACCACGATCATGACCACGAGCACCACCATGCCGATGAAATCTTCACGAGCTGGGGCGTCGAGACGCCGAAAACCTTTACGGCGGACGAGATCACCGCGGCACTCCGCGCGCTGGACAATGAGGCGGAATACGGCATGATTCTCCGCGCAAAGGGCATTGTCGCGGGCGAGGACGGAAAGTGGATTCACTTTGACTATGTGCCGGGTGTACCGGATGTGCGCTACGGCAGCGCCGAGACAACCGGCAGACTGTGCGTCATCGGCTCGGAGCTCCGCGAGGATGCGGTCGCAAAGCTGTTCGGCGTCGCGTAAGGAGGCAGAGCTATGCCAAATCAGGACGATTTTATTCCCGTTTACCTGTTCACCGGCTTTCTGGAGGCAGGCAAAACGAAATTTGTGCAGGATGCGCTGGAGGACGAGCGCTTCCAGAACGGTGAGCGCACGCTGCTGCTGATCTGCGAGGAGGGCGAGAACGAGTACGATCTCAGCCGCCTCCCGCAGGATACCGTTTTTCCGCATGTCATCGAGGAAAAAGAGGAGCTGAATCCCGAAAACCTCGCCAATCTGCTGAAGCAGTACAACGCAGAGCGGGTCGTCATGGAATACAACGGCATGTGGCTGATCACCGATCTGTTCAATGCCCTGCCGGACGACTGGGCGGTGTATCAGGCGGTGTTTATCGCGGATGCCTCGACCTTCATGCAGTACAATACCAATATGCGCAGCCTTGTGGTCGATAAGATCAACGCCTGCGAAATGGTGTTCTTCAACCGCTTCACCGATGACATGACCGTCAAGGAGTTCCACCAGATCATCCGCGGTGTCAGCAGAAGAACCGATATTTACTATGAATATCCGGACGGCAAGACGATGTTCGATGACATCGAGGACCCGCTGCCGTTCGATGTGAATGCCGCACAGATCAAGATCGAGGACCGCGATTATGCGCTCTGGTTCCGCGATCTGATGGAGAAGCCGGAGCAGTACGACGGCAAGGTCATGACCTTTAAGTGCATGGCCGTCCGGCAGCTCAATTTCCCGAAGAATATGGTCGCGGTCGGCAGGCATATCATGACCTGCTGCGTCGAGGATATCCAGTTCTGCTGGCTCGGCGCGTTCTACAATCAGAAGTTCACGCCGCGCAAGGGGCAGTGGTACACCGTGACCGGAAAGATCGAGCTGAAGCGCAACCGCGACGGCTCCCCCGCCCCGATTTTACAGCTCTCGGATGTGCAGGACGCCGAGGCGCCCGCTCAGGAGGTCGCGACATTCTATTAACCGCAAGAAAGGAGCCGCTGTGACAGTACCGGAACTGCCGTGTGAGATCACGGTCATCCGCAGCAGGCGGAAAACTCTCGCTGCCGAGATCCGGCGGGACGGAGCCCTGATTGTCCGGGCGCCGCTGCGTCTGCCGGAAGCGGAGATCCGGCGCTTTCTTCATGAGAAATCCGCATGGATCCGTTCCCATCTCGCAAAACAGCAGGCTCTGCGCGAGCAGCTCGCTCAGATGCCCGCCTTTACGCAGGAGGAGCTTGCAGCGCTCCGGCAGCAGGCACAGCATACCATTCCGGCGCGCGTTTCGTATTATGCCGCAAGGCTCGGCGTCACATACGGCAGAATCACGCTCCGGTTCCAGAAAACCCGCTGGGGGAGCTGCTCCGCCGCCGGCAATCTCAATTTCAACTGTCTGCTCATGCTCGCGCCGCCCCGGGTGCTCGACAGCGTGGTCGTGCATGAGCTCTGCCACCGCATTCACCCGGATCATTCAAGGGCATTCTATGCCGAGATTCGCCGCGTATTCCCGGACTATGCGCAGTGTCACGGCTGGCTCCGGCAGAACGGCGCCCGGCTCATCGGCAGACTCCCGGACTGACAAACGACCCGTATCCCGACTGCGGATACGGGTCGTTCTTTGCCCTTAGCAGTAACAAATACACTAAAATATCGGTTTTCAAACTGTGAAAGCCGACAAAGAGCCGGATGCCGTATTGACATCTTTTGGAAGATATGGTATAATGTTTTATGCATAGTATATTGTGGCAAATTATGCGTATTTCCGATTCGCCGCAATACAAATACACCAGAAACCGAGGTAAGTAAAATGGGCATTTACGGCATCTGCGCAAACTGCGGTGCAGACCTTGAGGAGAGTGCGCGCTTCTGTGTCATCTGCGGCACGCCGGTCTCCGCTCCGGCACCGGCACCCGCTCCCGCACCGATTCCCTTCCCGGCCGTCACGCCGGTATCCGCACCGGCTCCGGCTCCCGCACCCGCAGCGATTCCCTTCCCGGCTGTCACACCTGTGCCGGCTCCGGCGCCCGTACCGATCGCGCCGCCCGCACCGGCTCCTCTGCCGACCGTCGCGCCGTCCTTCTGCACGAGCTGCGGCGCAAAGCTGATGGAGGGCACTGCCTTCTGCGTGAGCTGCGGCGCGAGGGTTCAGAATGTTCCCGATCCTGCGTCGGCGCCTCTGCCGGCATCCGGCGGATTCTACGGCACACCCGCGCCTGCTCCGGCACCGGACGGGTTCTACGGCACGCCTGCTCCCGCATCAGACGGATTCTACGGCACGCCTGCTCCTGCTCCCGCACCGGACGGGTTCTACGGCACGCCTGCGCCCGCTCCCGCATCAGACGGGTTCTACGGGACGCCTGCGCCTGCTCCTGCTCCGGCTGCACCCGCACCGGCTCCGGCACCCGGCGGATTCTACGATTCCCCCGCACCGACGGTTCCGGCGGCAGCATCCGGCGGGTTCTATGATACCCCCGCTGCACCGGTTAGCCCGGCCTCCGATATCCCGGCGGGCTTCTTCTCGGATACCCCCGCGCCGGCAGCACCCGCTGCTCCTGCGGCTCCGGGCGGCTTCTACGGGGATGCACCCGCGGCGCCTGCGGTTCCGGGCGGATTCTATGATGATACGCCCGCTCCGGCGGTTCCCGGCGGATTCTATGACGATGCACCGGCACCGGCTCCCGCTGCGCCCGCTGCATCCGCTCCCGATGATTTTGACGATCTGCCCGCACCGGGCGGATTCTACGGCGCTTCTCCGGCACCGGCTCCTGCCCCCGCACCCGCTCCCGCGCCGGCTCCGGCACCTGCACCCGCACCGGCACCTGCGGCTCCTGCTCCGGCACCCGCGGCGCCCGCTCCTGCGGCAGAGGATCCGGATTCCGGACGGCATCAGAGCAGCCTGTTTATTCAGGCGGATGATTTTGATATTTAACGATTCTGCGCACCTCAATTTCATAATAAAGGCGGCGATATCATGAAGCTAATCCGGAGACTCATCCATGCTCTGGCTGTCGGCGCTTCCGCGCTGCTCCTGATGCAGGGTGCTGCGATCTCTGCATCGGCTGCTCCGGCAGCCGCGACCACGACAACCATGCCCGCAACCACGGCGGCCCCGCCCCAGACCACACGTTCCGCCGAAGCGCAGGTTGTCTCCGTCTCCTCAGAGGAGTACCTGACCTTCCTTGACGACACCGAGCCGATGAAAAAGTATTACGATGAAATGGCGGCGCGCAGGGAGGTCTATGACGAGGAAACGGACATGACGGCCTTCTTCGCGGAGGCACAGTACAAATTCCACGATGCCTTCGGCACGGCGCTCACCGACGAGATCGGCAAGGGCGTGATGATCACGGTTCTGATCGTGCTGATTCTGCTCTCGCTGCTCTGGGCGTGTACCGGTCATAAGACCTATCCGTTCTTTGCATCCCTGCTGATTTTCCTGCTGATGAACGGGCTGTCCATTGCCGAGCTGATCTGTGCCGCGACCGGCGCGGACACCAAGCTCTTTACGGCGGTTCCGATCTGGCTGAACACGGTCGTGTTCCTGCTCTCGGCCGGACTGATCTTCTTCTGCTTCAAGCGGCGGCGGTTCTCGGCATTCATCATGATGATGACCTGTACCCTCCCGCCGGTTCTGATCGCAGGCTGGTTCGTCCTCAGAGAGCGCTATGTCAATGCATACGCGGTCTGGCTCGGCTACCGCAAAACGCTGCTTTCCGGCGCCGACGCGGAAAATGCCGAGGCGACGCTGGCAATCCTGACCGTCATCCTGTTCGCATTCAGCATCGGCATTGCTGCGATCATCTCGCTGCTCGGCGCGAAATTCCGCAAGCCGTTCCTGATGATCGCCTCCTCGCTGAGCTGCGGCGTGTTTGCCGGCTATCTGCTCTCCTCGATGATTTCCAAATCCAGCAAAATTACCGTTCTGACCTGTCTGGCAATGGGACTGCTCGTGCTCGGCGGATTCCTCGTGCAGCTCTATATCGGCCGCGGATTCCTGGAGCGCAAAAAACAGCCTGCGCCTTCTCCGGTCGGCGGTGACGATCTGATTCAGACAGACGGTGACGATGCCCTGGATCCGTTCCCGCACTCCGATTTTGCGGTGCAGCCCGCACCGTTCCCGCAGCCTGATTTCGGGCAGCAGCCAGATTTCGCACCGCAGCCTGATTTCGCGCAACAGTCCGGGTTCCCGCAGCAGCCTGATTTCGGGCAGCAGCCTGAATTTGCACCGCAGCCTGCACCGTTCCCGGAGCAGCAGCGGACACCGGCGCCTGTGCCTGAGATTCCGGCGCCTGCACCGGTACCGGTTCCCGATCTCCCGCTCCCCGCTGCTCCGCGCCCCGCATTCTGCACGAACTGCGGCTCTCCGCTGGAGCCCGATGCAGTATTCTGCACAAACTGCGGCCTCCGCGCCGGCGCCGATGCGCCCGAGAGCTCCGCAGCGCAGATTCCGGAGACGGAACCGTATGAGCCGGATCCCATCCGGGACGCCTTTACCGACCCCTTTACCGGCGAGGCCGAAAAGCCCGCTCCCGCGCCCGCGGAGCCCGCTCCCGAAGCAGAGTCCGCCGAGCGCCCCGCTGCCAATCAGGAATCCCGCCGCAGCCGCGAAGCTGCCGGGTCGCAGCAGACTGTGCGCGAGACCGAGCGCACGGGCGGCCCTGTGATTCACATGGGCGGCAAAAAGCCCGAGGAAACCGGCCTGAAGCTGCACTTTGAGAAAAAAGAGCAGAAAACCAGCACCGGCGACGATGTATTCGACAAGGGCGACTTCTGATTCCCACCCCAGTGCAAACCGGCACGCTGCCGGGAATTATATTAGAATATATGAATGAAAGGATCTGTTACAATGGGAAGCAATTTCAAAGCGACATATAATGTCGATCTGGTATTCGTGATTGATGCAACCGGCAGTATGACCGACCTGCTGGATCTGGTGAAGACCAATGCGCTGAATTTCTATCCGGATCTGATGCGCGTCATGGAGGAGAAGAAGAAGATCATTGATGCCCTGCGCATCAAGGTCGTCGCATTCCGCGATTATGTTGAGGACCGCGAGGACGCGATGCTCCGCACAAACTTCTTCAACCTCCCCGCGGATGACCAGATCTTCCGCGAGACCGTCAACTCGATCGAGGCCTTCGGCGGCGGCGACGAGCCGGAGGACGGCCTTGAGGCGCTGGCCTTCGCGATCCGCTCCAAGTGGTCGGACGGCGGTGTCAGACGCCGCCAGATCATCGTGGTCTGGTCCGATGCCTCCACGCATCCGATCGGCTACGCAAGAGGTGCATACAACTACCCGAAGACTATGGCGGAGAGCTTTGATGAGCTGACCAAGTGGTGGGGCGACAAGAAGGACGGCGGCTATATGGAGGACAACGCCAAGCGCCTGATCATGTATACCCCCGATGTCCCCGGCTGGAGCGACATCACCAAAACATGGAACAACGTCATCCACTTTATGTCTGAGGCGGGCAGAGGTCTGGAGGAAGCCGATTATCACCAGATCATCAATGCCATCGCCAACAGTATCTGAGCCATGGCGGTCATCAATCCTGCCCAGCAGGGCAGCTCGACCAATGCGCTGCCGGATCTCGTGATCTGTGCCTCCAAGGAGCGCATCAAGGGCGCGGGCGAGGACGCCTTTGCCCTGCAATATTCCGAAAGCAAGACCAATACCGGCTATATCGCCGTCTTTGACGGCTGCGGCGGCATGGGCGCACAGAAGTATCAGAAGGCCAAGAATCAGAGCGGCGCCCGGCTCGCCTCCAATATCACGGCCGATATCGTCGATCGCTTCTATTCCGCGCCGAACGACGGCTTCCACTTCGACGGCAAGGATGCGGAGCGGCTCGAGCAGAAGCTCAGGTCCGTGCTCCAGACCGTCAAGCAGGAGATCGGCGAGCACTCCTCGTTCGTGATCGGCGGCGACCTCTTCCGCGAGCTGCCGACCACTGCCAGCATCATTGTCTCGAAAACAGGCAATGACGGCAGCGTCTACTGCGAATACCTCTGGGCGGGCGATTCCAGAGGCTATATGCTCAACGGGGACGGCATCTGCCAGATCACCGAGGATGACCTCGAAACCGAGGAGGATGCCTACTCGAACCTGCAAAGCGACGCGAGACTCTCCAATGTCGTGAATGCAGACAAGGCGTTCGTCATGCACGAAAAGGTCATCAAGCTGAATTCGCCGGTCATGCTGATTACGGCAACCGACGGCTGCTTCGGCTACCTGCGGACACCGATGCACTTCCAGCATCTGCTGCTCAATACGCTGATGCGCTCGACCAACGAGAAGGCGTGGGAGCAGAATCTGATCAACGAGCTCGACAAGATCGCCGGCGACGACTGCGCGATCGTCATCTCCATCTACGGCTGCGGCAGCTTCGAGGAGTGCAAGCGCATGTTCATGAAGCTCTACGGTATGCACAATACCAAGTATATCAAGCCGCTCGCTGCCGATGAAAGCGAGGAAGCCGCTGCCGCGCTCTGGGAGAAGTTCAAGCCGGCATATTACAGAGAATTTGTGCAGAAAAGACGGTGATTTCTGAAAAATGGCTTTGGTAATCGACAAAAGGCTGACTGAGGAGCATAAGCCGCAGGAGCAGCCGCCGGCAGAATTCCAGCCCTATAACATCGGCGACTATACCCTGAAGGCGCCGCTGACCAGCAACAAGAGCGGCTTCTCCAAATGGGGCTTCTGCTGGAAGGGCGATACGGAGTTTTTCATCAAGGAGTTTCTCTCGCCGGTCTATCCGGATGACAGCGTGGAGCTGAATTCCGCGCTCCGCGAAAAGCGAATCGAGGAGTGCATCCACTGGTTTGAGCAGAAAAGCCACATCTATAATACGATCGTCGCGGCGCAGACCGGCAATCTGGTCGTTCCGGTCTCCTTTTTCAAGTTCAAAAGCCGGTTTTATCTCGTGACGCAGAAGGTCTCCGAGAATGCAATGGATTTCGCCATCCTGAGCCGGTTCGATATGGAGCATAAGCTCATTGTCATGAAGGTGCTCGCAAACAGCTTCGCACGGCTCGCAGAGCACAATATCGTCCACGCCGACGTCAAGCCGGATAACCTGCTGATCAAGCAGACAAACGGCGGCTTCTTCACAATGAAGATCATCGACTTCGACGCAAGCTATCTGGCGGATTTCCCGCCAGATCCCGACGAGATTCAGGGCGATACCGTCTATTATGCGCCGGAAACGCTGCTTTATATTATCGGGGAGTGCAATACGCTGACGCCGAAGGTCGATGTGTTCGCGATGGGCATTATCTTCCACCAGCTTCTGACCGGTGCGATGCCGGTCATCAAGCCGGAATATGACTATATCTATGAGTCCATCCTGAGCGGAGACGAGCCCCGGCTCGATCCCTCGCTCCCGGAGCATTACCGCCGGCTTCTGAACGGCATGCTGCAAAAGGAGCCCGAGGACCGGTTCTCGATGCAGCAGGTGTTCGATATGCTGACGGACTTCCGGGAGCTGGACCGCGCAGATGCAGAGGCGGCCTCTGCCGCCGCCGCCCGAAAGGCGGATGCTCCGGCACAGGTCGGCTTCATCAGTGCGACCGATGACGATTTATGGTGAGGTAAAAAAACATGTGGATATGCAGTAAATGTAAAAAAGGAAATCAGGATACGACCTCCGTATGCACCTGCGGCGCACCGCGGATGTGGGTCTGCACGACCTGTGAGACCCTGAATCCGTATTCCGTCGGCATCTGCTCGATCTGCGGCGCAGCAAAGCCCGCGGCCTCGCAGCAGCAGCCGGTCACATGGGGCAAGGGCTTCAGCGGCTCGATGGTAACC
>JAFUAD010000068.1 GCA_017460835.1 Oscillospiraceae bacterium
CGGGTGCTGCCGCCGGAGCGGGAGCCGGCGCTGCTGCGGGCGCGGGTGCTGCTGCCGGAGCCGGAGCTGCCCCTGCCTGAAGCTCCTCGACTGTGACATCGTACTGCTTCTGGTTCACGGTCACGCGAAACTGTTTCATGCTCATAACGAGATCCTCCATGATTGTGTATTGATATCAGTTTGATATCAGAATGATATATTTTTGTCCGCCGGTTTCGGCGCGATTTTTCAGAACGGGATATTGCTGTGCTTCTTCGGCATGCCGGAGACGCGCTTGCCCTCGAGCATCTCAAGCGCATCGCATACCGCCTGACGGGTTTCCGCCGGCGCGATCACGGCATCGACGGCGCCGAGCTGTGCCGCTTTTTCCGCAGATGCGAGCGTTTTCTTATATTCCTTCGCGAGCTCTGCGCGTCTGAGGGCGACATTTTCCGCGCCCTTCAGCTTGTCGTGCCAGAGGAATTCCACAGCGGATTCGGGGCGCATCGGCGCAATTGCCGCCTCATCCCACGCAATGACATAGTCGCTGCCGGCGCCTCTGCCCGCGATTGCGGAAAATGCCGCACCGCAGCCTTCGCCGACGATCAGCGCAATTTTAATTGTAGTAGCCTCGGCATAGGTGCCGCAGAGCTGCGTCAGCGCACGGAGCGAGCCGCTCTTTGCCGCATCGTTGTCCGCAGCGAAGCCGACGGTATCGACAATTGTCAGAACCGGAATCGAGAAAGCGTCGCAGGTACGCACAAATCGCGCCATCTTTGCCGCATCGTCCGCGGTCAGTGCCGCATCGGAGCGGCAGGTCGTGACAAATCCGACGGTCATGCCGCGCACGGTCGCGAGCGCCGTGCCCGCCGAGGTGCCGAACTCCTTGTAAAGCGGCATGGCGCTGTCCGCATCGGCAATACTCTTGCAGATGCAGCCGGTCTCGCCGCTCTTGCAGGCGGTCTCCGGCTCATCGAATTCGCTGACCGGTGCGCCCGCCAGATTATTGGACGGAAGCATACGAAGAATGGCTTTGGTCTTTTCCATGACCGCAGCATCGTCTGCACAGACGGCTGCTGCGATACCGGCTTTTTCAGCACTTTCGGGCTTTTCCGCGCCCGAATCAAACGGCGGGGTCAGATAGAGCTCCGCCTTTTCTGTCATAAGGACGAAATCGGCAGAGGCCGCCATCAGTGCCGCGCTGCCCGCGCAGACGCCTGCGATGACCGAAATCTGCGGCACAACGCCGGAGAGCTTTGCGGAGGCTGCGATCAGCTTGCCGTAAGCGGTCAGCGCATCGGCAGTGCCGTCAACATAAACGCCGTTGGAATCGTAAATCCCGACAATGGGGGTACCGGTCTTTGCCGCGAGAGAATAGAGCCGTCTGATCTTGCCGGCGGTGTGCTTGCCCATGACGCCGCTGTTGACATCCGGGCACTGCGCAAAGGCACAGACTGCCTGTCCCTCCACATAGCCGTGTGCGCAGATCACCGCTGCGGGGTCGTCCCGCTCCAGCCGCAGGGCGTCCAGCTCCGTGAAGCTGCCGCCGTCAAACAGCAGGCGCAGGCGCTCTCTTGCAATTATTCCGAGTTTTTCCATATTGTTCGTACGCATCCTTTCAGGGTTTGATTCAGTGGAATCCATACCCTGTTATTATACCATATTTATTATGAAAAAGCAACCCCTAATTTTCCAAATATCCCGCGGAAAGTGCCCTCCCCGCGATGCAATTCCGCCGGGGAATAAACAAACAGGAGACAAGCGCCCTCGCTCGCCTCCTGTTTTTCTGTTACGGCATGATACGTTATTTCGCAAGCTCCTCTGCGAGCAGCCTGCTAACGATCTGGCCTGCGGCGCGCGGCGAGCATTCCCCGATCTGCTGTGCATAGTCCCACGCGGCCTGCTCCAGAACCGGCTGCGCGATGCTCAGCCCGCGCTGCTCCGCGAGGAATCCCGCTGTTGCAAGATACTGCTGCTTTGCCGGCATTTCAAAATGAACCCGGATGCCGAACCGCCCGGCAAGCCCTGCGCGCTCCTGCTCCGCGTCATGCTGCTGCTTCTCGCTGCCGAAGACCTCTCCGGCATGCTCCCGCAGGAGCCCGCGGTAATTGGACGTCGCGTAAATCACGGTATTGCTGCATTTTTGCGATACCGAGCCCTCCAGCGCCGCCTTGAGCTCCGAGATGCCGCTGCCGAAGCTGTCCGGGCAGAGGTCATCGAGGAAAATGATGAATTTCAGCGGATTGCCGCTGAGCGTCTGCATGAGCTGCGGAATCTCCGGAATCTGCTCCCTCGTGACCTGAATCAGGCGGAGACCCTCTCCGAAATAGGTGTTGACGATCGCCTTGACCGTCGCGGATTTGCCGGTTCCGGTATCGCCGTAAAGCAGAATATTCTGCGCCGGCCGGCCGTTCAGGAGCGAAAGCGTATTGTCAAGGATGCGCTGCCGCTCCGCATCATAGCCGCAGAGCTCCGAAAGCGACACCGGATCCGGGTGCTGCACCGGCACGCAGGCGCCCTCGCGCAGCACGAACATCGCATGGCGCGCAAACAGCCCGTAGCCGTATTTTTCGATATTCCGGACGCGCTCCATATAGCTCTCAAAGAAATTGATCTCTGCGGTTTTCCACTCCGGCAGCACGCCGTAATAGGAGACCTCCTTCTGAAGCTCATGGGGCTTTAAGCGGGCGAGCCGCTCCAGAATCGCAAGCTCATTTTCCACACAGGCATCGAGCAGCGGATCGACCTCCTCGCCGCGTGCCTTTGCCTTGATGTAAAAATTCTCGTCCTCGCAGATCAGCCGGAAGATGTACTCGGTGAGGTTCATGCTCTGCGTATAGAGCCGCGAGACGAACTCGGTATACAGCCGGAGCTGGATGACCGGATCCATTGTTTCGGTATCGAGCAGTCCGCGCAGCGGCAGAATGACCTCATGCGTCATGAGCTTGCGGAATACAACCAGCGAATTGAGCGAGAGATCAATCTCCTGCAATTTTTTGTTCTTGACCATAGCAACCCCTTTTTTCGGTATCAGATCATGCGGAACCGACGCAGCAGCGCCGGTTTCCTGTGTTATCCGCCGGCATTCTGCGAGATCGCGGTGAACCGCTGTTCGCTGTCGCCGGAACTGTCGGAGAGCAGCGCTCCGGTTTCGCTGTCATAGCAGAATATCATCTCGCGGCCGGAGCCGGGCAAGGTAAAATGCTCCGTGATGACCCCGTCCGCCTTCTGTGCGGATACAAACTGCATATCGGCGGGCGCGGTATCCGTGTTGAAAAAATACGCACACAGTGCTTTCCCCTCCGGGTCGGACTGCGCGGAATACCGGTTCTCGGAGGAAAGCGGCACAAGCTCGCCCTTCCGCATTACGCTGCAACCGTCCGCAGAAAAATAGACCTCCGCAACCTGCCCGGAATCCTGATATTCCGTCCGGACATGAAGCTGATCGCCGCTGACCGCAAAGGTGACATTCGCGGTCAGCTCGCCCTGATAATACGAGGAAAATTCCGCGGAAAGCTGCCGCTCTGCAAGCTGCGAGCAGAATGCCGCCGTATTGCTTTCGGCATAGGTTTTCGCAATTTTTCCGGCAGCGGCAGGCTTCTGCTGCGATGACTCCGAGCCGCAGCCGCTCAGTGCGGCGCACAGCAGTGCTGCCCCGCAGAGCCCGATCAACTGAGATTTCAATGCAATCCCCCCTCAAAAATCAGTACAACAAAATGTCTCCTCCGAACCCGTTTCAGGCATCGGAAGAGACAAAGCAATTGTTTTCGGGAATCCGGGATACCGATGCGCCTCCACTGCCCGTTGCAGAAAGCACATCCATACGCCCTTTTGCATACGCCGAAGCAGCGCACGACACCCGTCTCACAGCTCCTTTTCGACCTTCAGGCTGTCACAGATATACTGTCCTGCTTCGCGCGCAGAGAGCCCGAGCGAGAACCCGAACTCCTCATCAAGCATTCTCGCGGCATCCTTTCTCGCATTGTCATCGGCGGTGGAGAGGTGCTTGCCGTTCTGCTTCAGCAGTGCGCCCTGCTTTAAGATGCAGCGGATCATATCAAGAAGTGACTCTGCATCGCCGCCCGCGAGAATCTTCCGGAACTCGGCATTCCGCAGCTTCCGGTCATCAATCCACGGCATCGCGTCGCGGCGAACCGCCTCGGAGAGCATCTCCGCAATTTCCTCCTTCGTCCGGACCGGCAGCATCTTGGCACAGAGCGCCTCATTGTCAAGCGGCACGGAGATCTCCATGCTGACATTCCGGAGCGGCTTGAGCACATAGCAAAGGCGTGTCGGTCTGTCGCCGGGGAAGGGTACCTCCCCGACCCGTTCAATCAGACAGATCCCGTTTCCGCCGTACCGGACGTGCATTCCGGCCTCAAAAGCCTGCTGCGTTTGCATGATCGCTTCCCTCCTTTTTCCATCAGAGACTACTTCGCTACTATTATTATATCACAAAATGCCGTATTTCTCAAGGGTCATTTTTCACAAAATTTCTGATATTCTGCCCATTTGGCATCGCTGCGCGATTAGGGAGTGTTGACACTAAGCCTAACACGCGTCTTTTTGGCTGATTTTGTCCCGTTCGTCGTTAAAAATCCTTGCCGTGCGAAAGCACGCCTGCGGATTTTTGCCTAGAACGAAACAAAATCATCTCAAAAATCCGCATA
>JAFUAD010000069.1 GCA_017460835.1 Oscillospiraceae bacterium
AACTTTTAATGCTTTTGGATTTGCCTGTCTCCGGTTCTTGTCCTTCTTCTCCCTCAAACTTTTGTCATTGTTGTATGATATTGCTGCAAGATAATTTTAACACGGTACTCCGATACAGCAACGCCTGCCGGCTATGGGATTTATACCCCACACGCCGGCAGGCGAAAATTTTATATATAGAAAAGAGTTCGCTCAGTCGTCGCTTTGCTGTATCTGCCGCGGAAACCGCAGCCGTACCTTGAACAGGTCGCCGTCCGTGCTGAGCTCCAGCGTGCCGTTTTGCAGCACCGTCAGGTCTCTTGCGATCGAAAGCCCCAGCCCGCTGCCCTCTGTGCTGCGGGAGCTGTCGCCCCGCACAAACCGCTCCATCAGCTCGTCCGGCGAGATGTTGAGCGGCATCGCGGAGATGTTTTTCAGCGTAGTTACGACGGTTTTCTCATCCGCCTTCACATCGAGATAGACCCGCGTCCCCGCCATTGCATATTTGCAGGCATTGTTGAGCAGATTGTCAAACACACGCCAGATCTGCCGCCCGTCCGCGAGCACCGTCAGCGGCTCGTCCGGCACGGACTGCATCAGCGTCAGGCCGCGCGCATGGAGCTGCTCCTCATATTCGCCGGTGATCTGCCCGATCAGCACCTGAATATTCAGCGGAACCAGCTCGACGGTCAGGTTGCCGGTCGAGGCCTTTGATGCATCGACAAGGTCAATGGTCAGCTTTTTGAGCCTTGCCGCCTGCCGCCGGAGCACCTCCAGATACTCCGCAGCCGTCTCGCTCTGCATCGGCTCGCGGCTCAGCAGATCGACATAATTGACGATCGAGGTCAGCGGCGTTTTCAGGTCATGCGAGACATTGGTGATCAGCTCGGTGCGCAGGTGCTCTGCCTTGAGCTGCTTTTCCACAATGGATTCCACGCCGTCCGTGATGCTGTTGAGCGAGCGGTCAAATCCGGCAAAATCCAGCTTCAGCGGAATGGGATGCTCTGCCGCGGAAAGATCGCCGGATTCAATCTGCCGGACATGCCTGCGGAGCTCAAAATATGCGTAAATACAGTATAATAGTGCAAACAGCGTCAGGAGATCCAGCAAAAGAATGAGGAGGATCCAGGGCGCATCCGTCCGGCTGCTGATGAACAGGATATTGCCCGCACCGAGCAGCATGACATAGAGCAGCGCCGCGACGGATACCGCCGCACGGTTTTTGAACAGCAGCCGCAGGATCATCCGGCTGAACCGGAACATCCCGAAGCTCGTCCAGAAGGTTCCCGTCTTGACGCGCACTGCGGTCGTATACAGCCAGAGGATGCACGCCGCCGCAATGCAGAGCAGCATGCCGACGCAGAACACCGCCGTGACGCGGTACTGCGTCTCCAGCATAAACAGAACGCTTAGCATGGTCGCTGCGCCGAGGAACGCGATCACCGGCAGCAGCCAGAAAATCTCATAAGGGAAGCTGTGTATGCGCGATGCGCGAATCTCGTCCGAATCCGGCACATGCCCGGCCTCCTTGCACATCACGACACAGGACGCGACCGTCAGCACCATCAGCACAAACAGCGCAACCGAAAATGCCTCCGAATGTGAGAAAACGGCGGAAAGCACGCTGTAATCGGCACGGATCCGGTCATCAACCGAAAGCGCAGCGGGCAGATACAGCAGAAAATAACAGGATGTCCATTCCTGATGCTCCGCCTGAATCGTGATATCCACGCCGTCGGTCAGAACCTGCTCTAAATTCTGATCTGCCGCACGCACCTCCGCGCCCTTGTTTTTCATCGCATAATACTCGGAGAGCGAGAGCCAGAGTGCGGTTTCATCTGTGCGGTAGCGGACGACCGCGGTCGAGGCCGGGTCATAATCCGGGGTGCCGTACTCGGGCTTTTGCAGGGTTCCGTCCTGCACGACATAGATATCCGCTCCGCCGTCGGCGAGCCCGCCGGTAAGCTGAAGCGACTCCTGCTTTTGGTTCATCAGGGTCCACGAGCACCCGGCGCCGAATGCACCGGCATAGTCAAATTCCTCTGCTTCCTCTGCGGACTGGAACAGCACCAGCGCGGTGCGCTCCGCTTCGGGAATCACGGCCTCAAGCCCCTGATGATAGGCCTCATCGACGCGGTAATCCGAGAAATACCAGAGCGAAAAGGTGTCGTTTTCCTCAAGATACTGTGTTTTATCGCCGCTGAGAATCTGCCGGTAATCGGAAACCGGATTGCTGAAATGATGCTGGACGCGGTGCGAATAGGATGCGGCCAGCAGGTCATTGGTCTGCACCGACGAGGCCAGAATATGCCCCTCGTTCTGCTCATTCTCCGGCACATTGCTCAGCACCAGCCTTCCGTCCTGATCGGTCACCGTGAAGCGCAGATTGGTCTTTTCCGGGTCATAGCGCGAGCGGAAGGATGTGAGCATGCTGCTGAATACGTTTGGGTCATCCGCATACTCCATCCGGAGCATGACAGTGGCATAATCCGTGATCCGCATGTACTCCTTGTCCAGCACCAGCTCCAGAAAGGACTGGTTGAAATCCACGGTTTCGCTGGCAAAGCCGATGCCGAGATTGAGCAGCACCAGCAGCATGGAAATGCCGAAGCCCCAGAGCAGAATGATCGAGAGCACAACGGAGACGATCCGCCGCGCGGGCGGGTGTTTGGATTTCTTTGCGATCATAATTACCCTTTCCGTGCGGGATCACGGCTTTTCGAGCTTATAGCCCTGCCCCCAGACAACCTTGATCTGCCGCGGCTCCTGCGGATTGATTTCGAGCTTTTCGCGCAGATGCCGGATATGGACGGCGACGGTATTCTCCGAGCCGATGGGGTTTGCCTTCCAGACCGCGCTGTAAATCTCCCGCGGCGGAAAGACCGTTCCGACATTGTGCATCAGCAGCGAGAGAATTTCGTATTCGATCGGCGTCAGCGCAACCGGCACGCCGTCGAGCGAGGCCGACCGCGCCTTCATGTTGAGGGAGATGCTCCCGACGGTCAGCACATTCGGGTCATCGGTCTCCGCGGCGCCGAGATGCAGATAACGCCGGAGCTGCGAGCGCACCCGCGCAACGACCTCTGCGGGTGAGAACGGCTTTGTGATGTAGTCATCCGCGCCGACATTCAGCCCGAGGATTTTGTCGGAGTCTTCAGATTTCGCGGTCAGCAGGATGACCGGGACATTGCTGGTTTTGCGGATCTCGGTCATGGCGGTGATGCCGTCCATTTCGGGCATCATGATATCCATGAGGATCAGATGCAAATTCTGTTCCGCCGCGATTTTGACGGCCTCCCTGCCGGAATAGGCGCAGACGGTCTCCCAGCCCTCGGCGCGGAGGTAGATATTGAGTGCGGAGACGATATCCTTTTCGTCGTCGCAGATTAAAATTGTTTCCATTTCTGTCACGCTCCTTTGATTTCTGTCATCTGTGCAGGGTGTTCCCGCACAGGCTCCCCCTTATACTCTTATTATACAATGTTCGGCCAAAAGATGCAACCCCTCAAATCTAAAGCTTTTCTTAAGCCGGCAGTGCCGGCCTCCATTTTGGCTTCGCGGGTTTCTTTTCGCATGCTCCCAATCTTATTTAGGACGCAGCACAGGAGTGTGCTGCTCTTTAGGTTTATGCTCCCACGATTCACATATGGGTACTGTCGGCTGCACGCCCAAGCGTGCCCACATATTCGGCTGAGAAAACAGATTCAGCTCCGCTTATTATGGTGCGAAGCGAACCGGCAGCGGGCACTGCCCGCCGCAGCACAGGAGTGTGCTGCCTGTTTGGTTCATGCGCCCAATGTCCGCATCGGTTTGGAGGATATTGCTGCAAGATGATACAACTCCGGTACACCATTTGAAGAAGAAGGAGGAGTAGATTTTTTCTCTAAAAAATATATAATTAAATATATATATTATTATTTTAGATTTTACTCCTCCTTCTTCTTC
>JAFUAD010000057.1 GCA_017460835.1 Oscillospiraceae bacterium
ATGGTAGAAAAAAAGTGGCATTCACGCTTATATTGTCTACCAACGCTCACTCGAAACGTAGTTAAATCGGGCAGAAACGGAAAAATTTACAATCAAACTCATATAATAGAGTAGACAAATGCACGATTTTATGATATAATAATTCTGACCAAATTCACAACAGAAAGGGCACGAATATGCATAAGGATATAGAAAAGCTGACTGAGAGTATCGCGAAGGTCATCGTCGGAAAGGACGATGTGATCCGCTGTGTTGTTGCCGGGCTGCTCTGCAACGGCCATATTCTGATCGAGGACGTCCCCGGCGTCGGAAAGACCCAGCTTGCCGCTGCGCTTTCCCGCTCGATCGGCGGCTCCTTCAACCGCATTCAGCTCACGCCGGACGTCATGCCCTCGGATATCACGGGCTATTCGATGATCAACCAGAATACCTTTGAGATGGAGTACCGCGCAGGCGCCGCGATGTGCAATTTCCTGCTCGCGGACGAGATCAACCGCGCCTCCCCGAAGGTGCAGTCGGCGCTGCTGGAGGTCATGGAGGAGCATCAGATCTCCATTGACGGCGTGACGCACAGGCTGCCGCAGCCCTTTATGGTGCTCGCGACGCAGAATCCCGTCGAGACCTACGGCACCTATCATCTGCCCGAGGCGCAGATGGACCGCTTCTTTATGCGCGTCAGCATGGGCTACCCCTCCGAGGACGAGGAGATGCAAATCCTCTCGCGCACCGAGCATCACAATCCGCTCGAAAATATCAAGGAGGCCGTGCTGCATCCGGAGGATATTTTGCAGCTTCAGAAGAAGGTCGAGGAGATTTATGTCAGCGACGCGGTGAAGCGCTATATTCTCCGCATTGTCTCGTCAACGCGTGAGCATACCGCACTGACGCTCGGCGCCTCCCCGCGCGGCTCGATCGCGCTCTATAAGGCTGCGAAGGCAAACGCCTTCCTCGCCGGCAGAGATTTCGTGCTGCCGGATGATGTCAAGTCGATGGCGGAAAGCGTGCTGGCGCACAGACTGATTCTCTCGCCGAAGGGCAAGTCTCAGCTCGGCGATGCGCGCGATGTCATCCGGGATGTGCTGAATGCCCTGCCCGTCCCGATGGAAACCGAAGGATGACCGCGGGATATCTCTGCGCAATCGGCATAGCTGTCATCTTCATGCTGTATATGGACGGCAGCATCGGCGTCCTGATGCTGGCATTTCTGCTGCTGATGCCGCTGCTGTCGCTGATCGCGACGCTGCTTGTGCGGAAAAGGATCCATATTTCGCTGGAGCTTGACGATACCGCGGCGAAGCACCGGCAGATACTCGCCGTCGTGAAGCTGACGAAGGATACGGTGATGCCGCTGCCGTTTCTGCGCCTGACGTTTCGTGCGGATGCCTATTTTGACCGGCTGAACCACGGGGCGGAGGAGCTGCCGCCGCGCCCGGTCGGAATCGGCACATTGCAGGCGAGGCGGGAGTATGTGCGCTGGAGACGGCGCCGGAAAACACAGCTCACGCCGTATGACCTGCCGCTCTGCCTGTCACTCGGCACAGCGCGCGAGGCGGAGTACCGGATTCAGCTTACGCCGCAGTTCTGCGGTGCCGGAACCGTCACGCTCTGCGATGTGAAGCTCTCCGATTTTCTCGCGATGTTCCGCTTCCGGCTTCCGCTGACGGCATCCGGAACGGTGCTGATTACGCCGGAGATTCCGGAGATGAAGGCGAGCAGCAATCTGTTCCGCTCGGTCTCCTCTGCGGTGACCGCCGCGGATGAGGAAACCGATGCGGCGCCGCTACATTCGGCATCCTCCATGCCGGGCTACGAGCACCGGGATTACATCCCCGGCGATTCGCTCAAGCGCATCAACTGGAAGCTCTCCTCGAAGCGCCGGCATCTCATGGTGAGGCAGGATGAGCCGGTCGCGCTGGCAAGGCTCTCGGTCGTACTGGATTTCCGCCGCGACAAGCGGGATATCCCGATGCGGGATCGGCTGGAGACCGAGGAGCAGATGATCGAAACGGCGCTGGGATTTCTGATGCTCTGTGCGCAGTACGGCTACCCCTGCAAGCTCTATTATCCCGATCAGAATGCGGAGTGGACCGATCTGGTGCTGGACAGCCCCGATCAGCTTGCCGTGGAGGCGATCTCGCTGCTGCGGGGCGGCTTCCGCGATGCCGAAAAGCTCAGCACTGTGCCGATGCTGCCGCCGGAGCTGATGCAGGAATCCGGCACGGTTCTGATGTATTTTACGACTGATCCCGATGCAGGCGCATCACTGCCCGAGACCGGCGGGACGCTGCTGTATCTGATTGCCCCGGAGCAGGATGCCGGGCTGTTTGCCGTCCCGAAGAACGGCTCGCTCTGGCTGGTGACGCCTGAGCGGACGCTCATTCAGGCGGGCGGCGAGGGATAATTCCGGAGAAAGTGTGGTGAATGCGAATGAAAAAGCCTTCTGTTCTGCGGGAGGGCGGGATATTACAGCGGCTTCTGCACTGGCTTCTTCAGCCCGCACGAATCCCGCTGCTGTTCTCAGTGACCGTCATGTGCAGCATGATGTATCACTTCTCGCCCTCCTATATGTTTGTCTGGATTCCGCTCTCTGTGGTGATTCATGCGGTGCTGTTCCGTCTGTTTGACTTTGTCAAGGCACACCCGATTCTCGGCGGAATCGCGTATCTCGGCGTCGGCGCACTGTTTCTGGCAGCGGCGTCGTTCATGATTGATCTCGGTTACAGTGACGCGGTGTTCGGCCCGGCGGACAGAACCGGAGAGATGCAGTTCTGGGTCTGGTTCCTGACGCCGCAGTCCGTTCTGATCACGACCTATCCGGGCTATGTGATCGCGCTGTTCGTGCTGTTTACGTTTTTTATTTCCTCGATCGCCTATTATTTCACCTTTGTGCGGTACCGGGTGCTGATGTCCTTTGTGGTCATGCTGTTTCCGTTCGCATTTTACGCGAAGGAAAACGAGACCATGCCGATTCTCTCGATCATCATTCTGCTGTTCTGCTATTTCGCGGTCATGATCTTCTGCCGGCAGGCACATGCGCAGGACCGCGCCGTCGTGCAGACCTATGAGCCCGGCGCGGAGAGCAGACTCACGCAGCCAGAGAAGAAATCGCCCTATGCAAAGGTTCGCCCGGAAATTCTGGACAACAGATTCTTAGAGGCCGCCGGCATATTCCTCGCGGCCGCCAGCATCCTGATCTTCGTGATTCCGAAGCCGACCGTCGTCGCCGACCGCACGGTGATGGATGCGATGATTGATTTCTCGTCTCTAAGCAATTATCTCGACGATATCCTGAACGGCTTTCTCGATACCTCAGACGGCGGCAGCTATACCAATCAGAATTATGTACGTACGCTGTTCTATGCGCAGGGCGATGAGCCGCTGAACCTCCGTGTCCGCACCTTCACCGATTATCACTACGCAAGCGACAGCTGGTCTGCATCGGAATATGACAGCCCGCCCGCGCTCGCGTGGGAGGATTACCCGAATATCAAAGGGCGGTTTTATTCCGCCTCCAATACCCAAAGCCCTGCCGAGCTGCTGGAGCTCGTGCGGGTCGCGGCAGAGTATGAGCCGGCGCTGATTGAAAAATGGCATCTGGAGCCGGTGCTGGAGGCCGATTTTGACCCGGATTCCTATCAAAAGCAGCTCGCCGTCAGGGCGGCAAGCTATACCGTCGGGGTGTATCCCGCGCCGGTGCATACGACCTATGCGGCGTCCTCGTCCGGCTATGGAATGCCGCTGTACCAGAATGAGAGCGATATCATCTACCGCAGCGACAATGTGCGGTATTATATGGAAGCCTATGAGCTGGAATATTGCAGCGGGTCGATCGCCGATTCCGACGCGGCACAGGCGCTGATGGCGGTCAGCTCGCCGGATACATGGCACGATTTCCTTTCGGCGCTCTTTCTGGCAATTCCGACAGAGGACACAGAGCATCACAAGGCCGTTCTGCTGGCGCTGCGCAATTACAACTCTGCAACGGAGTATGCGGAGAGCGTTGCCTCTGAGACGCCGGAATCCGTCCGGGCGCTCGCGGAGCAGATCACCGAGGGGCTGACGACCGACTACGAAAAAGCAATCGCGATCCGCGACTATCTGAAATACGGAGATTATACCTATTCGCTCGATTTCCGCAAAACGGATGCCGACAATGTTGAGACCTTCCTCTTTCAGAACAAGACCGGCGTCTGCTATCAGTTTGCCGGCGCGATGGCGGAGCTCTGCCGCGCAGTCGGGCTGCCGGTGCGGTATGTCGAGGGATACATGATGGCCGACCGCTCGCAGCGCGAGGGCTTCAACTACCAGATCACGACCCGCCATGCCCACGCCTTTACCGAGGTGTATATCTCCGGCTACGGCTGGATGATGCTGGATGCGACGGCGCCCTCGAATACTGAGGAACAGGACAATAACGGCGGCGTGCTCGTTGCGCTGCAATATTCGGGGCTGATTCTGTTCGGCGCGGCCGTTCTGCTGATCGTGCTGTTTGTGTGGGTGATTCCGTATGTGCGCGAAAAGCGCTTCCGCCGCAGATTCCGCAGGGAGATGAGCGCGGCCTGCGTGCAGGAGGCATTTGCGCGGCTGCGGAAGCAGTGGAAGGCTGACCCGGCCAGAACCGCGCGTGTGCTGTGCGAGGAGCAGGGAGCATTCCTTCAGCTCGATCTGCAAGAGCTGCTCGCCGGATTTGAGCGGACTGTCTATGCGGATCAGTGCCCGCGGGAGGCTGCGGAGCGGTTCTATCAGGTGTACTGTGCGGCATATGACGCCTACCGTCCGGCCGTCCGGCGGCACCGGAAGGAGCAGCGTGCGGCACGGAAACGGGCGGCTGCATCGGCCGAGGCAGGCGCATGATCTGCCGGGAATGTATATTTCCGGAGGCGGCCTTGCATGATTTTGCACGCATCATTTTGTTGAAAAAAGGCGAACATGCGGTTGCCGGATGCCGAAAATCACGCAAGCACAAGCCCAAAACGCGCAGATTTGTTGAAAACTCTGTTGAATCTGTTTGAAACAAAATAAAATTGCCATACATTTCCTCTGCATAAAAAGACAGCGGAGCGGAAATTCTATTCTTGCCCTGTATCATCATCGGATACGGGCGGAAAGGAATGGCAGAATATGGCAATGAGAATGAGCAGAACCAAACGTGCCGCGGCGGCGCTCCTGACGGCTGCTGCGGGATGCATGATGCTGACAGCATGCGGACATGACGACAGCGATACCTCTGCGGAGCGTGCTGCGGAGCAGTCCACGACCTCGACGGTCCGGACCGAGACCACCCTCCGGACGGAGCACGGTACGGTCAGCTCGGCGGAGAGCACCGGTACGACAAAGCAGGGGCTGATCGACAGGGCAGAGAGCGCACTGGATTCCATCGGCGAGGATGTCACGAGCATTCTCCGCGAGGGCACCAGAGAAGTTCACCCCTTTGACTGACCGCGCAAACAGAACCGCCTGCTTCATGGAAAACAGGCGGTTCTTTTGTATCGGGTATCATAAAAACGACGTAAATACGTATTGTTACGAAGCGTAACAGCGATGTTCGGGATGCTCCCTTGCATGTTCTCGCAGTGTGTGATATCATGAAGGCACAGCAGGGGACACACCCCGCCGCTGAATACGAAACGGAGGTACATCATCATGACATTCGGTGAAAAACTGAAGGATGCAAGACAGAAGGCAGGACTCTCTCAGGAGCAGTTCTCGGAAAAGCTGCATGTTTCCCGCAGCGCAGTCGCGAAGTGGGAGACGGACAAGGGGATGCCGGATATCGGGAATCTGAAGGCAACGGCGCAGCTTCTCAATGTTTCGATCGACTATCTGCTGGATGACAGCGACATGCTGGCAGCCCAGACCTTCAAGGAGCCGATCAGCCGGGAGGATTATCAGAAGTCCGGCAAGTGCCGGTCGTGGCAGGATGCTGCCGTTCTGGCAAAATTCCCGAAGGCGACGCAGATTTATCCGCTCATCCGGAAAAAGAAGCTCTCCAAGCTGGAAAATATATTGGAGTGGACGCTGCTGCCGTCCTTCGGCATCTTCCAGGCGGTCGATCAGATCAACAGCGGCTGCGCGTTTTATCTCGCCGAGGAGGGCGACCGGCAGTTCTTCATCGCCGTATCAAAGGAATTCATCGAATACAGCGCGCTCGCTGCAAGAGTAAACGACAAGAAATTTGAGGTCGGGAACTACATCTATCAAAAGGCAAATTATGTGCTGATCTGACGGCTCAGGTGCGCAGCATCCGCATGGCGTTCAGCACCGCAAGGATCGCGACGCCGACATCCCCGAAGACCGCTGCCCACATCCCGACCAGACCCAGCGCGCCGAGCGCGAGCAGAATCGCCTTGACACCGAGCGCAAAGAGCAGGTTCTCCATGACGATGCGGTGCGTTTTGCGGGCGATTTGCAGCGCATTGCAGAGGCGGGCGGGCTCATCCGTCATCAGCACGATATCCGCTGCCTCGATCGCCGCGTCCGACCCGAGCGCACCCATCGCGATGCCGAGGTCGGCGCGGGCGAGCACCGGCGCGTCATTGATTCCGTCGCCGACAAATGCGAGCTTTTCGCCCGCCGGCATGTCACCGAGCATCTGCTCCAGTGCTTCGAGCTTCTGTCCGGGGAGCAGCTCGGCGCGGCAGCCGTCCAGCCCGAGCTCCTGCGCGACCGCCTCTGCGATCGTGCGGTCATCGCCCGTCAGCATGGTCATCCGCCGGATTCCGGCCTCCCGGAGCTTTGCGATCGTATCCTTGCTGTCCTTTTTGCAGACATCCGCGATCAGAATGCAGCCGGCGAATCTGCCGCCCTCTGCGACATAAATCTTCGTGCCGGGCTTTTCGCTTGGCTGCATCGCAATCCCGTTCTGCTCCATGAGCTTTGCATTGCCCGTCAGCAGCGTGACGCCGCCGCTCTCGGCCTTGATGCCGTAGCCGGGCAGCTCGTCGAGCACCTCGCAGCGCGCCGGTGCCTCTGCGCCGAACGCCTGCATGACGGACTGCGCGATCGGGTGATTCGAGCCCTGTTCACAAGCTGCCGCGATTGCGAGCAGCTTTTCTTTTGTATAGCCCTCCGCGGGCATCAGCTCCGTGACATGGAAAACGCCCTCGGTCAGTGTGCCGGTTTTGTCAAAGACGATGCCGGTGACATGATTCAGCGCTTCGAGGTAGTTGCTGCCCTTCATCAGCACGCCCTGCCGCGAGGCCGCGCCGATGCCGCCGAAATAGGTCAGCGGAATCGAGATGACAAGCGCACAGGGGCAGGAGACGATCAGGAACACAAATGCCCTGTGAATCCAGTCTGACCACACGCCGCCGAACGCGAGCGGGGGAATCAGCGCAAGCAGCAGCGCCGCAATGACAACGACCGGCGTGTAATACCGCGCAAAGCTCGTGATGAAATTCTCGGCGGGCGCCTTCCGTGCAGAGGCGTTCTCGACCATGCTGATGATCTTGGTCGCGGTGGATTCGCTGAACGGCGCCGTGACCTCCAGCGTCAGCGTGCCGGACTGGTTGATGCAGCCCGAGAGCGCCTGATCGCCGGGGCGGACGCTGCGCGGCACGGATTCACCGGTCAGCGCACTTGTGTCGAGCATGGATTCGCCGGTGATGATGACGCCGTCGAGCGGGATGCGCTCGCCCGGCTTGACAAGAATCTCATCCGTCACTGCAACATCCTCGCAGCGGACAGTCCGCAGCTCGCCGTTTTCCAGCAGATTCGCCGTATCCGGGCAAATCTCCATCAGCGAGGAGATGGATTTCCGCGAGCGCTGCACGGCCATCGACTGGAACAGCTCGCCGATCTGATAGAGCAGCATGACGGCCGCCGCCTCCGGGTATTCGCGCATGACGATCGCGCCGACCGTCGAGACGCTCATCAGGAAATGCTCGTCAAACACCTTGCCGCGCACGATATTTTTCAGCGCATGCAGCACAACATCCCAGCCGAGCAGCGCATAGGTTCCGAGCAGAATCCCCGCGCCGGTGTTCGTCATTGCCGCGCTTTTTCCGTGATACAGCACCAGCCCGATCACGAAGGTCACGATGCCGATGAGAATGCGCACCAGCATCACCTTGCTGCTGCCCTCGCCGTGCTCGTGTGTATGTTCGTGTTCATGTGTATGTTCATGCTCATGCTCGTGCTCGTGGCAATGCCCGTCATGGCAATGCTCGTGTTCATGCTCATGCTTATGCGCATGATGCGCACCGGCGCCCTTTTCATACGGCGCAACGTCAACATCGGGCTCGTGCTGATGCACAATTTCCGTGATATCATGCTCCAGTCCGGCGCGGTCTGCGGTATCGGTCTGCACCGTCAGCTTTTGCTGCATCAGATTGACCGTTGCGGCGGAAACCGCGGCGAGCCTGCTGACATCCCGTTCAATTTTAGCGGAGCAGTTCGGGCAATCCAGCCCCTTCAGGTGATACACAAGTTCCATAATGTCCTCCGATTGTCAAATGATTGAGCATTTATTCAACATATGCTTCACAGAAAACCCGGCAAAATACCGGGTATTTCTCATTCGGAAATATGATCGTAGCCGAGATCGAGAATCCGCTGCACATGGTCATCCGCGAGGGAATAGTACACATTCTGCCCGTCTCTGCGGTATTTCACGAGCCGCGCAATGCGCAGGGATTTGAGCTGATGCGAGATCGCGGATTTGGTGACGCCGAGCAGCGCCGCGAGGTCGCAGACGCACATTTCGTGCTGCTCAAGCGCATGAAGAAGCTGGACGCGGGTCGCGTCGCCAAAGAGCTTGAACAGTGTCGCGAGCTCAATATAGGTGTCCTTGTCGAGCAGCTTGCCCTGTACCCGCCGCACCACATCCTCGTGGATCATGTCGCAGTCACATTCGGGATGCATGGTGATATCCTCTGCCATTTCGCGCCTCCTTTGTTGAATGATTGTTCAACTGGTGATATTATAGCATATTTCGGAGCACTTGTCAAGGGGGAGGAGGGCAATCTGCGGATTTTTTATATTCTCTGTTTTTTCGTCCGGTCTGCTTCACGGTATTGTCCGACAAAACCTTTCGTTGGGCACAGGGGCACTGCCCGCCCGGCAGTGCCGGCTGCCGTTTTGGCTTCGGCGGGCAGTGCCCGCTTCCGATACAGCAAAGCGCCGGCTGAGCGAATTGTTCTATATTGGTTTGAATCTCGCCTGTTGGCCATTGGGCTTTGCATATGCGGATTATGGGAGCGTAAACCGCAAATGCAGCACACTCCTGTGCTGCGTCCTGCATGAAATTGGGAGCACAGGAAAAGAAACCCGCGAAGCCAAAATGGAGCCCGGCACTGCCGGGCGGGCACTGCCCGCTTAAATGCCGGAGTCAATTTTGACAACGCCGTTCAGGTCGAGATTGTGCAGCAGCATGAACCGTGCCTCGTCGCGGCACTCCGGCTTGATCAGATAATACATATACAGCTCAATCACGGCGAGCTTGCTGCTCCCTCTGCCGGAAATCTTGAACTGCCGGATGCCGTGCGGAATGTACCAGTCCCAGATCAGCTCCGGGCTGATGTGATGCGGCAGCGTGCGGATATCAAACGGCGTGCGGTGCATCGCCGGGCAGTTCCCGAAATCTGCCATCGAATAATCCTTGTAGTCCCGCATCCGGAAAGGTGTGTTCGGAAACCTCTTCAGGTGCTCATTGTAAATGATCTGCTGCTCGCCGCAAACCTCGTATTCATGTGTACGGCGCGGACATTTCGGGATGCAGGTCGAGTTGATCAGCATCTCGATCTTTTCGTGATGCGGCAGGCTGTCGAGTACATCAAACTGATTGTTCATATCGTAATCGAGCACGACGACATGATAATCCTTGTTGAGCTCGTCCCGGATCTTCTCCGGGTCGGTCAGCCGCTTGCAGGTCGAGCTGGTGATCTTGTAGTTCGGGTAGGTTTTGCGGATGTAATCCTCCAGCACCTCCGAGAATACAATGACCTCATTGAGCCCGTTGTCGCCGAGCCGCATCAGCATATTGCAGAATTCATCATCGAGATGCTCCTTGCGGATCATCGGATTCGTGAAGGTATAGCGGATCGGCACGCCCTGACTGTTGAAGGCGTGCAGCACATTGCGCACATAGTCCTCGTCGCAGATCATGCCGCCCATCGGCCTGCCGCCGTTCCAGACAGCCGGCGGGAATGCGCCGTAAACCGAGGCGAAGGTCACGCCCTCGCGGAAATATTCCGGCACATTCTGCATCATCTTCAGCATAAACAGGTTCAGGCGCAGATGCCTTGTGAAATCCGGAAAATGAAATTTCGCCTGGATTTTCTCATTGTCGCTCATCGGGAATGCTCCTCTCTGCCCGCAGTATATTTTGCAAGGAATTCTGCGCGGTGTCTGCGGCGGTTTTCGATCCGCTCCGCGACCCACGCCTCATACTCTGCCCAGCGCGGATCGGGCGCTGCCTCCGCGTCATCGGTGCCGTCGGTGCTGTAGCTGAACACATAGGATACCTTGTCCCCCTCGCGCAGCAGATCGAATTCGATCTCGCGGGGCGCGGTGCCGGTGTATCCCTCAATCCAGCCGGATGCGGTATAGTGCGTGCCGCCCTCAAGCCGCAGCCCGCCGGGAACGCGGCTTCTGCGGACATCCTGCAAATGATAGCGCACACCGTCCGAATCGGTCAGAACATAGTCCTTTCCGGCGGGGTCGCGCTCTGCGGAGAGCCCGCCGTCATCGGTGATCTCGGCATCCGCGACGGTCACCATTTCAAATTCGCCGTAGGTTTTCTTTTGTGTTTTCGGGATGGCGATGCCCTCCCGCGGGATCTCGTCGAAATCCTGCACAGAGAGCGACAGCGCGTCGATCGCCTTAAAGAGCCGGATCTTGACGGCGCTGTGCGGCTGGGTCAGCCACGCGGTCTCGCTGAGCGCCTCGCCCGCCTTCCAGCGTGCATAGTCCTCGCGCATTGCCGCCCTGCCGTCATAGGATTCCGTCAGCTCACAGCCGATCTCATCGAGCAGCCGATAGAAAATATCGTACTGCATCACGATCAGGAAGCAGTTTGCGAGGATTTCCAGGTCCTCCTGCTCGGTCTGCTCCGCGGCGATCCGGGTCATGGCCTTGTCGATCTCGCCCGCCGCCGCAGCATATTTCTTATGATACACAGCCTGAAACACCGCATTGAGATCGCAGTACTGCGCGATCAGCTCCTCAGGCTGAAGTCCGGTTGACATTTTCGGGATTTCCTTCCTTTCTGTATGGGAATCTCAGGGCTTGCGCTGATCGCCGAAATAGAACACGGTCAGCAGTCCGGGGCCGCAGTGCGAGCCGATGATGACGCCGAGATTGGAGATGTTCACGCCGGTCAGCGACGGAAACTCCTTCAGCAGCATCTCCCGGAGCTTGTTTGCATCGTCGAGGCAGTCGGCGTGGTTGATGACGATGGTCTGCCCGTCCGGGTTTTTCATATCGCGCTTTACGCCCTCGAACAGCGCCTGAATCGCAGCTTTTCTGCCGCGAACCTTCTGTGCGACGGTCAGCTTGCCGTCGTCCGGCACATAGAGCACCGGCTTGATGCCGAGCAGCGAGCCGATCAGCGCCGAGGCATTCGAGACTCTGCCGCCGCGCTTGAGGTAGTTCAGGTCATCGACGGTGAAGCGGTGCATGATCTTCAGCTTGTTCGCCTCGCCCCATGCGATCACCTCGTCGAGCGAGTCGCCGTTCTCCATTCTGCGGACGCATTCGGTCACGAGCAGCCCGAGCCCGCCGGAGATGCAGCGTGTGTCCATGAGGCAGAGCCGCTGCGAGGGGAACTCCGCCTGAACCAGCTCTGCGGCCTCGTGCGATGCCTTATAGGAGCTGGACATTTCCTTTGACATATCCAGATAGAGCACATCCTTGCCGGTCCGGAGCAGATTGCGGAAGAATTCCGCGTAGACAGAGGTATTGATCATCGAGGTTGCGTAGACGGTGCCGCGCCGCATATCCTCATAGGCCTTCTGTCTGGATTCCTCGCTGCAGTCGTCCTCAAAGACCTGCATGCCGATGGAGTAGGTATAGCGGATGACCGGCACATCGTGCTCGGTGAAAAAGGTGTCGGGCAGATCGGATGTCGATGCAGCCGCAATGATGTAGTCTGCCATAGCAGTCCCTCCTGAATCGCGTCGGTAATATGAGATGAAATTCGCACAGAATTCACTGTTCGCGTTCACAGAAATTATACCACATTTATACCCCAATGTCAAGCGCGGCCGGCAGTGCCGGCTGCCGTTTTGGCTTCGCGGGTTTCTTTTCCTGTGCTTCCAATTTCATACAGGACGCAGCACAGGAGTGTGCTGCCCGCTTGGTTCATGCGCCCACTATTCGTATGCGGATACTGCCGCGTGCACGCCCAAGCGTGCCATCATATTCGGCTGAGACAAGAGATTCAGCTCCGCTCATTATGGTGCGAAGCGAATTGGCAGCGGGCACTGCCCGTCGCAGCACAGGAGTGTGCTGCTCTTTTGGTTCATGCTCCCACGATTCACATATGGGTACTGCCGGCTGCACGCCCAAGCGTGCCCACATATTCGGCTGAGAAAAAACACTCTGCTCCGCTCATTATGGTGCGAAGCGAATTGCCAGCGCGGGCTCCGCGCCGCAGCACAGGAGTGTGCTGCTCTTTTGGTTCATGCTCCCACGATTCACATATGGGTACTGCCGGCTGCACGCCCAAGCGTGCCCACATATTCGGCTGAGACAAGAGATTCAGCTCCGCTCATTATGGTGCGAAGCGAATTGGCAGCGGGCACTGCCCGCCGCAGCACAGGAGTGTGCTGCTCTTTTGGTTCATCCTCCCATATTCCGCATACACAAAGCCCCATCACCAACAGGCGAGATTCAAATCAATGCAGAAGAATTTGCTCAGACGGCGCTTTGCTGTATCGGCTGTCGGCACTGCCGACCGGAGGCTCCGCGCTTGGGCGTGCAGCAGTTACAGCAAAGCAAAGACTGAGCGAACTTTACTATATTTATATTGATATTATTTTCGCCTGTTGGCACAGGATGGGCAAACCCCATAGCCAGCAGGCGCTGCTGTATCGGAATACTAAATTAAAATTATCTTGCAGCAATATCATACAACAATGACAAAAGTTTGAGGGAGAAGAAGGACAAGAATCAGAGAAAGCAAAAACCCATAGCATTAAAAGTTAAAATATATATATTATATATTATCATGATATTTCAAATTCCAGTTTGTCTGTTTTGCTTCTTCTTCTCCTTCAAAGGTTCATCAGAATGATACGATCTTGCGGCAATATTTTACTAATCAGCATGAACAATGGGAGCGTGAACCCAAAGAGCAGCACACTCCTGTGCTGCGTCCTGAATAATATTTGGAGCACAGGAAAAGAAACCCGCGAAGCCAAAACGGCAGCCGGCACTGCCGGCCGCTATCTGAGAATCAGCAGAACCGCAAGTACGAGGATTGCCAGCAGCACCGCAGATGCCGCAAGGAACATCGCAGTGTGCTTCGCCTTCTTTTCCGCAGGAGGCTGCGCGGGCGGCGGTGCGGCCGGCTGTGCCTGATACGGCTCCGGCATCTTCCCGCTGAGCGGCACTGCATTCAGCAGCCCGCCGCAGACAGCACAGAATTTTCCCGGCGGCGATTCCCGCCGGCATCGACAGCAGAGCAATGTGATCCCTCCGTTTTCTGTATTTCCCGGAACTCAGCCGGTCGCGATGATAAACCAGTAAATCTTCCCGAATGAGCTGATGCTCATGTGGATTCCCACGCTGTCAATCCATGCAGCATTGAGAAGCGTCTCGTGATCTGCGAGGAAATGCTGCTTCGTCAGGCGATCCTGCTGCATGCCCGCATAGACATCCTCTGCGAGCATATCGGAATTCAGGACATAGGTATAGCAGTCCGCCGCCGTGACCGGCTGGCTCTGGTGCCGCTTCAGCGAATTGACATGCTGTTCGGTGACAACCGGATACCCCGCCAGACTCCGCGCAATGCTCACGAGATGAATGTCGGTTTGCAGCGGTGCGAGCCGGTTTTCGGCGCGCGCCTGATTGATCAGCGCGAGCAGCCCTGCTGTCTGCTCATTTGTCCGGTTATTGAGCACATTCTGCCGGAGCGATTCGTATTCGGAATACGAAAAGCCGGGAACCTCCATGTAGTTTTCCAGCTCGGGGTAGCCGGTTCTGCAAAGGCTCATCAGGTCGAGCCACTGCCCGGCGGTGTCCATGCCTGCTAAGTACTCGAGGCATTTCTGATTGATTTCCGGGAAGACCGTGTCACTCCACACGCTGCACTGCGCGGCATAATACAGCGCGCCCCTGCCGTCGCCGTCATTGAAAAAGTGCGCACGTTCGGCATTTTCTGAGGCGAGCGCCTCCGTGAGAGACTGCTTCTCGGCGATGAGCCTTGTTTTGGTTCTGGTGCTGTATGCGCTCCACTCGGCAGAGCGCTCCGCCGCAGCGATCTTCTCATATGCGGCGAGCGAGCCGTCCGTCTCGCGGAGCGTCCGGATCCGGCTGACGACCGTCTCGCCGTACTGCTCCTTTTCGATGTCCAGCAGGATTCGCGAGAGCTCCGATTCCGTTGCGGAATCCGAAACATCCATCAGACGGGCGACGGTATCGTGCGCATCGTCATAGCTGATCTCGCCGTTCATGCTCCGGCTGAGCAGGTCTTCGGCGGCGCGCCGGGTGCTGTCCTCGGCATGCGCGGCGCTCTGCGCAGGCGGCACACGCTTCAGCAGCCTGATCGCGCGGTCGTAGTCGCGTTTTTCCAGATAATGCGCGGCAAATCTGCCGCTGAACAGCCCGAAGGCCAGAAAGCCGACGGCTGCTGCCTGTACGACCGCGATCAGCAGCAGGCAAAGGTTCAGCCCCCCGAATTTCGGGTTCTTTTTCTCCGGCATTTTCTGCCCGCAGAAGGGGCAGTGCCGGTACATTTCCTTGACATTTTTTCGGCATCGCGGGCATTTCATCGGGCTGGCGCCTCCTTTTTTTGCGGAAGAATACGCAGCGCCCGGAGCAGTGTGCTGCGCGCAGCGCCGGCTCCGGACGCGTATGGTTTTGGTTATTTGCCGAGAACGTCGGTTTTCAGGAATGTGTTTGCATTATCCAGCGCTTTCTGCTGTGCTACCTTGACCCAGTCTTTGTAATAATCCGCTCCCTCTGTCCAGTGATTGGAAGTCGGCTCGGTCTCCGGCGCATTCTTCGGCCGTATTTTTGTAATTCTGAAGCTCGGGTCTTGGAGCTCGGATGCTCTGAGATTCAGAATTTCATCCAGAATCGGCTCGACATTCTGTTTCAGAGCCGTTTTTTCCATTTCATGTCCGGCAAAGACCCCCTTCGGGTCATAGATCTCACCGTAAAGCGTTTCGTTTTCTTTCCAGACCTTGATATAGACATAATCCTGAACGGTACCCTTGACAACGATTGTCCATGTGACCGTTTTCAGTCCTTTCGCATGATCGTTGTCATCAACCCATTTATAAGAGTAACCGCTTCCGTCATTACCGAACATAAAGCTCTGAGCATCACTCGGAATAGAAAATGTCACTTGCGGCGCTGTGGTAGCAGCAGGCGCAGAGGAAGTGCTGGTAGAGGTAGTGCTGCTTTCAGCGGATTCAGATTCACTGACTGTGGTTTCCACCGTAGCGGTTGTTGTTGCGGTAGACTCCGTCGCCGTATTCTCCTCGGAGGAAGAATCCTTCCCCTCGGCCGGTTCGGTTTCCTCAGCCTGAGTGGAGGCGGTGGTTGTGGTGCTAACGCTGCTCGCCTCGCCGGTGCTGTCCTCCGCAACGATCATCTCGCTGCTGCCGGGCGCCTTTTCCGGTTTCTTTGCGAATTTCAGCGCGGCGATAATGCCGATCGCGACGCAGGCAGCAAGTGCCGCGGCAATCACAGCGATCTTCGCAAAGCCGCCGCCGGAGGAGCGCTCCGGTTCCGGCTCGGAGACCGGTGAAACGGGCTTCGGCGCAGTCGTTGCCGCAGCAGACGAGGCGGCTGCGGTTCTGGTCGCGGTTTCGGCTGCTCTTGCCGGGCGCGGCGAAGTCGTTGCGGCTGCGGCTGCCGGTGCTGCGGATTCCCCGCCCCATTTCATGCCGCTCTGCTGCGGAGAAGCGGGCTTGGGTTCCGGTGCGGGAGCAGGCGCAGATGCCGCTGCGGGGGCTGCGGTCAGCGCGGTTGCGGCGAGTGCAGCAGCCTTCGCGGGCGCGCCGGAGGCGGTATATTCCGAATCGCTGCGCGGCATCACGCGGTCAATGATTTCTCTGACCTCGGAGGGCAGTGTTTGTTCAAAGCTGTTGCGGCGCATGCTGGATGCGCGCTTTGCAGAGAGTTCTTTATTTTCCATCGGCTGTTACCTCAAAATCAGAATCATGCCGACGACATTCGCGGCAAGCAACGCGACATTTGCAATGATCAGGCCGGCGCGGATGCGCTTCCGTTTTTTCTTCGCCGCTTCCGCCGCTGCGGAGAGCTCGTCGGACGAGGCGTTGAAATCGGAGGAGGGCACTGCCGGGGCGGCCGCGGCAGGCGCGACGCATTTCTATCTCATCTTTGAGATGGGCGGCACGGCGACCGACACGGTTGACGGTGTGGCATACGCGATCGGCGATCCGGACAATGTGCAGTGCTTCCCACAGCCGCTGAA
>JAFUAD010000058.1 GCA_017460835.1 Oscillospiraceae bacterium
TCTTATCAGACCGTAGTAAGCTGCGATGTTCACCACAAGCTCCAGTTTATCGCCCTTGAAAACCTCAAACAGCTCATTCAGCTCATCAGCATTATAGAAAGTAGCTTCATGCCTTTCAGCTCTCGGTACCTTGTTCATGTTTCACCGTCCTTTTTTTGAAAGTGATCTTATTTACCTGTTATCATTTAGTTTCTATATAATATTCTTCTGAATCTGTAAATTCGTAGTCGGGTTCAGTTTCGACCACAAATTTGAAACGGTTATGTCCCATTTCATAGTTAGTGTCAACTATTGCCAAGCCGCAATTACCGTCGCAGGTCACTATTATCGAACTAACTCTGAATCGTGATGTAAGGTCAAAATCATACGGAAGCTTAAATTCTCTGAAGATCACTTTTCTGACAGCATCTTCGATCTCTATTCGATTCCTAAGATAATTCTGATAGACCTTTTCCTGATGCTCTCCAATGGTCTTTTCGTCTTCATCAGCATATACATACAGACCAATGGTCTTTTCTTCGCCAAACAGTGAGCTTACCGAATCTCCCTCCCACGCACAGTCAATGTATTCAAGCTCTCCGAAAACTGCATTGTTTATTATATCGTTTTCGATTGGTTTGTTTTTTTCCTTGTTACACTTCACTTTAGGACACATATCCAGAGCGAACCTTATATCGGCAAATATAGGCAATAATTATAAGAGCTTGATTTCGATGTAGAATCAGGCTCTTTTTGTTTAGGAGATTGACATTATATGGTGAACTACGGTATAATAATAGGTAGCAGACCAATAAAAGTGATAAAATTCCTATGCGATTAAGGTATAATTAAGGTTTGTATGTTAGAGTATAATAGGTAAAGTGTAGCAGAATGACGTTTTGGAGGTCATTATGGAGCGATTACTGCTGTTAGATGCGAAGGACTACGATGATGATATGGACGTTTGGGCAAGAATTGCTGTACGGGGTATCGTTTTTATCGGGGACAAGCTATTGCTGCTTGATGATAATAAAGGCGAGATCAGTCTCCCCGGCGGAGGTCAGGACGAGGGTGAATCCGATGCAGATACCCTTATCCGTGAGATCAGGGAGGAAACAGGTTACTCTATTATTCCCGATACCATTCGTCCGTTTGGGTACATTGAGGAAATACGCAGAGATTTCAAGAGTTACCATGAAAGCAGGATATTCCACCAGATCAGCAGGTTGTATTTTTGCGAAGTGTCCGACAAGCGCGGAGAAACACAGCTCAGCGAACAGGAAAAGCGTTATGGTATGCGTACTGCACTGTACACCCTTGATGAAGCGATAGCCAAGAATCGGGCGATGCTTGACAATGTAGGCGAGCTTGCGTGGAATCAGAGGGAATACAGGACACTGCTGCTGATAAAAGAGCATATTGAGAATGGCGGTGTGTCATGAAATTAGTATTAAGCCTTATCCTATCTTTTGTTTTCCTGCTGTGGTTTGTCGTCTCTGTTGTTGGTATGGTCTATGTGTCACGTTCGGCAGAGCTTAGCTGGCTTGTCCCCGTAATAGTCGGACAGATCTTTCTTGTGATCGGCACAGCAGGTCTTATCGCAATGCTGCGAGCTAAGAAAAAGGGCTTGTGGATCGATATTGTGGCTATGCTCGTGGGAGCAATTATAGTGGTTCTTCCGCTGATATATCACTTCGGCAGTGAACAGACAAAGACAGCGATCACAGCGCATATCCCCACACTTGCAGGAGCCGGACTCCTGATAGCAGGGCTGTGCGGTACGCTTGCAGCATATATCGGACAAAAACGAGCTGCCGAAAAGTACAGTACACCTGTCGAGGGCATCTGCATCGAGCGCAAAACTCGCTTAGGCTCCGGCGGGGCTGTACTGCATTGCCCTGTGTATGAGATCACGCTGAACGGTGAAACGCTCCGAATGGAAAAAGAGGTCTATTCCAATGTGGGTGTACCTCAGATCGGTGAAAGCAGAACGCTTTATATCGACGAAAATGACCTTGGAAGCTACATCGAGCCGATCGCCGATAAGAGTGCAAGAATGATCGGATATTTTATTTCAATACCGTTGATGATAGCAGGAATTATTACATTGGTGCTGTCAATGCTATGATTTTCAAGATAATTGAGATAGGAGAGATTTCTAATGAATAAAGGTACTGTGTTAAACGAGCTTGTAAAGCTAAACAGCGGTGTGTCGGATATTGCATATGCAAGCGAACACATCTGGCACAGCGTGAAAGCAGAATATGCAGAGCTGATCGGGAAGCTCACGGATTTTGTAAAGACTGAGAATATCAGGGGAACTGTCCTTATCGCAACGGACAGCGATATTATCTGGGCTTCGGGTTCGAGGTCAAAGGACATTGACGGCGAGATTGTTTCTCCGCTGACTACATATGAGATCGGCTCGGTCACTAAATCCTTCACGGCAACACTCATCATGAAGCTTGACGAGGAAGGCAAGCTGAGTATATGGGATAACGTGACGAAATATTTCCCGAAATACGAAAAGGCAGGCGATATGCGTATCTTCAATCTCCTGCACATGAGTTCGGGTATTGCGAACTTTAGCAACGATCCTGATAATAAATTCTTTGGTAAAAATGAGGATATAAGAAAATCGTTCTGGAACGGAACAATGCCCGAAGATGATTTCTTGGAATACCTCTACAAGTGCGACCTGAACTTTGTCCCCGGCACGAATTTTGAATACAGCAACACCAATTACAGAGTGCTGGCAATGATACTCGAAATGGTTACGGACAGAACCTACAAGGAATTGATGTATGATACGTTTTTCACACCACTTGGTATGGCGGCTACCTCGGCAGGCACATTGGGCGATGTGACGAGCGTTCCCGAAACTGGAATTTATATTCCGGAGGTCTTTACCACCAAGGGCTGCGGAGATATTCACTCAAATGTGCTTGACCTGCTGAGATTTGACAGGGCATTTTTTGCAGGGCAGATCGTAGGCGAAAAGTCGCTGGATACGATGTTCCAGTTTTATCCCTACGGCTGCGGCTGGCGTGGCTGGAAGCGGTATCCGGGCGGTGACTATGATCTGATCTGTCACGGCGGCTCGACTATATCCTATCGCTGTCAGAATTTTGTTTTCTGCAAGCCGGAACAACCACGGTACTATCTGATATTTATGAGTCCGTGCCAAAATGATGAGATTGATGAGGTTTTTGAAAAGCTCCTTGATGTGACAGAGCCGTATATCCGCTGCCCGATCATCGAATCGGAGGAGCAGAAAAAATACGCATTTCGCTTCAATGACGAGAACAAGAACAGGACAATGGATTCTCTGCGGAAATACCCCGGTGAAAACGCCTATGAGATCACCTATTACGGCGATTATGCCCTCGATGAACTCCTGAAATGCGGCGCTGTCGATGAATGGGCAATGCTGGAGTTCCAGACCGAGCATCTGTATGAGGGTGTCCGCAACGACTTTTTCTATCAGTACCGCCACAACTGTTCGGGCTTTACGGCTCGAAATGCCGTGGGTGACTTCTTGCTGTGCCATAACCTTGACAATCCCCAAAAATTGCCCGGTGTCACGCTTGCGGAAAATGCCGTCACGGGTAAAACGATCGGGCTTTCAAATCTGCTTTACTACTACCGCTTTGATACGGAGTGGGAGAAGTTCGATGATTTGTCTGTGGATAAGCCTATCAACCGTGCAAGGGTGCTGGGTGCGCCCTATGAAATGCAGGACGGTATGAATGCTCACGGTCTGGCACTTGTGACTTTCACGGCAAGCGGTACTGAGATAGAAACGGACGGTAAGAAAATACCGCTTTGCTATTATTCGCTGAACCGTGCTATCATCGACAGGTGCAAAACGGTGAAGGAGGCGCTGGAATTTCTGGAGCATTACTCTATGTCCCCTGCGGACAATATCTCCCATTTTCAGATAGCCGATGCAAGCGGTGACAGTGCAATTATAGAGTATGTGGGCGGTGAAATGAAGATACTCCGCAGCGACAAGCCCTATCAGGTCTGCTCGAATTTCCTCATTTACGGCAACCCCGAAATGGAGGGCTTCGGCAAGGACAGGTATCTCGCATATCAGGAGTATCTTGAAGCACATGAGGGCATAGTCGATGAGGACACGGCGTTCAGGCTTCTCCACGAGAACCATATCCCCGGCGATGAGAATTACTCCGTGGTGTTCAATCTCACAAAACGGACGGCGGCGGTGGAGTTTTCGCCCGAATTTGCGGTGCGGCATAGGTATCAATTGTGAGGTGACAAAATGACAGCAAAGATCATCGTGAAATGTATCATTTACAACAGGGTGCTGAACAGATTTCTGTTAGTCCGGAGGTGCGAAAATGACCACACGGGTGCGAACACATGGGAGAATGCAGGCGGGAACATCGAAGACGGCGAAACGCCCGAAGCAGCGGTATCCAGAGAGGTCAAAGAGGAAACAGGCATCACGGATATTGAGATAAAGAAAATCGCTTATGTAAGTATTCTGAAGGGTGAACTGCCAGACCTCTTGATCGTTTATCTGTGCGAAACTGCGACCGAGAATGTCACGGTCAGCTTTGAACATCAGGCGTACATCTGGGCAGATGAGGAGAGGTGTAGGGAGCTTCTGCCGAAAGCAATCATCAGTGATTTTGAAAAGAATCGTGTGTTTGATATTTTGCGAGAGCCATGAGAGAATAGGAAGGAGGTCATAAAATGTGCCTGATATGCGACAGGATAAGAATGATAAAGAACGGGACAAACCCCTATTTCGTCAAGGAGCTTGAAACAGGGTATGTGGTGATTGGTGATAATCAGCATTTTCACGGATACACGCTGTTCCTTTACAAGCACCACGGAGATAAGACCGAGCTATTTCACCTTGACCCTACGGAACGGGCGAAATTCCTTGAAGAAATGACGATAGTTGCCAAAGCTGTGTCTAAGGCATTTTGTGCAGAGAAGATAAACTACGAGCTTCTCGGTATGGGTGATGCACACCTGCATTGGCATCTATTCCCGAGGGTAAGCGGTGATATTGAAAATTACGGTAATAACGGCAGAGGTCCCGTCTGGTGGTATCCTATGGAGAAGATGTATTCCGATGACAACAGACCAAGCGAGGGGCAGCTTGCGGATATGAAAAGCAGGCTGCTTGAGGAATTGGAGAAACTGATATGAAAAGACATCTGAGAATACTGGAGCAGGAAGCGGATAAGCTGAGTCAGGACAGCACTGTAAATGCTGTTTTGCTTATCGGCTCGGTCGCATACGGCAAGGCTACTGCGCATTCCGATCTGGATATGATTATCCTTTGTGAACGTGATTGCTTTGAAAGTGAATATATCGACGGTATCTTGGTGGAGAAGCATTTTCACAAGTTTGAAACGCTTAAAAATGCTCTTGACAAAAACGCTGCCGAAGTGTATAAATATCTTTACTCTAAAATCATCATTGATAATACCGGAGAACTGAACACTTTGTTCTCAAAAGCAACGCATATATACAGCACCTATTCTACTCCTGAGAAGGAATTTGACAGCATACGCTATTGGCTGTCAGCTACAAAAATCAAGTTGCTCTCAGCGTTCGATAATAAAGATGAAAAAAGACTTTCCTATTTGCTTTCAACGAACACTTGGAAAGTCTTAGAAGGCATCTGGGCGAAAAACAATAAACCTGTGCCGCCTTCAAGTCTTGCGTATTCAAAGCATGATGAGCTAACAAATGTGCCGTGGGAATATTGGTTTGATGATCTTTTGATGGGAAAAATCAGTTCCCGTGTGAATGCGATGTTGAAGCTAATTGATTGGATATGCGAAAGCTCAGAGAACTCTCTCTGAGCCTTTTTCTTATTCAGCGGATAAGTTATCCCTAAGGAAAAGGATAATCTTGGAAAGAACTCCTCAAAAATATTTACATTAACGAATATTTATAAAGCGAACAAGAATATCTTGCATGGAAGCATACAAGATGGTGACAAGCAATTCTTAGTGGATTTTTGGACGAATGTAGTCAATAATATAATAGAGTGGCAGGAATTACTTGATAAGGAACTATCGAAAGCTGACTTGAAAAGAAGTTATATCCTCTGCTTAAATATAACACTACTTGCATTAGGACGAATTGGCAACTATTACTATTTGCATCGAGAAATTGATATGTCCTCACAATTGACAGCATTAAGAAAGATTGACTGGTCAAGAGACAACCGATTAGATTGGAATGGACGAGCGGTTCGGGATAATGGTAAAGTTAATACGGGCGAAAAGGCGGTTATACTAATTGCGAATAGAATTAAAGAATTGATGGGTATACCATTGACTGATGCCGAGATAAAGAGTGAAAAATCCCTAAAAAAATAGAGTATACATTTGCGTTATTGAGAGCAGGAGGGTGTTATGCGTGCAATAAAAATCATGATGAAAGCAGAAACTCCGAACTCCAATAGTCCCAAAGATATAGTAAGTCTCTATATCGAGAATGACTTAGGACGTATAGAGGAATACAAAACTGAAAAGCTGTATGATCTGTTAATGGAAGATTCGCATAAGCGAATATTTGTAAACAACAGTATGTCGTATCTTATTCCAGTTTGTTCGATGAATGGACAAAAATATGTAAGATCGCTACCAAATAATAATACAATCGACGAGATAATGAAGTTACCTCGTTGTTAATATAGGAGCATATCAATATGGGCGAAACAACAATCACAAAAGAATTAGTAGCCAAAATGCAAAAGACAGTTCAAAATCTCTATCTTGCGGATGAAATTCCGTGGGTAATCGGCTATTCTGGCGGTAAAGATAGCACTGCCGCATTGCAATTAGTTTGGCTTTCAATAAAGGATCCTCAACGGCAAGGCGATGAACTACGGGCGAAAGAGAGATATTCTGCTCCATAGACAGACCGAGGTCAGCCATTTTACGAAGCATATTTGTTTCACGGACAGCGTTCTCCAAAGCTCTGTGAAATGCAGGAGCATTTTCCTTATCCACCGCAAATGCGACCTTGCCGTCACGGACAACAGCATGATAGCTCACACTTGTTTCAAGGAAAGGCTTGACTCCCTTGAACTGCTCAGGTGTGAGCTTGCTCATATAATAATGAGTATCACGGTTTGCACGATAATCACGGTTGCCGACTTCCTGCGCCTTATCGGGACTTGCGAACTGCTTACGCATATTTACGACTTCGTCCCTGATGTTGCGGACAGCAAAGAGGTCAGCGTGAGAAACCGTCAGCGTACCTTTGCCGGACGGATAGACTCTGCCCGAAAACTGCATACCACGGGCTTTCATGATCTCAGCCATTTTGAGAACAAGGTCACGGTCAGCGGAGAGATACTCCTTCTGTGGGATATAACGATACTCCGCACTACCGAAGATGTTTTTTTCGGGCGGAGAGTATGGTCTGTTTGATTTGGTGGGTACAAGATCGGGAGTGCCTGCGATACGCTTGAACCACTCCACATCTTTGTCATTGATCGCCATAATGACGGAATTATCACGGGCATAGGCATAGTAGTTAATGCCCGATCTGTCAAGCTGTTCCTGAAATCTTGCAAAATCAGCAGCCTGGATCGTCACAAGGCTCTTATCTCTGTTATCTGTTGCCTTGTGCCACATTTCATTGCCGTATCTTTGCATATCTGTCTGCTGAACCTCCTTTTTCTCAGTCTCATGTTCTACTGCTTTTGGGATACCACGAAGCATATCATTCCAGTCTTTGTAAATATCAGGAGTGATAACACGCTTCATGTCGGGATACTGCTCCTGCAAACGCTGGGCAAACTCATTGCCTGCGGTATCATTATCGGAGCATAAAAATACATGGTCGGGCGAAATGTTATTACGGAGCATTGTATAGCGAAAAGTTCAATGGGAGCGCTGAAAAATATTTTCAAGTTTGCTTCATGGGAGCAGAACCGGAGCCGGGCACTGCCCGGTTATAGCATATTATGGCGGAAAACGCAATGGGAGCGGGTGAAAAAAGTTTAACGGGGAATTGCCGGGGAGTAAAACCGGAGGCCGGCACTGCCCGGTTTTGTGCATTCCTACAAAATTGCCGGAAAATGCATCCGAATCAGGGATTTCAGTGTTACAATAATGAGAACAGCAAACAAAAGACCGGCCGATGCAGCCCGGCCGGTCATGCGTATATGCTCAGTTGATCTTCCTGCGGTACTGTCCGGGCGTGACGCCGGTCACCTTCTGGAACTGGCGCAGGAAATAGTTGTAATCCTCATAGCCGGACTGCTCGGCGACGCTCGCAATGCTCAGAACCGTGTCCGTCAGCAGATGCGAGGCATAGCAGATCCGCGCATTGATCGCGTCCTGATGGAAGCTGATGCCGAAGCAGCTCTTGTAAATCTGCCGGAAATATCCCGCACTGAACGCATACTTCCGGCACGCATCCTCCATCGAGAGGTCGATATTCCGGTAAAGCTGATTGCGGACGGCAAAGAGCGCCGCTGCATGAGGATGCTGCTTCTGCTGAAGCAGATGCTCTGTCTGTGCCTTCAGCAGGCTGCGCAGGCTTGCGATGCATTCCGATGCCGATGTGCCGCTGAGCGGCGCCGTCGCGCAGAGCATGGTCTCCATGCCGGTCGAGGCGGTCAGGTCGGTCATCGAGAGAATGCTCGCGATGAGCTTCTGCCGGAACAGCACGCAGCTGCTTTCATTCCGGCAGGGGATATCCGCGATGACAAAGGTGTGCGAATCCAGCCGCGCGGCAATGCTGCTTTTTCCGGTTCCGTCGCGCAGAATCTCCGCGATCTTCAGCGCACGCTCGGTCTGCTTGACCTGAGTTTCCGGGCTGACATCGTCCTGAAGGACATCGAGCCTGAGAATCATGCCGTACAGCGTGTGATCCGCTGAGGCGAGCCGCGCCCGCAGTGCGGACTCAAAGCCGCGCTGATTATACAGCCCCGTCAGGGAATCGTGCCGGTCGGAGAGGCTCTGGCATTGCAGCAGATAGCGGATATCATTCTTCATGCAGAGGAATTCCAGACCGTTTGAAATGGACTTCATCCAGTTGCGGAAGATATCGTCATAGGTATCCGGGCCGTGATATTCCAGCACATAAAAGCCGAAGAAATGCCGCTGGAAGAAGATCGGCAGATAGTAATGCACGGCGGTTTCCGGTGCATTGACATAGAGCGCATGGAAATCCGAGCGGCGGCAGGTGATGACCGGGTTCTGCATGTTCCACGGCATGACGCTGCGGCAGCTCAGGATATCGTTGGGCTTTTCGGCGCCGGTATCGTACCAGTTCCCGCAGAGGCACAGGTACATATTCTGCACCCAGCGGACGAGGAACTGATGCTCGCCGAGGATCCGGACAAAATCATCGAGTGTGCTGCACAGCGTAAGCTGCTGATCGACCGTGCTCAGAACATTCCATTTGTCATACTGCTGCTTGACGCGGAGCAGCTCCAGCTCGGCGCGGAGCTGTGTGGGGTCTGTTTTGCAGGAGCACGATGTCCCGGAGATCCAGATGCCCTCCGGCGGCTCAAAGGGCGCCGGTTCCTCTCCCTTCGCGAGGGAATGGATAATGTCAACCGCACTTCTGCCGAGCGCGATCCGTCCGCGCTGATAGGTTGCAAGCATCGGGGAATGATAAATCCGCTCGTAGATATATTCATATCCCACGACCAGAACATCCTCCGGCACCTGGATATTATGTACCATCAGCCTGTCGAGCAGGCCGAATGCCATGTGATCGCTGGCACAGAGCACCGCCTCCGGCAGCGGGAATTCGCCAGAGGCATACTGATCTGCGAGCTTTTCGCCGGAGGAGACCCAGAAGTCCCCGTAATGCACCCTTGCCGGGTCAAAGCGGATGCCGTGGCGCTCGAGCGCACTGCGATAGCCCGCAACACGCTGCTCCGCGGCAGGATTCCCCTCGAATCCGGTCAGAATGTCGATCTTGGTCACATGATGCACCGAGAGCAGATGCTCTGCGATCGCCTCGGTATCGCGCAGGTCGTCCGAATTGATAAACCGGACATTCGGGAAATCCAGCGCCTCGATATAAACGCCGATCGCGACGACCGGGATATCCTGCCGCTTTTCGAGCATGCCGCGCAGAATTTCGCGCAGCGTCTCATTGACAAAGGATTCCTCGATCAGGATCAGCCCGCAGAGCTGCGGCGAAAACATCAGCTCATAGACCTTGTTTTCGAGCGCCAGATCGTTGTTGAATTCATACGGATTGTAGAGATTGGAAAAAACGACGATCTTTCTGCCGATTTCCTGGGCTTTCTGTATAATGCCCTTCATGATCTGCCGCTGTTCGATGCTGTTGACCTCGGCGGCAATGACACCGATGATATCGGCCTCGGTTTCCGGTGCAGCCACGAGCATTCCCCCCTTTTCGCGCGTGGTGTTCCTGAACTTATTATAATATGAAATATTCAGATTGTCAAGTGAATCTGCAAATTTTGAAGAACATTGCGCATAATCTGAGCGCAAACAGTCAGAACCGGCCATGAAATCGAAGCCGGAAAAAATTTTTTTCAAAAAACGTGTAACCTTTTCCGAAAAAAGTTGTTCTTATATATGAAGGCAAACACGAAAGGCGGTGATTGCCATAGACGACAAAAGAATTCTTTTGATGCTGCAAAGCCGGGATGAGCAGGGGCTCAGGGAAATTAAAACAAAATACGGCGATCTCTGCCTGTACGTTGCCCGAAATATCTTGGGGGACGAAGCAGATGCGGAGGAATGCCTGAACGACGCGCTGCTGAATCTCTGGAATGCGATTCCGCCGGCGCAGCCGAGCAATCTTCGCGCCTATGTGATGAAGCTGACGCGAAACATTGCCCTGAACCGCAGAAAAACTGCAAAAGCCGCTCGGAGAAGCGGCGGCCAGTTCTCGCAGACGCTGGACGAGCTCGCGGAGCTCTTTCCCGCAGAGAACGACACGGCGGCGGAGCTGGAGCAGCGCGAGCTGCTTGCGGCGGTGACGGCATTCCTCTCGAAGCTGCCGGCAAAGCAGCGTGATTTGTTCGTCAGGCGATACTGGGGCGCGGTCTCAACCGCAGACCTCGCAAACGATTTTCACATGTCAGAGGGCAATGTGAAGGTAACCCTCTCCCGCATCCGGCAGCGCTTGCGGGAGCAACTGGAAAAGGAGGGGCTGCTATGAATGCTGAGAGATTTTCCGGGCTTCTGAATGAGCTGCCGGATGAGATGATCGAAGCGGCAATGAAGAAAAAGCGGCGGCTGCATATCTCGCACAGCCTGGTGCGTATGACCGCAGCGGCGGCATGTCTGACGGCGGCAGTCGGCGGTGTATGGATCCTGATGAGAGGGCAGAAGCAGGATCCGCTCCTGACAGAGCAGTCCCGCGGGGCTGAGATCACAGAGGTGACGGGAAGCGGCATGCAGACGACCTTTGACGTTTTGCAGACGGAAACGACTGTCACCTCTGCGACCGGCACGACCGGCTCTACCGGCTCGACCGGCACGGGCGTCACCGGAACACAGCCCGCCGGCACGGCCGCCCCTGCAAATACGCAGACCGCACCGGCCGATATTCCGGTATCGCGCGGCACGCAGCCGAATCCGGCACCCGGAACCGCTGCGCCGGCCGCGGCACAGACCACGGCGCCGCCCGCTGAAACAACCGCGGCCGCTTCCTCAGCACCGGCCGAAACAACCGAGCCTTCTGTATATCGGGAGGCGATCGGAAATTATACGATTCCGAAGCCGCTTGCGGATGTCATTGCAGCTGAAATCGGAACAGATGAGTTTTACTATTATCTGGAGGGCGGTGTACCCGTCAGCTACTTGGACAAATGGGATGAGGCAGAAATTTCGATTTTTACAAAGGATCGTTCCTACTTTGTATCCTGTAGTGTAACCGCTACTGATTATCTGACGCTGATGATGCCCGATGTTCCCGACAGCGCCATTAGCGTAGTTTCGCCGGCAGATTTTTCAGGCAAATATGAGGGAGAAGTATTATTTATGGACTTGGGGGCTGATCCTATAGATCATAAATATATGTATGGATTCGTTCCCAATTACATGGGGCGCGAAGAAGGCTCTGCAGAGGAAATCGCAGCAATGCGGGCAAAAAAAGCACGCTGGGCTTGGGATTTGTTGTGTGCAATCAAGGATATTCCGGATACCAGAATCGAAATGAGAGCCTTTCATACAGAGGAGGGCATGTTCAGTCTGCCCTATGTTCCGGAGGAATTTGAGCCGGTGTATGTCGTCAGAGATATGGACGCACAGACGATCAGCTCTGTCACTTATACCGACGGAGAGGTCACACAGGAGCTCAGCGCTGAGCAGATCGAAGAAATGGTCAATTGGTGGAATCAGCTTGGCGACTTTACTACTTCCTCAGGCAAGGTGGATATTTCTTCACACAAGGCGGATAACCGGTATCTGACAATCTTCTTCAATGAGCCGTTTGCGTTCTATAGAAATACGCGGGATATGAGATTCGGTACTTCATTAAATGGCATCATCAAAATGATTATTGCAGAACGTGAAGACGGAACCCGTATCATTCGTTATAATAAGGAGCAGTGGCCGGAACGCTCATCTTTTGTGGTCGAAGAAGGACTCGACGAGATCTATCACCCCTGACTGACCCGAAAACCGCGCTGTAAAAAAGCAGCGCGGTTTTTTTGTGCTCCGCCCATTGAAATTTTCCGCAGCTTGTGGTATAATAGCTATATCACAGCCGCATGATTTTTTGAGACCGTGTTTCTTTCAGGATAAAGGAGGTTTGCTATGCTTCAGGCAGCGATGTGTCCGAACTGCGGGGCACAGTTAAAGGTGGATGCTTCCCACAAGGAGGCATGGTGCCATGCCTGCGATTCCACAATCCTTGTGACGGATGCAATCACGAACTACAATACCATCTATCATGTGCAGGCGGAAAATGTGTACGGCGCAAAGGCCTCGATGAAGGAATTGCTGCAAAAGGAAAAGGTCTTTTTGCAGATCAATGACTTCGCAAAGCTGCGCAACCTCTATAATGAAATGGTTGAGAGCTATCCGCAGCGCCACGAGGGCTGGTGGGGGCTCATCTATTGTGAGACATCCGGTTTCCGGATTCAGCAGTCGCTTGAGAATCTGGAAAAATGGTTCGGTTTGGTGAAACAGTTTGCACCGCAGAATGTGTACGGCGTGCTCGAAAAGCAGTTCTGTGCATATGAGGCGGGTGTTCTGGAGGAGCAGATCAGAACGCTGGATAACAGTCTGCAATATGCGAAAAGCAGTCTTGAGCGCGATCGCTCGTATTATGAAAACAATCGCAGAAAGGTGCTCCGGCAGTCGCGCAGGAGGGACAAGCGCCGTCTCTTCGCAAAACTGTTCTGGCTCATTGTGGGCTTGATCTCGCTCCTTGTGACAATCATGCTGTTTGCCAACAGCATGATTCTGGTCGGCATCGGCGGCGTGATTATTACATGGATCATATTCCTTTACGGAGTATTCACGAACGAAAACAGAATCGGTACTCTGCTGCGCTCGATTCGTGACAGCAATGAACAGCTTTCCCTGCCGTTTGACAGCAGGAAGTACGATCAGGAAATCCGCGGTCTGGAAAGAGAAATCTCAGTGAAACAGCAGAAGCTCAGGCAAGTGAGAGCCTTGTGCTGATCCGGGAAAGGAGAATTTATGGCAAATCAACTGTGTATCGTGCTCGATTTCGGCGGGCAGTATAACCAGCTCATCGCGCGGCGCGTGCGCGAGTGCGGCGTTTACTGCGAGATCCGGCGCTATGACACCCCGCTCTCCGAGCTCCGGGCGCTGAACCCGACCGGCATCATCTTCACCGGCGGCCCCAACAGCGTGTATGACCCCGAATCGCCGCATATTGATCCCGCGTATTTCGAGCTCGGCATCCCGACGCTCGGCATCTGCTACGGCTGCCAGCTCATGGCCTATACACTGGGCGGCACGGTCGAAAGCTGCGAGAAATCCGAATACGGCAAAATTGAGATCACACACGGCGAAAAGAGCCTGCTCTTTGCCGGTGTCCCGGAGCGCAGCACCGTCTGGATGAGCCATACGGACTATGTCAGCCGCCTGCCGGAGGGCTTCCGCACAACTGCGTTTTCCGCCGACTGCCCCTGTGCAGCGTTTGAGGACCCGGCACGGAAGCTCTATGCCGTGCAGTTCCATCCGGAGGTCACGCACAGCGTCTTCGGCAAGGAGATTCTGCACCATTTTCTCTATGTCGTATGCGGCTTTACCGGCGACTGGGTGATGCAGGATTTTATCGAGCAAACCGTATCGAAGCTGCGTCAGCAGATCGGCGACAAAAAGGTCATCCTCGGCCTCTCCGGCGGCGTGGACTCCTCCGTCGCCGCGGCACTGCTCAGCAAGGCGGTCGGAAAGCAGCTCACCTGCGTGTTTGTCGATCAGGGATTGATGCGCAAGGATGAGGGCGATTTCGTCGAGGAGACGTTTACCCGGCTGTTCGATATGAATTTTGTCCGCGTCAATGCACAGGCGCACTTCCTCGAAAAGCTCCGCGGCGTTACCGACCCGGAGCAGAAGCGGAAGATCATCGGCACGGAATTCTATAATGTGTTCTGGGACAAGGTTCGCGAGACCGGCACCGACGGCTTTTTCGCGCAGGGCACGATCTATCCGGACCGCATCGAGAGCGGCAAGGGCGATGAGGCAGGACACGGCAGCACCGCTGTCATCAAGACGCATCACAATATGGTGAAGATGCCCGATGATATCGCCTTTGCTGGCACGATTGAGCCGCTCGCCGAGCTCTTTAAGGACGAGGTGCGGCGCGTCGGCGAGAAGCTCGGCATCCCGCGTGAGCTGGTCTGGCGTCAGCCCTTCCCGGGGCCGGGGCTCGGTATCCGGATCATCGGGGAGATTACCGAGGAGAAGGTGCGCATTTTGCAGGAGGCAGACGCCGTGTTCCGCGATGAAATCGAAAAGAGCGGCATTGCCGGCGAGCTGAGCCAGTATTTCGCCGTTCTGCCCGATGTGCATTCGGTCGGTGTCATGGGCGACCACAGAACCTATGACCACCTGATCGCGATTCGCGCAGTCACGACCGACGATTTCATGACCGCCGACTGGGCGCGGATTCCCTATGACGTCCTCGCCCGCATCTCCAACCGCCTGTGCAATGAGGTCGCACATGTGAACCGCGTCGTGTTTGATATCACCTCCAAGCCCCCGGGGACGGTGGAGTGGGAATAATAAACAAGGCCTCGGAAACAGCGTAAATACGCCGTTTCCGAAGCCTTAAAATCTCAGTGATAACAATTTGATAACAGGGAGCTAAGCGGAATTATTCTGCGTATCAAGTGGCTTATAAGTTACGCCATTCTTTCGCAGGTTCATGCTTTCCGCAGTCATCGGTCGTTTTCGGCCAGTTAAGCTTCCATTCTGTATATTCGGCCTTGCTGATCTTACCATCAGCAAGGTCTTTTTTTCGTCTCTGCCACTCAGAAAGGAGGTCGGTCATCAGGATAGAGCCGAAAACAATGCCCTTGCGGTTATTGCCGTCCTCGTCCTCGCAGTCCTCAATGCTGATCGGGTAATGCTCGTCAAGCTCAAAGAGCATCATCATAACGCCCTCAGCTCCGAGTATCTCATCATCTGCAAGAAAACGAGAATTCACGCCCAGCGCCTCGGCAAGCTGTTCGACAAGTGCCTGCTTGGGTGTGCGTGTGCCTGATTCATACTGTGCGATACGAACATCGGCGGACTTCTCGTCGAAGCCGACAGCCATACCGAGCTGTTTCTGCGTCATTCCACGAAAATCACGAATGCGGTGTATTTTATCTCCTATAATGCTCATGGTGGTTCACTCCTTATAATATGGTTCTGTTGGTAAAATCATTATAACATATTTGTTTAGGATAGTCAAGGGATACTAAACAAAAAAATTTAGAGAAATTTTCAAAAAGGGGTTGACAAAAGCAAATTTGTTTAGTATAATAGAATTAAGCAAAAATGTTTAGAAAGAGATTTTGCTAATACAGAACACAGAAAGGATTGACGTACATGTCAGAAAAGTTTATCCGTGCAGAGGAAGTCGCTGAGGTCATGGAGATCTCCGTTCCGTATGCGTACAAGATCATTCGCAAGCTCAATCAGGAGCTTTCCGACAAGGGCTACATCACCGTGACGGGCAGGGTGAACCGTGAGTACTTCAATGAGAGGGTGTACACGGTGAAAGCACCTGAAAAGAAAGAGGGTGAGGACTGATGCCCGTTTACAAGGACAAAAACGGCACATGGTACGCAATGGTGCGTTTCGATGATTGGCAGGGGCAGCGCAAGCAGAAGTGCAAGCGTGGTTTTCAGACCAAGCGTGAAGCACAGGACTGGGAGCGCAGATTTATGCTCCAGACGAACAGCGACCTCGATATGCTGTTCAAGGATTTCTACAACCTGTATGAGCAGGACATGAAAGCCCGTTTGAAGCAGAACACATGGGAGCATAAGGCTTACATCATCAAGTCGAAGATACTGCCCTATTTCGGAGAAAAGCCGATGAAGGACATTCAGGCAAGGGACGTGCTGGCGTGGCAGAACGAGCTGCTGCGTCACCGTGACAAAAACGGCAAGCCCTATTCGGAGACTTACTTGAAGAACCTGCACAATCAGCTCTCCTGTATCTTCAATCACGCTGTCCGCTACTATGACCTTGGTGTAAACCCTGCCGCCAAAGCAGGGAGCATCGGTGTGAAGAATGCCAAGGAGATGAACTTCTGGACAAAGGACGAGTACGCTCGCATACTAATTCGCAGAAAGAAGTGATATTATGAAAATCGAACTGAGAGAGATTACCGTCCGTGACGTTGCAGAGGGCTATCAGGATAGTGCGGAAAAGGGCGTGACTGGATACGGTGGTAAGCTGAATATCCGTCCTGCCTTTCAGCGTGAGTTTGTGTATGGACAAAAGGAGCGTGATGCCGTTCTTGATACCGTCATGAAAGGCTTTCCGCTGAATGTCATGTACTGGTGTGCAACCGATGACGGCACATTTGAGCTTCTGGACGGGCAGCAGCGCACGATCAGCCTGTGTCAGTATGTGAGTGGAGATTTCTCCATCGGCAATCGCTATTTTCATAGTTTGACTGCAACGGAGCAGAAGCAGATTCTCGACTACAAGCTCATGATCTATATCTGCACGGGCAATGACAAAGAAAAGCTCGACTGGTTCAGAACAATTAATATCGCTGGTGTACAGCTCTCTGATCAGGAACTTCGGAATGCAGTATACTCCGGCTCATGGGTGTCGGATGCAAAGAGGTATTTCAGCAAGAATGGCTGTGCTGCTGTCAAGATCGGAGATAAGCTCTTGTCGGGTAAGATGATTCGGCAGGAATACCTTGAAACAGCTATTGAGTGGATCGCACTGCCGGAGGGTAAATCAGTCGATCTCTATATGTCCGAGCATCAGCACGACAGTACCGCTGCTCCGCTGTGGATGTATTTCCAGAGCGTCATTAACTGGGTGAATACCATTTTCCCGAAATGGCGTAAAGAGATGAAGGGACTGGGTTGGTGAAGGCTCTATCATGAGCATAAGAGCGATGCACTTGATCCTGCGGCATTGGAAACAAGAATCGCCGCTCTTATGGCAGACCGAGAAGTCACCAAGAAAAGCGGTGTATATGAGTATCTGCTGACAGGAAAGGAGAAATTCCTGAGCTTGCGTCAGTTTGATGATGAGGACACTCGTACTGCCTACGAACAGCAGCAGGGTATCTGCCCGATCTGCGGTCAGCATTTTGATTTTGAGAAGATGCACGCCGACCATATCACGCCTTGGCACGCTGGCGGTAAGACCGTTCCGGAGAATTTGCAGATGCTGTGCAGGGATTGTAATTTGAAGAAATCTGGGCAGGAATAATAGAATATATAGTCAAATTCCCTTGAAATAATACGGGTATTGTGGTATAATGTAAATATACTTGATAACTGTGCTGTTTCAGGGGATTTTTGTTTAATGGAGGGCTCACATATGAAAAATATGTTTAATATCTACTACATTAACTATGAAAAGGCAACTGAGATTTCTATGCTAATAGATAATAAAGTGCTTGAATCTATAACCAGAACCAAAGGAAGAGAAACTTCCGCTGAGGGAGAGGGAGATGTTTCCACCGATCCGTTAGCCAATATTCCTTTGATTGGAAAGCACGTTCCTTCTTTTTCTTTCGATGGGACTTTATCACATAGTAGGTCAAAGCAAGTTGAAGATACTATAAAGGTTGTAAGTACCAAATCAACTATGCTTCGTCCCTTATTTGAAAGAGCAACAGAGGTAAAAAAGCTATCTGATAGCAAAGTGGGAAATCTTATAAAAATCAAAGGCGTTAATCTTTCAGTAGTTAATCTTTCTGATGTGCTTGCCATAAAAACACTTCTGAACGGCTTGATTAAACAGATTCCAGTTAACGACGACAATCTTGATTTGACTTCTATCTTCCCTGTGTTATTTAAGGACTCTACATACTTAATTGAAGGCGAATTTAAACAGAAAGGTATTAAAGAAAAATTTATTATAAAAATTCCGATGAATTCTGAAGCAGAATTGGAAAGCAACTATAGCGTATCAGATCTTGAAATAGGTGATGTTACGGTAATTGGAATTTATCGTGGAAAATTTGATAAAAAACTAATTTTAAAAAAATCCAATGTAATGATGGCTTTGAATAATACTACACCAATTGAAAGCAATGATGACGGTTCGGATATTGAAGATGGTAGCTCCGAACAGCCATCCGATGATTCTGGAAAAGTTCATTATATTGATGTAATATCAATTATTCAGGAACTGAATCTATAATAAAGGAATTTGATTATGGACAAAAAGATTATCTATGAATATGATAGAAGAAATCGTGAGTTATTTACTCAACAAATCGAAGATAATTCAGGTTGTATTGTAAATTGGGCGTTTTTTTCTAAAAATGACAGTAAGTTTCAGTTTCCACAAGACACTAAGTCACTTTATATAGACATTTCATCACTGTTTCATAGTGAAGATCGGGCGGATATGATTATTCCATTGCTTGAAACACTTTTTAACGCAACTTCTGATGGCGCAGAGATACACTATATAGTTGAGAGCCTGTACGCAAAAACACTTTCAGATTACCTGTATTATAGAGTAGAAGGAATACAATCACTTGAAGAAAAAATAGGGATAGAATTGGATGAGATCAACAATATTGTAGATATTGATAACGATAAGTTTAATACTATAATGTCACATTTCTCAGATCAACTATTTGGCAACCAAATCTTTAAGGATAGATTTAAAGAAGAACTAATAAAATACCGTTTTTTTAATCGAATCGGATGTCAGCCTATTTTTTCCGTCTTAATATGTGGAGCATCTGGAATAGGCAAAACTGAGGTAGCAAGGATCTTGCATAGAGAATTAAGTCCGAACGAACCTGTTATAAAAATCAATTTTGGAAATTATAGTACGCAAGATGCATTAAATAGCTTGATAGGCAGTCCTCGCGGCTATATTGGTAGTAGTAAAGGTGAGTTGACGGACAAATTACAACACAGCAAAAGTAAAGTTATATTGATTGATGAATTTGAAAAAGCAGGAAAACCTGTATATAACTTTTTTCTTCAGATGTTGGAAGATGGAAAGTTTACAGATTCATTAGGTAGAGAATATGATTTGAACAAGTATATTATTGTTTTCACTTCAAATATGTCGAAAGAAAACGTCGGTCAGTACATTCCCCCAGAATTACGATCAAGATTTAGCTGCAAGTTTTCTTTTGGGCTTCTATCTAAAGCTGAAAAAGAAGCATATATAGAGTACAAGCTCAAACAATATTCAGAACAAATCATGAAATCTTACAAGAATATATGCGAAAGTGATTTGGAAAATGTAGTTTCTATTGATGTATCGAAATATCAAAATATTCGAGATATAAACAATGAGATTATGAGACAACTCGCTCAATCCCTATATGATAAAATAGTTGATAATAATGGTGAAAGCTCTTGACAACCGCCCCAATCTGCGCTATAATACCAAATAAGGAGCAAACCACCAGGCACACATTGTCTCCACAAGTCGCACGATTCGTTATCAAGGCGATAACAAATTGATAACGGGAGATCGGCGGTCGAGTATTGTACAGAGCAGAATGTATAACTGAGATACCACAACGTAAATCGCCCAAACAAATTTGTTTAGTATTGGGTGAAATCTGGGGAGTGGGAGTGATGTACGAATCGAAAATAATCGCATAAATACGCTGTTTTAGCTGCTGTCATGATAACAGTGGCAACGATTTGGCAACAATTCTCGATATTTGCTATAGGTGTAGTTATTTTCTGTTGAAAAATAGAAAATATGTGAAATAATCATTATATTAAGCTCAGCGAAAGCGGAGGTTTATTCTACAATCATTTCTTTCGGGAGCGTGTTTTGATGACAATTAGTTATAAAAGCTACGGAAAGTTCTTAGGAACGGGGGTGATAACATGAAAAAGCATATCAGTATTGTTTTGGCAGGATCGCTGCTTTTGTGCGGATGCAGCTCCAGTGTCGTGTCTGACAAGGACAAGGCTTCAGGCACAAAAAATGCATCGGAGGAAAGCATCGTTTTTCAGGACGCGGAGTCCTTTGAAGCTTCGCTCAGCGGATGCAGCTCCAGTGATGTGTCTGACCAAGACAAGGCTTTAGGCACAAAAAATGCATCGGAGGAAAGCATCGTTTTTCAGGACGCGGAGTCCTTTGAAGCTGCGCTCAACCGCGGAGAGGAGCTTGTCGGGGCGACAGTTACATTTGTTGTGAACGAGGTTCACCCCGATTCCTACTACGGCTACGATCTCTGGGCAGGAGAGCATCTGAACTTCATATTCAGCGAGGATCAGAATGTTCAAACAGGCGACAGCGTAACGGTAGAGGTGATAACAGTCAATAACTCAGCAACCGGCTCCTGGATCATCAATGACCCGAACAACGAGGAACACAGCGTTGCAAATGTGGATTTCACCAAAAGCGTGACCTTGGACTGTATCACATTTATGGTAGATAAGGATTCGGCAGAAAAGTCTGTAGTAAACGGTACCATGTACACGAATGGTTCGTTTGCGGTCATCGTCACTAAGCCCGATAATTCTTTTGATCTCACCGATGATAGTTATGACCGGCTCGAGCTTGACGGCGTGTCTGCTGTACACTATGGCTATGAAGCCGATGGCAGCTTTATCGATTATCTGTTTGTTGAAGTTTCGGGGACTATGTATTCCTTTGCCTGCGTCAGCGCTGGATTGGCAGAAACGAACAAAGAAATGTTTGACAAGTTTGTTAGGACGATCAGTATCGACAGCGCAGCTGCGGTTCCTGGAAGATCATTTGAAAAGTTCACCCTGAGTGGCACAGGAAGCAAAGTCATCAGTGATATTACACTGCCGCCTGTAATATGCATTGTCCACGCGGAGCACAGCGGAAGAAGCAATTTTATTGTTCATTATTATAGTGAGTCGGGCGACAGATCCTCGCTAGCCAATGAGATCGGAGCGGTAAACAGCTATCAGGTTTTCGATGCGCAAAAGAATAAAAGTGCTGACGGAGGTATGCTCGAGGTCAAGGCGGACGGAAGATGGAGCCTGACCTTCATTCCGCTGTCGGAATATGTCAGCGGCGATGAAAAGACCTCGTTTTCTGGTTGCGGAAATTCCGTTATCGGCTGCTTCACAGCAACCGGGCTGACAGTATGCAAGGGCACACACAGCGGCAGTAGCAATTTCATTGTCAGGATATATGAGTATTCCGAAACCGGCGATAGGCTTACATCAGCCTTCAATGAGATAGGGTACTACAACGGCGAAACCGTCCTACGCACTGAAGCAGGAAAGAAGTATTTCTTTAACGTATCAGCTGACGGAAGCTGGACGTTGGATATAGGGAGCTGATAAGCAGCTTTGCCCTCCCTCTCCTTTTTTCTAATAACACCAATAACATAGCATCAGCGGGCATTATTATACAGAGCAAAATGGATAACTGAGATACCACAGCTCAAATCTACTAAACAAACTTGTTTAATGAAGGGCGCAATTTGAGGAGTGGGAGTAATCTGCTCAACTAGAAATATCTCGTATTTACGAAAATTTCAGATTGAGCAAATGCCAAATGGCAACAGATCAAAATTGTTCATGGAACAATCAAGAGCGAACTGGTTTGCTGAAACCGGTTCGCTCTTTTTGTTTATTCTACTTTGAAGTATTGGGGGAAGTCTGCCATTGAGTAATAGTATGTTTCATGATCGCTGTCCAGAACGAAAAAGCCCTTGGCGGCTATGATTGCTCGTTCGGCGACATGGCAAACGAACTGCGCCGGAAGATTTTGAAGTACGGTCGCCCGATCAAAAACAGTGATGATGACGAAGGCGGAGCTGTTCGGCGCGGCGATTGCGGAGTACAACGCGAAACAGAAGCAGCCGTGCCGCCGCATCACCGACTACTACGAGCACATCGCATCGGGTAAACGCGAGGAGCCGTTCTATGAGATCATCGTTCAGCTCGGTGACAGCAAGGACACACCCTGCGGAAGTCATCGGGCAGACATCGCGCAGTAGATTCTCTGCGAAGAATGGGTTATTGCATGTATATGGAAAACAAAGGATGAAGCCGTATGCTTAATTTTTTATGCAGATTTCCAAATTTAGGAGAAACATCTTGACAATCGGCTCTTTGAAAAGTAGAATAATATTGAATATGAAAATGATACGCAGTATCAATTTGAGAGGAGGGCTTCGGCGTGAAAAAGCACAGCGGACTGTTTGCAGTCCTGATGACGATTCTGCTCTGCATTTCCATGCTCGGCTCTGTTCTCATCATTGCGGAACATACACACCATGACTGCACCGGCGAAGGCTGTGCGGTCTGCATGGTGCTGGAGCAGTGCGATGAACGTGTGCGTACACTCGGAACAGCTGTTTCCGTGTTCCTCATGCTGCTTTGTGTCATGTTCACGGCGGTATCGCTGCCTGATTCTGCGGTTCACACTATCAGCAGTCATACCCCGATTACATTGAAGGTCAAGCTTCTGAATTAAATATTGGATGCAAAAATGAGGGAATTGCTCTGCCTGTTTACGGGTGAAGTATACCCTTTTTCTTGTGCATCGGGCGCCGGATAAACGGCAGCCCTGCGCTTTGTGCGCCAATATTTGATTCGGAGGCTATTTTTATGTTCAAAAAAACAATCGCATTTACAGCCGCAGCAGCAATTCTGCTCGGCTTGAACGCCTGCGGCTCGCAGCAGGACACCGCAGAAAGCAGTACGGCAGAATCCAAAACCGATACCGTCACAGGCGAACAGCTCAGCATCGTCTGCACGATCTTTCCGGAGTATGACTGGGTGAAGCAGCTCCTCGGAGATCATGCATCCCACGCGGAGATTACCTATCTGCTGGATTCCGGCGTCGATCTGCACAGCTATCAGCCGACCGCAATGGACATGGCGAAGATTGCAGAATGTGACCTCTTTGTGTATGTCGGCGGCGAATCGGACGAGTGGGTCGAAGACGCGCTGGCTGAAGCGGTCAATCCGGATATGCAGGTCATCAACCTCATAGAAGTCATGGGCGATGCTGCGAAGGAGGAAGAGGTCAAAGAGGGCATGGAAGCAGATGAGGAGGAAGATTCCGCAGAAGAGGAAGAAACGGAATTCGATGAGCATGTCTGGCTCTCGCTGAAGAACGCAAAGACGCTTTGTACGGAGATCGCAGACAGACTGAGCATTCTGGACAGTGCAAACAAGGACGATTACAAGACAAATCTCGACGCATACACCGCACAGCTTGACAAGCTCGACAGTGACTTTCAGACGCTGGTTGACAGCGCATCGCAGAAAACGCTGGTGTTCGGTGACCGGTTCCCGTTCCGCTATTTTGTCGATGATTACGGTCTGGATTACTTTGCTGCATTCGTCGGCTGCTCTGCGGAAACCGAAGCGAGCTTTGAAACCATCGTTTTCCTTGCAGAAAAAATGGATGAACTCGGCTGCGGCACGATCTTCACGATTGAAAACTCCGATCATAAGATCGCGCAGACGATCATTGACAATACAAAAGCGAAAAATCAGAACATAGCAGAGTTGAATTCGCTGCAATCTGTTACGAAGAAGCAGGTCAGCAGCGGTGTGACATATCTTTCTCTGATGCAGGATAACCTTGCTGTGCTGAAATCAGCGCTGCAATGAACGGGAGGTCAGAACAGATGAACAGCGCAGAGATCGTCTGTGAAAGGGTTTCGCTCGGCTATGAAACAGGTACGGTCGCGGAGGGGCTGGATTTCACAGTTCACCGCGGCGATTACCTCTGCATTCTCGGTGAAAACGGTTCCGGCAAAAGCACACTTGTCAAGGCACTGCTTGGGCTGCATCCGGCGAAAGGCGGCAGCATCACGCGGTATGCGACCGGCATCGGCTATCTGCCGCAGCAGACGGTCGTGCAGAAGGACTTTCCGGCATCGGTGCGCGAGATCGTCCGTTCCGGCTGTCTCGGGAAATGCGGATTCCGTCCGTTTTATACGAAAGCAGAGCGTGACCGTGCAGAGCAGAATATGGAGCGGCTCGGCATCATAGGGCTTGCGCGGCGCTGCTATCGGGAGCTTTCCGGCGGACAGCAGCAGCGTGTTCTGCTGGCGCGGGCACTCTGTGCAGCGGATTCGATGCTGCTGCTCGATGAACCGGTCACGGGGCTTGACCCAAAAGCGCAGATCGACCTCTATGAACTCATTGCAAAGCTGAACCGCGACGGTGTCACGATCATCATGGTCTCGCACGATGTTCACGCGGCGGTGCGGTATGCATCCCATATTCTGCATATCGGCGGACAGACACAGCGTTTTTTCGGAACGGCTGCGGAATACCGTGAGAGCGAAACCGGCAGAGCATTTTTAGCGGCAGGAGGTGCGGAACATGAATGAACTGCGAACACTGGTTGATTATTTTGTCAAATATCCGTTTGTGCGGTATGCGTTTGCGGTCGGTCTGCTGATTGCGCTCTGCTCCTCGCTGCTCGGTGTAACACTCGTGCTGAAACGCTTTTCATTTATTGGTGACGGTCTTTCCCATGTCGCATTCGGCGCAATGGCCGTCGCAGCAATCACCGGTCTGACGAATAAAATGGTCATCATTCTGCCGGTCACGCTGTTCTCCGCGATTCTGCTGCTGCGAACCGGACAGAATACGAAAATCAAAGGAGATGCTGCGATTGCGATGATCTCTGTCGGCGCACTTGCGGTCGGCTATATGCTGATGAACCTGTTTCCCTCCTCAGCAAATGTCTCCGGCGATGTATGCAGTACACTGTTTGGTTCGACATCCATTCTCACGCTGAAAAAATCGGATGTCACACTCTGCGTTGTTATGGCGGTCATTGTGATTGCGGTGTTCCTGCTGTTTTACAACAAGATTTTCGCCGTGACCTTTGACGAGAGCTTCTGCAAGGCGTCCGGCGTCAACGCAAATGTGTACAATCTTATCATTGCAATGATTACGGCGACAATCATTGTGCTGGCGATGAATCTGGTCGGTTCACTGCTGATTTCCGCGCTCATCATTTTTCCGGCGCTGTCGGCGATGCGCGTATTCAGGAGCTTCCGCGGCGTCATTCTCTGCTCTGCGGTAATCTCAGTGCTTTGTGCAACCGTCGGGATTATGCTGTCGATTTTGTTCTCCACGCCGGTCGGCTCGACCATTGTCACGGCGAATATTGCAGTATTTCTGGTTTTCTGCGGCATCTCTGCTGTTATGGGTAAGGTGCGCAGATGAAGCGTCAATTTTGCAGCAGCAGTCACCGCGATGATGCTGCTGCCTGAGTCAGACGGAACGAATCCAAGAATCAAAACGGAGGAATGAATCTATGAAGCGAATTATATGTCTGCTGTGCTGCGGACTGCTGCTGACCGGCTGCGGCAATCCCAATACACAGAAGATTGATGAACTGATTTCTGCGCAGGAGCAGTCATCGGTTTCTTCCCCGGAAGTGCCGAAGCTGACGGCCGCTGTTCCGGATGCTGCAAGCGGCGAATATGACGTTGACCTGACAACACTCGAAAGCAATATGGTCTATGCACAGGTTTATGACATGGTGTTCGGCGAAACTGACTATAACGGCAAGCTCGTGCGGGCAAAGGGGCAGTTCTCATATTATCAGGATCCTGCAACGAAACAGGATTACTTTGCCGTGCTGATCTCCGATGCAACCGCCTGCTGTGCGCAAGGTATTGAGTTTGTGCTGGCAGGAGAACATACTTATCCGGATGACTATCCGGAAATCGGAGATGAGATCATCATTCACGGTACTTTCAACACCTATGAGGATGAAACAGGCGCTTATGTGCAGCTCAAGGATGCGGTGATGGAATAAGCCGCTTTTTCTGCGTGACTTCACGCACTTTCCGCAAAATTCAATATCTGATTGTGCCGGGATGCGGCAACTTTTTTGGCAGCAGCAACCCAGATACTCCAAATTATCTGCAAATATATACCTATTCGAGTTGTGAATTATTCAGCGATGCAATCTATATAGATTGTATCATAAATCTTGAAGCGAGTGGGAATCCCCCCCTCATAAAAAGCACAAAAATAAAACCAGCCCTGCTGACATCAACTGTCAGCAAGGCTTTTTTGTTTCTGCATCCCTCCCCGTGAATTCCCTGAATTCTCTGCCCGGACACAGCAGCGGCCCTCATCGAAGGGGAGATGAGGGCCGGTTACTATGATCTGAGAGGTTTGTATTTCCCCGCGTCCGGGGGAGCGCTTATGCGAGCAGCAGGCGCTTGAGCAGCGTCAGGTCGTCTGCGGTGATTTTGCCGTCCTGATTCAGGTCGGCGGCCGCGCCCTGCTCCGGTGTCAGTGTTCCGACGGTCAGCAGATAATCCCGCATCATCACGAGATCCGTCTGATTGCGGGCGCCGTCCCGGTTGATGTCGCCGATCACGGGGGACTCTGCTTTCTGCGCAGTTGCCGCAACGGTGTAATTCACGCAGGAGGTCTGCGCCAGCGCGCCGAGCGTAACAATCTCGCCGGCGGAATAATTCTTCCGGTATAGCTGATAGGTCACGACCGGGTCGCCGTCATCGGTCAGAGTATCGGCGGTCTTGTCCCAGCCTCCGAGCCATGCCGGAACATCGGTCACGCGGGTGTCCAGTGCGACAAATGCGGTGATATCTGCGCCCGCCGTGAAGGATGCCTCCTCGCCGTTGTACTTCTTGGAATCACAGGCGGTCTGGATCCACTCTGCACCCTCCAGCACTGCCGGCACCGAGGTGAACCGGAATGTCCGGTCGCCGAACACCTCGCTGCCCTGCTGCTTGGGCTCGGTCACGATTGACCAGCTTGCAGCATTCGCGGTGTCGCCGACATTCAGCTTCGTGATGTACTTTCCGTTCACGGGCTCGGCCGGCTGTGCGGTCGATTTGCCGTTTACGATGACATTCGGGCGCTCGGGCAGCGGCGCATCCGAGCCAAGATAATAGCTCACATGCGGCGGCTGATTGTATGCGGACTGCTGGCAGCAGTTCTGCGCGCGGTACTGCATATCGTGCATCAGCGTCGTCAGGCGAACCTTTGTCTCAGCCGCCGTACACCAGATGCGGATTTTCTGATTGTCGTCCGTGCGCATGATGAGCTCCTCGCGCCAGTCGCCGAACAGGTCTGCGGTCATGCACGGAACGGATTTTGTGCTGTTGTTTGAGGCACAGCCGGTTGCCGTAAAGATGCGGTCGATCTTATCGGCGGCTGTCATTTTTGAGATATTGGTGCCGTCGAGAATTTCACGCTCAAGGTCGCCGTCCCAGTAGATGAAGAAGTTTTGCGCCGGACGGGTTCCGCCGATCTTTTTGCCGCTTTTGTCGTAGACATTGCCGTCGGCGGCGCCCCAGAACTCCGCGCCCTTGTTGCCGCTCCAGATGTTGTCTGCGGCACATCTTCCGGTGTCCTTTGTGTTGTTGATATGGAAGATGACCTCGCCGGTTTTCGCGTCGATGCAGGATTCGCCCCACGGATTGTCCTCGTGGCATTCCCAGAGCTCAAGACCCGGACGGTCGGGGATCAGGTCGCCAAGGTGCATCGCATCGCCGTGAAGCTGACCGGTTGTCCAGAGCAGCTTGCCGTTGTCGTCGATCGCGGATGCGCCCATGAAGATTTCCTGCTTGCCGTCGTTGTCGGAGTCGGCGGCCATGAGATTGTGGTTGCCGCAGCCCCAGCCGGGGGTTTTCTTGTCAAAGCCGGTATCATAGACCCAGCGCTTGACGAGCTTGCCGCCGCGGACATCGACCGCAGAAACCGTCAGCCTTGTGTAGTAGCCTCTGCCGTATATCGCGGAGGGATGCACACCGTCGAGATAGGCGATGCCGCTGTTGAAGCGGTCAACGCGGTTGCCGTAATCATCGCCCCATGTCGCTTTTGTAACCTTGCCGCGCGGAACGGGGAAGTCGATGGTATCGAGCGCCGCACCGGTCAGGCCGTCAAAGAGCGTCAGGTATTCCGGCCCGTCGAGAATTCTGCCTGCGCCGTTGACATAGTTCTTGCTGCCGTCGCCGATGACCTTGCCCTTGCCGTCCTTCGTGCCGTCGGCGGTCTTGGTGATGAGCTCCGCCTTGCCGTCGCAGTCAAAATCCGCAACGCACATCTGCGTGTAATGCTGACCCGCGCGGATATTGACGCCCATGTCAATGCGCCAGAGCTGCTTGCCGGTCAGCGTGTAGCAGTCGATGTAGACATTGTCGGTCTTGCCGTCCTGCGAATTGTCCTTTGCATTGGCGGGATCCCATTTGAGGAAGATCTCATACTGCCCGTCGCCGTCCGCATCGCCGACGCAGCAGTCATTCGGCGAATACTGCGAGCCGGGGCTTTTGAGCGCAATGTCAAAGTAATTGGTGCCGGAGGTGAACCGGCATTCCTCGGAGCTTACAACGGTTCCGTTCGCGACTGTGTCAACGCGGTATCTGGAATTTGCATTGCCGCCGTTGTCCTGATAGGAGGTCGCGTTTCCGGATTTGCTCGTGTAAATGAGCGTGCCGTCGCGGTAGAGCCGGAACTCTGCGTCGTCCGCATCGTCGGCGTTCCAGCGCCAGCTCACGAACATGCCGTTTCCGGATTTCACCGCATAGATGCCGCGGTCAAGGTATTCCATGATCGCGGTACCGTTTCCGCCGACCCCGTATGCAGCATGAACTGCCGGAACGGCGGTGTTTTGCGCGGCAGCGATCAGAACCGCTGAGCCTGCCGCCGCAAGCCTGAACCTTTTTTTCATGATGATTTCCCCCATTTTCTTTTCGTCGGCACCCGGTACCCTGCGCCGGAGTGTCCGTTCCTGAAGCGGATGTATACTGATAGTATATTCCCGGATTTGCTTCATTGTCTGTATTATAGCAGATTCCGAAAAAAAAGAAAATGACGGATTTCATCATTCTGTTGACATATTCTTGCAGAAACTGTATAATAGAAATGGGATTCTGACATCTGAAGGAGGGGAGCAGGATGGATCTGTATCAGGTCGGCTGGCACTGGAAGCATCCGGCTGATTTCTGCATCAAACGGCCAAACGGGCTGCACGGGATGCAGCTCATCGTCATCAACACAAAGGCGCAGGTCAGCGTCAGCGGAACGGAATTTGCCGTGCAGCCGAATACCGCATTTCTCATCGAAAACTGCGTGCCGCATACGCTGCGGGCGGCGGGAGAGGAATATTCGGACGACTGGATTCGGTTCACGCCGGAGCAGGAGGACCGTGTCTTTCTGGACGGCCTCTCGCTAGCATGGCATGTGCCGGTCGTGCTGCCGGATGACACCGTCTCGCAGATGATCGCAATTTGTGACAAAATTGCAAAGTCGGCATCGGCGGAAAAGCAGCAGATTCTGCATCACATGCTGCTCTCGATCCTGCTGTATCTGAACGGGCTGTCGCAGCCCAGGACCGCCGCGCGCAGAAATTATTATGACCGGAATCTGGAATCGCTCCGGAAACGGATCTACGGCAATCCGGCGGAGGACTGGAGCATCCCGCAGATTGCGGAGGAGCTCTGCATTTCGGTTTCGCATTTTCAGCGGCTTTATAAGCAGCATTTCGGGATTTCCTGCACGAATGATATTTTCATGAGCCGGATGGAATATGCGAAGAAGCTGCTGCTGGAAACGGAGCTTTCCGCCGCTGAGATCGCGGAGCAGTGCGGCTTCCGCTCATATGAGCATTTCTCCAAATCCTTTGCGAAATACGCCTGCATGCCGCCCTCGCGGTTTCGCGCAAAGAACCGGGAGGGCTGAGGGGAGCCACTGTTTTACCCTCCGTGAGTGTTTTTACCTCTTTTTTTCTCTGGGAGTGGCTTTTTCGGGGAGCTTTTTGCAGCCATAATCGGAGTTGTCTCTGAAGTTTTTGGTCGAGCTTTTTTCAAAAAGCTCGCGGGTCGAGGGCAGAGCCCTCGTCGCCCGTCGCAACGGGCGAAACTCCCCTAGCGTGTAAAGAGCTCGGCGGGCTTGGGAACCCCATGTTTGCCGAAGGCAAACTGCGCAGTTTCGCTTTGCGAAACATGGGCGATAGAGGTCCCCATTCCAAAATAGCATCCGCGCAGCGGATACTTTATTCCTACTATTATAAAATCCCCGATATGCCATACCTTTTTTCTCATGCCCCATTGAAATTTCTTCCATAGTGTGATATAATAAAATCAGCGAACAGTTTTCTGTACTCCGCCAATCCGACAAAAAGGGAGGAAATCAAACATGAAGTACTGTCCAAGCTGCGGCACACCGAATCAGGACACCAGCGGATTCTGTGCCAAATGCGGCACAAAGCTGCCGCAGGCTCCGGTGCAGGCACCGGCTCAGCCGCCGAATGCACAGCAGCCCGGTTACCCGAATGCGCAGCAGCCCGGTTATCCAAATGCACAGCAGCCCGGTTACCCTAATGCGCAGCAAAACGGCTACCCGAACGCACAGCAGCCCGGTTATCCCAATGCACAGCAGCCCGGCTATCCGAATGCGCAGCAAAACGGCTACCCGAACGCACAGCAGCCCGGCTATCCCAACGCACAGCAGCCCGGTTATCCGAATGCACAGCAGAACGGCTATCCGAATGCACAGCAGGCCGGATTCCCCGGCGCACAGCCGGCGGGCAATGCTGCGGCAGAGCCCGCGAAAAAGAAAAAGGAGAAAAAGCCGAAGGATAAGAAGGATAAGAAAAAATCCAAGGCTCCGTGGATCGCGGGAGGCTGCGTGCTGCTCGCCGCTGCGGGAGCTGTTGCCGGATTTTTCATCTGGAAGGGCAGGCAGAAGGATCAGAAGCTGACGCTGGAGGAATTCAAATTCCGGCAGTCCGCATTTGAATGCGGTCAGGGCGATGTGTCCACGCTGGTAATGGCCGTTTTTGATCAGAATGCCGATACCTCCGGCCTGAAGGTCACGGCAAAGTGCCGGGATACCGGCGACGAGATCGTGCTGACCGACGACGGCGAGGGCGCCGACACCGTTGCGGGCGACAATGTCTTTTACGGCATGGTGACGCTCTCCTCCGATGAGGAGCGCACGCTTGAGTATTCCCTTTCGGTCACCGGCGGAAAGGAATTCAAATCCGAAAGCGCCAGCATCCGCTTCTTTACCATGAGCGCCTATGACAACGAGCAGGATGCGATCCGGTCGCTGCGCTATGAGATCGACGCGATCGCCGAAACCTATCTGTATCAGATCGGCAGCCCCTCCGAGGAAAGCGCCGATATCTACCTGAAGGGCGCAAAGGAGATCAACAAGCTGCTCGATGAAAAACAGCAGGAAGGCACGATCGTTTCCTATTCCTTTGATGCGCCCTATTATCTGATTCAGTTCCCGATCAGCTCGTATGCCTACTGCTACGGCGAATTCAGCGACGAGCAGAAGGTCGGCGGCGGAGACGGCACCGCCGGCGGAATTCAGGAGTACATTCTGGCTGACGCCGATCTTTCCATGATGATGCTGATGCCGTATAATTCACAGCTCAATTCATCGGCATTCCTCGCTGCACTGTCAAAGGTCTCGGACTCCGACCTCGGGTATCAGGAGGCTGCGGAGCTCCATGAGGGCGATGTCGATTTTGACCGGATGCGCAATCTGGAAAGCTACCGCGTGATCGCGCTCAATACGCACGGCGGATACGACAGCACATTCGGCTCGTTCTTTGCGATCGGCGTGCCGTATAATACGATCCCGGCCGTTGACCGCGCAAACAACAATCTGATCGAATCGAGCAACGGCAGAGCGCTCGTCACCTCGAATTTCTTTGAGACCTATTATGAGGACGGCTCGCTGAACGACTGCCTGATCTATCTGGGCTGCTGCCACGGCGCGGATTCCGACCGCCTTGCAAGGACGCTGATCCGCAAGGGCGCGGATGCCGTTCTGGGCTACAAGAACAGTGTGTATGAGGACTACGACAATTCGATGGTGCAGGATTTCTTTGCCGATCTGATCGAGAAGGATTCCGGCGCGGACGGCCAGACCCACACAGTCGATACGGCGCTGCGCGCTGCAAAGGACAAGAACGGTGCGCAGGATCCGACCCAGTCTGAATGGGACGTTTTCTGGAGTAAGGTTCGGGGAAAGGGCGGCCGTGCGGAGCTGACGCTCTTCCAGCGTAACAGCTCTGACCCCTTCCGCCTGATCAAGGATACCTCCTCCGGCACCGTCGGCGGCAGTGTCCTCACCGCAAGAGACGGCTATACGGCGATTCCCAATGCGCGTATCACCATCACGGACGAAAACGGAACGCACCGTTCGTTCTTTACGGACCGCGACGGTCAGTATGCGTTCAGCATGCCGGTCGGAACCTATAACATCAAGGTCTCGGCAGAGGGGTATCTCCCGCTGGAAACGCAGGCGACCGTATATCCGAATTATATGACCTACCTCGAAACCATCCTGATGATCGCGCATGAGGAGAATGAGACGACCGGTATTGCAAGCGGCTCGATCACCTCTGCAATGACCGGCTACGGACTGGAGGGCGTCAGACTGACCCTGCGCAGCAACTGGGCGAACGCCGATCAGGGCGAGATCGCGGCGACGCTGACAACGGACAGCAGCGGCTATTATCAGGTCGAGCTCCCTGTCGGCTATTACACCGTCAATGCGGAGCTGGACGGCTATGTCACAATGTCCTTCAACATCGTGGTGCAGTCCGGCACGACCGAGAACCAGAATGCGACCATGAATGTCGAGCTCGACGGCGATCAGTACCGCATTGTTCTGACATGGGACGAGAACCCGCGCGATGTTGATATTCACATCCGCGGCCCGCAGTACGGCGGCGGCACCTTCCATGTATACTGGGATCACATGTCCTATTATGAGGGCGACATCACGGTCTGCAATCTGGATGTAGATGACCGGTACAGCTACGGGCCGGAGACCATCACGCTGGTCACGCGGCAGGAGGATGAACCGTATTACTGCTATATTCACCGCTATGACGGCTACGGCACGCTGACCTCCTCCGGAGCGACGGTGCGTGTCTATACCGAAGCGGGACTTGCAGCGACCTTTACCGTTCCGCCGAACGGCGGCAGCGGCGATTACTGGAATGTCTTTGCGATCAAGAACGGACGCCTTGTCGTCAACAACTCCATTACCGGTACGCCGAATACATCCTATGCGGAATGACCGGCAGCAGAGATAAACAGCACAGAAACGGGAGCCTGTATCATAGCAGGCTCCCGTCTGTTTTGTAAATAAAATGTCTCCGCCGGATTCATCGCGAAGCGCATGTTTGCAAAGCAAACTGCGCAGTTTTACGAAGTGAAACATGCGATACCTTATTATTCCGCGGGTTTCCGGATTACGCAGTGCAGGCGGCAGAATCCGCGCTTTTCAAAGGATTCCATGCGCAGCCCGGCCTTTTTGCAGAGCGACCGGATATCCTCTTTGCCGTAGATCCGCACATCGCCCTTGCCCGCAAGATGCGCAAGCGGCATCTCGATATGATTGCAGAACCAGCGAACCGCCGCGGAATTCATGGTCATATCGCGCAGAATGAACCTGCCGTTCGGCCGCAGCACGCGGAACACGCTGTTGAAAAAGCGCTGCGGGTTCGGATAATGATGAAAGCTCTCGCAGCAGATCACAACATCGAAGGATTCCTTTGCAAAGGGCAGTCTTTCGCAGTCGCCGACGACCAGCTCGACGCCCTCCATGTTCTTTGCCTTCGCGACCTCGATCATTTTCGGTGTGAGGTCGATGCCGGTGTAATGCTTTTCGGGATATTTTTCGTGCAGCAGCGTGAGCATGGGCGCAGTGCCGCACCCGCAGTCGAGCAGATCGGCAAACGGCTCCTTCTCCAGCTCTGCCAGCACATCGGGGTAATCCTTCTTGCACATATTGTAGACCCCGGCATGATCGGTTTCATAGACCTCCGCAGCCTTTGTGAACTCCCGGACGGACAGCGCCTTGTATTCCTTGCTTGTCATAATCAGAACTCCTTTCGTCGGTTAGCATGCGCAAACTTTACGATACCATTATAGCACATCATGCCGGAAAAATCAATAGGGACTGGAAAAAACATGGTACAAAAAACTGCGGGGGAGCGGCGCTCCTTCCTGTATCAAAGTGTCCGAACGGAGCGGAAAAATCCCGCTTCCTGTGCTATCATAAAGGGAAGGAGCTTATGATCCGGAATTTCATAAAGAAGGTGATCTGTATGAGCCGTTTACCCTGGGGAAAGCTCAGTCTGTTCGCAGGCGGTGTACTGTTCGGCACGGCCGGCATTAAGATTCTGAGCAGCAAGGATGCAAAGAAATGCTACACCAATGCGACCGCTGCGGTTCTTCGCGCAAAGGACAGCGTCATGGAAACCGTCACGACGGTTCGGGAGAACTGCGACGACATTCTCAGCGACGCAAAGGCGATCAATGCAGAACGCGCTGCTGCCGAGGCTGAGGCCGTGATCGCGGACGAAGCAGCGGACATCATAGAGGATGCGGCGGAGGAAACCGCACAGCCGACCGAGGAATAATCACTGACAGACCGCCGCGGCGGTCTGTTTTGTTAAGGTGCGAGGGGCGATTCAATGAAATGTAAAATTCTGCATGAATCAAAAGGGCGTATCCGCGTGCATTTCTGTCAGAATCATATGACACTGCGTCAGGCGGATATTGCGGAGTATGCGCTGTCTGCGGTCAGCGGCATCACAAAGGTTCAGGTGTTTGACCGCACCTGTGATGTGATTCTGTATTACCGCTGCGACCGGCGGGATGTAATCGCGGCGCTGGCGCATTTTTGCTATAATCAGGAAGCGGAGGCTCTCGTTCCGGCGCAGACCGGTCGGGCGCTGAACCGGGAATATGAGGAAAAGCTGGAGACAGCGGTCATGCGGCGCGTGCTGCACAAATTTCTGCTGCCGCTGCCGTTTCGCCGCCTGATTTCGGTTCTCAAGGCACTGAAATATCTCCGCAGAGGGCTGCGGTGCCTGCTGCACGGCAGGCTGGAGGTCGAGGTGCTGGATGCGGTCGCGATCACGGTCTCGACGCTGCGCGGCGATTACAACACCGCCGGAAGCGTGATGTTTCTGCTGAAAATCGGCGATATTCTCGACGAATGGACACACAAGAAATCGGTCGATGATCTCGCAAGGACGATGTCGCTCGGCGTGGAGCAGGTCTGGATGCAGACGGCTGACGGGCAGGAGGTGCTTGCTCCGGTCTCGCAGATCCGGAAGGGCGACTGCGTGATCGTGCGCACGGGCTCGATGATTCCGCTGGACGGCAAGGTCGTCTGCGGCGATGCGATGGTCAATCAGGCGTCCATGACCGGCGAATCTGTGCCGGTTCACAAGGCCGAGGACGCGTATGTCTATGCCGGAACCGTTGTGGAGGACGGCGAATGTACGGTGCAGGTCGAGAACACCGCGGGCAGCGGGCGCTATGACCGCATTGTCCGAATGATCGAGGAATCGGAGCAGATGAAGTCCGCTGCGGAGAGCAAGGCGGCACATCTCGCCGATCAGCTTGTACCGTGGTGCCTCGGCGGCACGCTGCTGACCTATCTCCTGACGCGCAATGCGACAAAAGCGGTGTCGATTCTCATGGTCGATTTTTCCTGCGCACTGAAGCTCGCCATGCCGATCTCGGTGCTCTCGGCAATGCGGCAGTGCGCCGGGGCGGGGATCACGGTCAAGGGCGGCAGATTTCTCGAAGCGGTCGCCGAGGCGGATACGGTTGTCTTTGACAAGACCGGAACGCTGACGCATTCGCAGCCGCGTGTCGCGCAGATCATTCCGTTCGGCGGGCGCGATGAGGCGGAGATGCTGCGGCTTGCGGCATGTCTGGAGGAGCATTATCCGCACTCGATCGCCAATGCGGTCGTGGCAGAGGCGGCGCGGCGCGGCCTGCTGCATGAGGAGCGCCACTCGAAGGTGGAATATGTCGTCGCGCACGGAATCTCCAGCACGATCGACGGCGAGCGCGTGGTCATCGGCAGCCATCATTTTGTCGTGGAGGACGAAGCGTGCAGAGTGCCGGATGAGCGCGTGTTCCGGCATCTTCCGAAGGAATATTCGCATTTGTATCTTGCGATCGGCGGAGAGATCGCGGCGGTGATCTGCATTGAGGATCCGCTGCGCGACGAGGCAAAAACCGTGATCGAAAGGCTGCACAGCCTCGGCATTGCGAATATTGTGATGATGACCGGCGACAACGAGCGAACCGCAAAGTCCGTTGCCGGAAGGGTCGGCGTCGATGCCTATTATTCGGAGGTTTTGCCGGAGGATAAGGCCGCATTCATCCGCGCAGAGCATGAAGCCGGGCGGCGCGTTGTCATGATCGGCGACGGGGTGAACGATTCTCCTGCACTGAGCGAATCCGATGCCGGAATTGCGATCAGCACCGGCGCGGCGATCGCGCGGGAGATCGCGGATATCACGATATCGGCCAATGATCTCTATGCGCTGACTGACCTGAAGGAGCTGAGCGATGCGCTGATGCAGCGGATAAACCGGAATTACCGCACGATCATCGGGTTCAATCTGAGCCTGATTCTGCTCGGTGCTGCGGGGATTCTGCCGCCGGCGGCGTCGGCGCTGCTGCATAATGCCTCCACGCTCGCGATCGGGCTGAAAAGCATGACGGATTTGCCGCAAAAGCAGTAAAACCCTAAGCGGATGATGTGCATAATCGTGCATCATCCGTTTTGCTTTCCTGTTTTTTTCATGTTTCCCATCAAACTTTTTCACCCGCTCCCATTGAAATTTCCTCCATAATATGCTATAAGCCGGCAGTGCCGCACGTTTCGCGCTGCGAAACTGCGCAGTTTGCAAAACAAACATGCGGCCTCCGTTTTAATTCTCCGGCAGTCTTTCTGTGTGGATTTTTCTTCTCACAACCATTGAAATTTCCTCTATAATATGCTATAAGCCGGCAGTGCCGGCCTCCGTTCCTGCTCCCCGGCAGTTTCCCATCAAACTTTTTCACCCGCTCCCATTGCGTTTTCCGCCATAATATGCTATAATATAAGCTGTAAGGAAATGCACTGCCGGATTTCGGCGGTGACAGAAAGGAGGCGTGCTTCCCGGAAAGAAGGGAAAGCACGGGATCAATATGCACGAAATCGGAGCAATGGTTTCGCCGGATACCTATTTCGGCTGCAATGTGTTCAATGAAAGCGTGATGCGGAGCTGCCTGCCCAAGAAGGTCTACGAGGCGGTCATGTGTACCAAGAAGATGGGGACGCCCCTGCCGCGCGATGCCGCAGATGTTGTCGCGGCGGCGATGAAGGACTGGGCGGTCTCGAAGGGCTGCACGCACTATACTCACTGGTTCCAGCCGATGACCGGCGTCACGGCGGAGAAGCACGACGCCTTCCTGACCCCTGCGGGCAGCGGCGTCATCCTCGATTTTTCCGGCAAGGAGCTCATCAAGGGCGAGCCGGATGCATCCTCATTCCCCTCCGGCGGGCTCCGCGCAACCTTCGAGGCACGCGGCTATACCGCATGGGACCCGACCTCGGATGCGTTCATCAAGGACCGCACCCTTTGCATCCCGACCGGCTTTGTCTCCTATAACGGCGAGGTGCTCGACAAGAAAACGCCGCTGCTGCGCTCGATGGAGGCTGTCAGCCGCGCCTGCGTCCGGATGCTGCGGCTGTTCGGCAATGACACCGTGCAGCGCGTCATGACCGCGGTCGGGCCGGAGCAGGAGTATTTCCTCATCGACAAGGAAAGCTACGATGCAAGAGAGGATCTGATCCTCACCGGCAGAACCCTGTTCGGCGGAATGCCGCCGAAGGGCGAGGAAATGGACGACCACTACTTCGGCAACCTGACACAGCGGGTTTCCGATTTCATGCGGGAGCTCGATGCGGAGCTCTGGAAGCTCGGCATCTATGCCAAAACCGAGCACAATGAGGTCGCGCCGGCTCAGCATGAGCTTGCGCCGGTCTATACGACCTCCAACATCGCGGCGGATCACAACCAGCTCACAATGGAGCTCATGAAGAAAACCGCGCTGAAGCACGGTCTGGTCTGCCTGCTGCACGAAAAGCCCTTTGCGGGCATCAGCGGCTCGGGCAAGCACAACAACTGGTCTGTTGCAACGGACGACGGGCAGAATCTGCTCGATCCGGGCGACACGCCGCAGGATAACATGATCTTCCTGCTGACGCTCTGCGCGATTCTCAAGGGCGTGAAGGAGTATGCGCCGCTGCTGCGCCTTTCCTCCGCATCGGCGGGCAATGACTGCCGGCTCGGCGGAAACGAGGCGCCCCCGACCGTGATCTCGGTCTTCATCGGCGACGATTTGCAGCAGGTGCTCGATGCGATCGAGCAGGGCAAGCCGCTCGGCGGAACCGGCAAGGAGCGCTTCAATCTCGGCGTCGATGCCATGCCGCAGTTCCGAAAGGACTCCACCGACCGCAACCGCACCTCGCCGATGGCATTCACCGGAAACAAGTTTGAGTTCCGGATGCTTGGCTCTGCGGATTCGATTTCCTGCTTCAATTTCGTGATGAACACGATCTTTGCCTCGGAGATCACCGGATTCTGCGACGAGCTCGAAAAGGCAGAGAGCTTCACCGATGCGCTGCACGACCTGCTCGTGCGGACCATCCGCGAAAACAAGGACATCATCTTCAACGGCAACGGCTACGGCGATGCGTGGTTTGACGAGTGCAAGCGCAGGGGACTGCCGAATTACCCCTCGACGGTCGAATCGCTGATGCAGTATGACCGCGATGAGTTCGTGAAAATCTTTGAGCAGCAGAATGTCCTCTCCCGCGCGGAGATCATCTCCCGCAAGGAGATTCTGCTCGATAATTACAGCAAAACCGTCGCAATCGAGGCGCGGACGATGCTGGATATGGCGCGGAAGAAGATTCTGCCGGTCTGCATTTCGTACACAAAGCAGCTCTGCGAGGCGATCGACGTCAAGAGCCGCATGTCCCCGATGCTGAACATCAGCGCGGCGGTCGAGGATGCCCTCGCGGCGGAGATCAGCGACCTGACCGCGGGACTGTATGACGCGATCGAGGATCTGCGCGAGTGCCTCGGCAAGGCCTCGCTGATTCAGCCGATTGACGAGCGCGCCGTTGCATACCGCAGGACGGTGATTCCGGCAATGGAGCGCCTGCGCACGACCGCGGATGCACTGGAGGTGCTGATTCCGCAGGATCAGTGGCCGTTCCCGGCATATTCGGAAATACTGTATAATATCTGATGCAGCCGCAGCAATTAAGCGAAATCATCCCGCTGCTGCTCGCGTGGTTTCCGGAGCATGCGCGCGATCTGCCGTGGCGGCGCGATCGGGAGCCCTATCATGTCTGGCTCTCGGAGATCATGCTCCAGCAGACCAGAGTCGAGGCGGTCAAGCCCTATTATCAGCGCTTTCTCGAAAGGCTGCCGGATATCGGCGCGCTTGCGGAATGTGAGCCGGATGTGCTGATGAAGCTCTGGGAGGGGCTCGGCTATTACAGCCGCGCGCGGAATCTGCAAAGGGCAGCGCAGCGGATCATGAACGAATATCACGGTGAATTCCCGCGCAGCTACGCGGAAATCCGCGCACTTCCCGGCATCGGGGATTACACCGCGGGCGCGGTCTCCTCGATCTGCTACGATCTGCCGGAGCCCGCCGTAGACGGCAATGTGCTCCGCGTGATGACGCGCCTGTTTGCCGATGCGCGCTGCACCGACCTGCCGGCGGTGAAGCGGGATATCCGCGAGACGCTGCGAACCGGATATACCGATTATGCCGGCGGACACTGCGGGATGCTCACGCAGGCGATCATGGAGCTCGGCGCAACGGTCTGCGTCCCGAACGGCGCACCGCACTGCGGGGATTGTCCGCTGCGGGGCTTCTGCGCTGCAAATGCGGAGGGCAATGCGCAGGAATATCCGGTTCGGAAAGAGAAAAAAGCGCGCAGACACGAAGATTTAACAGTTTATATTTTACAGTGCGGCGATGAGATCGCCGTGCGGAGGCGCCCCGATGACGGACTGCTCGCAGGGCTCTGGGAGCTGCCGCATCTCGACGGCGCGCGCGATGCGCAGGAGGCCGTGCGCGATGCCGGACAGTGGCAGGCGGGCGCTGCGGAGCTGCGTTCCGTCCGGAAGCGAAAGCATATTTTCACGCACATCGAATGGCACATGACCTGTGTCCACCTGACCGTCACGAAAAAACCGGACTGTTTTACATGGGTGACCGCAAGCCGGCTCGCCCGCGATACCGCCCTGCCGACGGCCTTCCGGATCTGTCTTCCGGAGCCGGAGTGACGGTGCATATTATCAAAATGAAAGGATGAAACGCCATGACCTACAAAGAGGAATTCATCAAATTTATGACCGAGTGCGGTGTGCTGACCTTCGGCGAATTTACGCTGAAATCCGGCAGAAAGGCACCGTATTTCATCAATACCGGTAACTATAAGACCGGTAAACAGCTCTGCCGGCTTGGTGAATATTATGCAGCGTGCATGCAGGAGCACGGCCTGAAGGCGGATGTGCTCTTCGGCCCTGCGTATAAGGGCATCCCGCTGGCGGCGGCGGCGGCGATCGCGCTCTGGAAGGAGCACGGCGTCGAGGTCGGCTATGCCTATGACCGCAAGGAGGTCAAGGATCACGGCGAGGGCGGCATGATCGTCGGCTCAAAGCTCGAGGACGGCACCAAGGTCGTGCTGATCGAGGACGTCATGACCTCCGGCAAGGCGCTGCGCGAGGTCTATCCGAAGCTGAAATCCGTCGCGGATGTGGACATTGCCGGCATGATCATCACGGTTGACCGGCAGGAAAAGGGGCTCCTGAGCGAGCAGTCCGCCGTGCAGGAGGTCAAGGCGGAATTCGGCATTGACGTCTATTCGATCGTGACCGTCAACGATATCATTGCGGCGATCGAGAACGGTGTCGTGGATGGCAGGGATTATCTGCCGCAGATGCTCGCATACCGCGAACAGTACGGCGTCCGCTGAGAAATAAACAGAAAAAGGGAAGGAACCCGCTCCGGATTCCTTCCCTTTTTGTTATCCCTGATTCTGTTCGGCGACCAGCCTGTCTGCGCCGTATATCCGGCGGAGCTTCGGCTTTTCGATCTTGCCTGTGGGGTTGCGCGGAACATCCGCGAAAATGAGCTTGCGCGGGCGCTTATAGCGCGGCAGCGCCTCACAAAACTTGTTCATCTCCGCCTCAGAGCACTCGCAGCCCTCCTTGATCGAAATGATCGCGGCGGCAATTTCACCGAGCCGCTTGTCCGGCAGGCCGATGACCGCGACGTCCTTGACCTTCGGATTCGAGCGGATGAAGTCCTCGATCTGCACCGGATAGAGGTTTTCGCCGCCGGTGATGATGACATCCTTCTTGCGGTCTACGAGGAATACAAAGCCGTCCTCATCCTCCATCGCCATGTCGCCGGTGCGCAGCCAGCCGTCCTCGGAAAGCACCTGTTTCGTTGCTTCCTCATCGTGATAGTAGCAGGTCATGACGCCGGGGCCCTTGACGCAAAGCTCGCCGACCTCCCCGCGCGGGACGATCTCGCCGTTCTCGCCGATGATCTTGCTCTCCCAGCCGTAGCCTGCCTTGCCGATTGCGCCGACCTTGTGGATATTCTCCACGCCGAGGTGCAGCGCGCCCGGCCCGATGGATTCGCTGAGGCCGTAGTTTGTATCATACTGATGATTCGGGAAATATTTGCGCCATCTTGCGATCAGGCTCGGCGGAACCGGCTGTGCGCCGATGTGCATGAGCCGCCACTGCGAGAGCTCATAGTCGCTGAGCGTGACTCTGCCGCTCTCGATCGCATCGAGGATATCCTGTGCCCACGGCACCAGCAGCCAGACGATCGTGCAGCGCTCGGAGGACACCGCCTCCAGAATGACGGACGGGGAAACGCCGTTCAGCAGAACCGCCTTTCCGCCGACAAGGAAGCTGCCGAACCAGTGCATCTTCGCGCCGGTGTGATAGAGCGGCGGGATGCAGAGGAACACATCGTCCTTTGTCTGCCCGTGGTGCGCCTGCTCGACCTTGCAGGAATGCATCAGGCTCTCGTGATTGTGCAGGATCGCCTTCGGGAAACCGGTTGTGCCGGAGGAGAAATAAATCGCGGCATCGTCCTGATCGGTCAGCAGAATCGAGGGCGAATTGCTCGGGCAGTTTGCCGTCAGATTGTCATAGCTCTCTGCAAAGCCGGGGCAGCCCTGCCCGACATAGAGCAGCATGCGGTCGTTGCCGATCGTATCGACCAGCTCCTCGACTCTGCCGATGAACTCGGGGCCGAAGACCAGCACGGAAACATCCGCGAGCCCGACGCAGTATTCGATCTCGTCCGCGGCATAGCGGAAATTCAGCGGAACCGCCAGTGCGCCGACCTTGAGAATGCCGAAATAGATCGGGAGCCACTCGATGCAGTTCATCAGCAGAATGCCGACCTTGTCGCCCTTCTTGACGCCGCGGGAGATCAGGAAATGCGCAAAGCGGTTTGCCTTTTCGTTAAAGACCTTCCATGTGATCTCTCTGCGGTAGTAATTGGGTCTGCGCGGCTCGATCAGCTCGTATTCCTTCCATGTGACGCGCCGGGGCTCGATGATCGCAGGATTCAGCTCGACCAGCGCGGTATCGTTGCCGTAGAGCGCGGCATTGCGCTCGAGAATTTCGATAATCGGCATGATTTCGTACTTCCTTTCGATGTAAAATATGACTGCGGCTGCGCATTTTGCGGCAGGGCAGTACGGTACCTGTCAACAATTCATATTTTAGCACAAAAAAGCGCTAAAGTCAAGACCTTTGCGGATTTTCCGCTGCTTTTTTCATTATTTCGCTGCCCGCCCGGAGCATGGCACAGCCGCAATGCGGAAGATGCCCGTTTATGAGACTGTTTCCTGAAGCGGCGTGCGGTCAGAGGGGGCATAGGCGGTCAGCTTTTTGCCGAGCTGACTTTGGATGCTGTCGGGGATATTTTCCGGAAGAACACCGTAATTCTCCGTATCTGCCGCAATACTTCCTATAACAGGAAAAACATTCACATAAGGCATTTGTCCTTTGTAAGTTCCATATGGATTTCAGTATAAGAATTCATAAATCATATTCGGAGGCCATGAAACTATAACCAATCCCTTTTTATCCGCTGAGAGAAAGCAGTCCTCCAAAACATAAATATCATCGTATGAGCCAACCCACTGAACGCTTCCGTCTTCATAGGTAAAGCATTCACGGAATGATTCATCTGATCCGCCGATCTTGACCTCAAGGATCAATTCCTTGACCCCGTCCTGATTGATGTCCTCCAGAAAATATTTCTCGATCGTATATCCGGTCGGCGGCGAAACATAGTCCTCATCGCCGTAAAGCCGCTGGTTGTCATTCGTATAATCATAAATATATTCGCCGTAGATATCCTCATATGTTTGCAGATTCACCGCGCTGCTTTCTGCGGCAGAAACGACAGATTCCGAAGATTCTGCTGCACTCTGCCGCACTGCGCTGCTCGCCTCACGCATCTCATTGTCAGTCTGATGCTTTTTCATAAAAGCCGCAAGAATCAGAAAACAAACCAGCAATACCGCAGCGGAACCGACTGCCGGCAGCAGGTGCTTGTGATTTGCGGGTGGTTTCTGTTCCTTTTCTATGACGACAGGCTGCGGAGCCTCTCGCCGAACCACGGGCAAAACAGGGGGAGATTGCGTGACCTTCGGTATGACCGGAGCTTCTGCGGGCGGCTTCTGCCTGATTGCCGGAGTCTGATATCGAAAGCGGAAAAGCCGGAGCAGCTCTGCCTTTTCGGAATCGCTCAGTGCATGAAGCGTCTGGATGAAGACCTTTTTCAGCGGTTGCCCCGATGGGACGGTAGGCAGGGTGTTTGCATCCCGGAATGTCCGCAGTATTTCCGTCTTGTCCGCATCGCTGAGCGGAAAGCAGGTGTGTATTGTGATTTTCATAGTTCAGATCCTTTGAATCGGGCTTCCGTGTTCGCGGCGGAGTGCATCCGCCCCGCCATATAATAGTATACAGCAAAAGCGCGCGCCTGTCAATACGCCCGGATGACAGGGCTTGACAAATCGTGGGGAATGTGATATAGTACCACCACTTTATCGCCAATTATCGTTATTTATCGCTAAGTGTTACCAAATTGCCGTAAAATCGGCATTTTTGAGGGCTGAAACGGAGAAAACGGCGTAACTGCGCTGTCTCAGAAAAATCGTCAAAATGATGATTTTTGGTAGAAAAATTGGTAGAAATCTACCGCAGACAAGGTTGGTAGAAAGCTGGTAGAAACCCGAAAAAGACGGTAGATAGCCTGTTGACAAAGAAAACTGAATCATGGATATAGCGGATGGTGTTTCATACAAGTGAAGCGCTGTCCGCTATTTTTATGCCTAAAATTGAATATTGCACATCGCTTCTCACTGAGCCTGTATGCAAGCAGGACGATGAGGAGCTTTTTTATTTTCAGATGAAATTTGTCAAGGAGGTCTTTCTATGCCAAACCCTACCGAGATCAGTCTGCTCGACTACCATTTTGAAGCCGATGCCTGCAATGAGGTTCTGACCGTTATGCTCAACAAGTCCGACAAGGACTACTCCACGGTCGATGAGTTGAGTCGTGTCACAGAGCTTGCACAGTTCAGCTATGAGGTGATCCGTGATGCCGTGAACGAGCTGCACAGGAGAGGTTTCCTCCTTGAAGTCAAGAAGCCGTATGGATATGTCTATGCGGTCAATAAGCTGCGCATATCCAATATGGAATTTGTGTACGGCGCGTAAGCAGAGGTGATCGAAATGGACAAAAAAAGAACGAAAAAGACGGTTGCCGATACAGTATGCCGTGTACATAAGTCCGGCGGTTATGCTGTCCTGAGCAACTGCTTTGTGCGGTCAACAAGAATCGGCTGTGATGCGATAGGTCTGCTCGGCAGAGTGATGGACTTGCCGCCTACATGGAATTTCACTATTGCTGGGCTTGTGGCTATCTGTGCAGACGGCGAAACTGCGGTCAAGTCTCAGCTTGCGGAGCTTGAGGAATGGGGCTATGTCAAAAAGACCTTGCAGCTCCCGAACGAGTCTCCGACTGGCAGGATACGCTATGTGTATGACTTCTATGAGTATGCGGAGCGGGACGATTCGATCCCGAAGTATGACCTTGAAATGGAGACATTCACGGCGGATAACGCTACCCTGAACCGTGTCAAAAAAGACAGCAACTTCACCATCATCAGCGGAAAGCTCCTGCGAAATAAGGAGATCAGGAACAAACTGCTCGGCTTTATGCTCAAAGTTCTTTCTCTGCCGAATAGCTGGCGGTTCTCTATGCCGGGGCTGACGGCGATCTGCAAGGAGGGCAGAACAGCGGTTCACAATGCGGTCGGCAAGCTCATTGATATGGGCTACCTTGTCCGCACGAAGCTTCTACCGAATGAAAGCGTGAACAACTGTTTTGAGTATGTGTACAGCTTTTTCGATGTTCCGATCAGCAAGGAAGAAGCAGACGAGCTTGAAGCAGAGACACGGCGCAAGGCGATCACTGTCCGTGAGGGCGGTCGGGCTAAGAGGTCTGTTTCAGCAACAGGCGAAAAACAGGAGGTAGAAAACCTGTATCTTGATCCTCTGCCGTCTGAACCTCTGCCTGCTGAAAACCACGGGCAATCTAATACAAAGAACAAATTACAAAAAAAGCAATTACTGAGCGATAAATCCTCTATCATTCCTTCTCCAGCGAAACAGCAAGTTTTCAACGATTTGGCTGTTGAAAGTCCTGACAGAAGAATGACAGATAGAGAAAATGCAAAGGAGATTGCGCGATATACGGAAATCATCAAGCAGAACATCGGCTATTGGGAGCTTGGGGATTGGCTTTGTGAGGACGGTCGGGACGGCTACAAGGAGGCTGACAACATTATCGGTTTTATCGTGGACGAGATATGCTCCCCACTGCCCTATACAACGCTCAGAGGACAGGCTTTCCCCAGAAGTGTGATCCAGTCCAAACTTCTGCAAGCGGATATTTACATGGTCGAGAATGTCCTCCTGAAAATGGCTCAGGTCGATGGTATCAAGGATTTCCGCAAATATTTCATCAGTTCTCTCTACAATGAGGTTCTGACATATCATTTCAACGAGGGCTGCGAGAGCCGATGGGCTGCCTATGCGGTTGCCCGTGATTTCGGCTATGCGGTCTGACCGTGAAAGGGGTGGTGCGTATGATTGCCTAAAAACCGCATGATTTACCAAAAAAGAAAGGAAGGTGAAGATCATGGCTAAGACTATCGTCACTCAGTTCGGTGAGTTCCTGAATTATGACAACCTCGTCAAGATCGGGATCGTCACGAATTGGGAAGATGCCGAGATCAACGAGGAGGACGGCACGATTTCGCCCGACTATGAAATGATCGGCACGGACACCAGCGGAAATCGGATTCCTATGGGTATCTACAAGACACCCGATGAAGCCGAGACAGCACTCAAAGACCTCCATGATTGGCTTGCTATTGAAGCCTATGCCGTCTATGAGGTCAAGTCTGGCGGTGATGCGTAATGCCGTCCGACTTTGAAAGCGGCACAAAGAAAACCATTGATATTTCTATCAAGGCAGAAAAAATGACCGCTGATGTGCTGAAATCGGCATTGCAGGAGTTTTTGTCGGGCAAGGCTGAGAAAAAGGGACGAATGACCTACAAACAGTTACAGGCGAAGTCCCCGTCTAAGCTCGACAGCATAGAGGTGTCTGACAAGAATATCGGTGATTTTCTGAAAACCGCAAGGAAGTATGATGTGGATTTTGCCCTGAAAAGAGATAAAAGCACCACGCCGCCTACCTATCATGTTTTCTTTTCCGCTGCCAAAACAGAGGATTTCAAGAAAGCATTTTCAGAGTACATCGGCAAGGGACAGGGCAAATCTCAGAAGCGTGGTGAGTTCACCCGTGAGCAGATGCAGCAGCAGGCTCAAAAAATCAGGAGCAAACCTCGCAAACAGAAACAGAGAGAGAAAACAAGGGAGAACAGACGGTGATCTATAACTTTTATCTGTCCGTGCCCATTCCACGGGCAAGGGGCGATGATATTTCTACGGCTTATCTTTATGCCGATGCTGACAGAAAGGAAAGGTCTGCGAATTGCAGATCGACACGAGAAAACTCAAAAAGCTGATCATCAAGGCTGTCCCCTATATCGCTTTCTCTTATGTGGGCAATCTGATCGGCTTTGCGTACCGTACCGCTGAGGGTGACGGCTTTCAGGAGAAAGTCCTGCCCTTTATGAGCAATCTCGGTGTGGCTTTTGCAAGAATCTTTCCCAGTTTACACCCGTTTGATCTTCTTTTCGGCTTGGGTTTGGCGGGTGTCATGAGGTTAGTCCTCTATGTCAAGTCGAAAAACCGCAAGAAGTTCCGTCAAGGTGAGGAGTACGGTTCTGCCGTGTGGGGCGGTGAAAAGGATATTGAGCCGTATATGGACTTATCCTGCCCCGAAAACAATGTCATTCTCACAAAGACCGAATCTCTTACAATGGGCAAGCCCTCTGCTCCGAAATTCGCCCGTAACAAAAATATTCTTGTGATCGGCGGTTCAGGTTCAGGTAAGACCAGATTTTTTGTCAAGCCGAACCTGATGCAGAAGCACTCCTCCTATGTTGTGACCGATCCGAAAGGGACGGTATTGGTCGAGTGCGGAAAGATGCTTGAACGGGGCCGCCCGAAGCGTGTAAACGGAAAAATCGTGTATCAGAAAACACCTGACGGCAAGTACATCAAGGACGAAAAGGGCAAATACGTTCCTGTCTATGAACCGTACAAGATCAAGGTATTCAATACCATTGATTTCGCAAAGTCGATGCACTATAACCCGTTTGCATATATCAGCAAGAAGAACCGTGAGAAGGATATTCTGAAATTTGTGGAAGTGCTTATCAAAAACACCTCTTCTTCTCAGCAGCCGTCCGGCGATGATTTTTGGGTGAAAGCGGAGAAATTGCTCTATACTGCGTATATCGCTCTGATTTTCGCTATGTACCCCGAAGATCAATGGAATTTTGAAACGCTTATCGACATGATAAACAATTCGGAATGCCGTGAGGACGATGAGGAATTTAAGAATTGCATTGACCTTGAATTTGAGATCGTGGAGTGCTGGCTGAACGGCACAACA